>DASVDK010000241.1:0-2534 GCA_036381125.1 Thermodesulfobacteriota bacterium | reverse complement strand
CCCCAAGATCGCCGAGATGGTGCGGGCGGTCGACGCCAAGGCGCGGCACGGTCTGCGCGAGACCCTGCGGTCCGGTCGCCGGGGGAGCCCCTGGAACGAGAGCGACCTCGATGCCCGGGTCGAGTTCATCATGGCGCTGTTCGAGGGGCTGACCATCCGGGCCGTTCGCCATCCGGACCTCGACAGGGCGGCCGTCGCCCGCGCCTTCCGCGCGGCCCTTCGGGCCGTCCTCGAGGACTGACGGCCCCCTCGACGCTCCCGGCGCGGCTCGGCCTGCGACGGCTTCTCGGCGGGCTGCTTCCCCGCACGCCCCTTGGCCAGCTCGCGACGGCGCTCGACCGCCTCCGAGGCCTCGCCGGCCTTGGCGATCCGCACGACGTTCCGGGTGCCGACGCCGGGCGCGCCGCTCACCCCTCGGCAACCTCCTTCAGATTGGCGAGGCCCGTCTCGAACTGCGCGCCGAGCATGCGGTCCATGTCGACGAAGAGCCCCATCAGCTTCGCGAGGTACGTGTTCTGCGCCTCCATCGGCTCGATGAACTCGAGCCTGATCACGACCCTGGAGGGGGGCGTCGTGTCGGTGATCTCCATGCGCCCCTTGCCGACGTCGCGATTGCCCTCCCACGCGTACACGGCGCCCTTGCCGCGTTCGGCGCCGCGGTATGTCCGCGCCATCGCGGGATCCACGGTCTCCCACGGCGACCAGGCGCGCCAGCCCCGGAAGTCCTCGATGAGCGCGAAGACCTTCTCCGGCCGGGCGTCGATGCGCGCCGTCCGCTCGATGCGGAACCTGTCGGGCCTGGTCGCGGCGTAGCCGAGGACGCCGGCGAGCAGCGCGACGACAGCGATCGCGATGGTCTTGATCACCGCTTCGCCTGGACCTCGGCCGGCACGTGGATCATCCACGTCACACCGAAGCGGTCGGTCACCATGCCGAAGCTCGAGGCGAAGAAGGTCCGGGCCAGCGGCATCTCCACCCGCCCGCCGTCGGCGAGCGCGGCGAAGCGCCGCTCCGCCTCCGCGTCGTCGGCGGCCGTGAGCGACAGGGAGAAGCCGGCGAAGCTCGGCCGTCCGCCGCACATGCCGTCGGACGCGAGCAGCGTCGCCTCCCCGATCCGGAAGGCCGCGTGCATCACCTTCTCGGCGCCCCCGGGCGCGGGCGGGCACGATCCGGGATCGGGGCTCTCCTTGAAGCGCATGAGCGTCGTCACCTCCGCGCCGAGCGCGCGGCGGTAGAACTCGAGCGCCTCCTCGCAGCGACCGTCGAAAAACAGATACGGCTGAACCTGCACGGCAGTCTCCTTCCGGCCTCGGGGCCGGCGGCCGCCCGGCCGCGACCGGGCGAGCCGTGTTCCACCGACACCTCGGGCGGGGCTCCGGAGTCGGGTCGCACCCGTTCCCCCGCGCGCGGGTATCGGCCCGATCCCGTCAGACGTCCGTCACCGCGCGGCCGGCGGCCGGGCCGGCGGCCGACCGGTGCGACGACGGGCGGATCGGCGCGAGGCGCCAGCGGCCGTAGGCGACGAACGCCAGGAGGAGGCCCACCGCTGCCGGGATCAGCGCCGCCGCGTCGTCCGGGCCGGCCAGCGTGGTCGCGGTCGCGCCGATCATGATGATCACCAGGCCGGCGGCCGCGAGCGGGGTCAGGCCCGGCCGGACGCGCAGGAGGCCGGGGAGGACCAGACCGAGCCCCCCCATCACCTCGGCCACGCCGATGAACCGCAGGAACCAGCCGGGGAACTGGACGGGCGCCGCCGCGTTCATCGCCTCGACCGGCAGGACGAACTTCGTGCCGCCGGCGAACAGGAAGAGGAGCGCGAGCAGCACCTGAACCACCCACAACACGTACGTCACGATCGGTACCCTCCCGGTTGACCGCCGCCGCGCGTATCCGGCCCTAGCCGCCCGCCATGGCCCCCACGACCAGGAAGGGCTTCGCCCCGCTCGCCACGGCACCGGGGAGCGGCGTGTCCGGCGGCTCGTGGGACAGGTCCTGCTCGCAGGCGAAGAACCGCACGAAGGCGCGGCGCCGTCGGGTGGCGTGGTCGCGGATCGTCCCGCGCAGCATGGGATAGCGAGCCTCGAGCGCGTCGAGGACCGCGCCCAGCGTCGCCCGGCCCTCGACGTGCAGCGTCACTTCGCCCTCGACGCGCGCGAGCGTCTTCAGGTGCGCCGGGAGGACCACCCGGATCATCGCAGCGTCTGCACCTCGACCGACAGCACGGCCGGCAGGTCCCTGACGATCGGCGTCCAGGTGTCCCCGGCGTCGGCCGAGGCGTACACCTGACCGCCGGTCGTCCCGAAGTAGACGCCGCACGGCTCGAGCGAGTCGACGGCCATCGCGTCTCGCAGCACGTTCACGTAGCAGTGGCTCTGGGGCAGCCCCTTCGTGAGCGGCTCCCATTCGTCGCCGCCCGTCCGGCTCCGGTACACGCGCAGCCGGCCGTCGGGCGGGAAGTGCTCCGAGTCGCTCTTGATCGGCACGACGTAGATCGTGTTCGGCTCGTGTGCGTGCACGTCGATCGGGAACCCGAA
>DASVDK010000240.1:0-7749 GCA_036381125.1 Thermodesulfobacteriota bacterium | reverse complement strand
CCGACCCTGCCGCGCTCTCGGGGCGTGCGGCGGGAGGTGGCGCGGGGGAGCATGGCGTACTCGGCGGTGACCCAGCCGGCGCCGGCGCCGCGCCGCCAGTCGGGGAGCCCGTCCTCGACGGTGGCGGTGCAGAGCACGCGGGTGGCTCCGAAGGAAACGAGGCAGGAGCCCTCGGCGAAGGGGGCTACGCCGCGCTCGAGCGTGACGGGGCGGAGCTGATCGTTCGCGCGCGCGGTACGCGGCGGAGGCATGGTCATCCTTGCTGGCTCCGGATGCGGTTGAGGAGTCCGGTCGTGGAGCGGCCCTCGACGATGGGGATGAGGACGAGCCGCCCACCGGCGGCCTCGACCTCGGCGCGGCCGACGACGTCCTCCGGGCGGTAGTCGCGGCCCTTGACGAGGACGTCGGGGAGGAGCGCCGCGATGAGCTCGCGCGGCGTGTCCTCGTCGAAGAGGACGACGGCGTCCACGCAGGCGAGCCCGGCGAGGACGAATGCGCGGTCGCTCTCGGGGACGAGCGGGCGGCCGGGGCCCTTCAGGCGGCGGACGGAGTCGTCGGTGTTGAGGCCGACGACGAGGGCGTCGCCGAGGGCGCGCGCGGCGAAGAGGTACTCGACGTGCCCGCGGTGGAGGAGGTCGAAGCATCCGTTCGTGAAGACGACCCGCTCGCTACGGGGGCGTGGGAACCGCGCGAGCAGCCGGTCGCGGGTGAGGAGCTTGTCGAGCGGCGGGACGGGGCGGCTCACGGTGCGCTGGCGTGGGGGAGCTGGGCGGCGGAGAGGCGGCGCACCTCGGCGAGCACGCGGTCCGCGCCGTCGGCGAGGAGCGCGTCGGCGAGACGGCGGCCGAGGCGGCTGCCCTCGGCGACCGGGCCCGCGATGCTGGATCGGAGGTATTCCCGTCCATCGAGCGAGGCGACGAAACCGTCGAGCGTGAGTGAGTCGCCGTCGACGTCGGCGACGGCGCCGATCGGGATCTGGCAGCCGCCCTCGAGCGCGCGGAGGAACGCGCGCTCGGCGGCGACGGCGGCGCGCGTGGGCGGGTGGTCGAGGACGGCGACGAAGCCGGCGGTGGCGGCGTCGCCTTCGCGGATGGCGATGGCGAGGGCGCCCTGGCCGACGGCGGGGAGCCAGTCGGGCGGCCCGAGGACCTCGCCGACGGCGGCGTCGTGCCCGAGGCGGCGGAGGCCGGCGAGCGCGAGGATGGCGGCGTCGAAGGCGCCATCGGCGAGCCGGGCGAGGCGCGTGTCGAGGTTGCCGCGGAGGTCGTGGACCTGGAGATCGGGGCGCGCGTGCAGGAGCTGGGCGCGCCGGCGGAGCGAGGACGTGCCGACCCGCGCACCGGGCGGGAGGTCGGCGAGGCGCGGGGCGCTCCCCTGCCCCGGCACGTAGGCGTCGCGGGGGTCTTCGCGTTCCAGGATGGCGCCGAGCGCGAGGCCGTCGGGGATGCGGGTCGGGACGTCCTTCAGGGAGTGGACGCAGAGGTCGACCTGTCCGCTGTCGAGTGCGCGGTCGAGCTCCTTCGTGAAGAGGCCCTTGTCGCCGATCTTCGCGAGCGGGACGTCGGTGATGCGATCGCCCGTGGTGTGGAGGATGGCGATGTCGACGAGGAGGCCGGGGTGGGCCGCCTCCAGGCGATGCTTGACGTGGCGCGCCTGCCAGAGGGCGAGCGCGCTGCCGCGGGTGCCTAAGCGCAGGGCCATGGGGCGGTCACCACTGCGACTGCGCGCCATCGATGACGGCCTGCACGAGCCGCTCGATGGCGAGCCGGCGCCCGTCGCGGTCGCTCTCCTTGTCGGGGTTGTACTGCCCCTGCCCGGACAGGCTCGAGGACTCCCAGAGGATCTCGTTGCGCTTCCGGTCGATGATCTGGACCGACATGGAGATGTTGACCTGGTTCTGGATGACCTTGACGGCACCCGGGTTCACCGCGTTGTCGGTGCGGTAGTTCCCGGCGGAGTCGTCGTAACGGAGGATCTTGGTACGGACGACGGCGTCGGCGCCGTCGCGCGTGCCGGGGCGGACGCCGAGCGAGCGCGGCAGCTTCTGGTTCATCTCGGTCAGGAGCTGGTCGCTGAGGTCGACGCGGTCGGTCTCGTTCTCGGGCGCCTCGATGTAGAGCGTTCGGATCGAGGGCGGGAAGCCGCCGCCGCCGCTGAAGCCGTAGTTGCAGGCGCCCGTGAGGAGCGCGGCGGCGAGGGCGGCGGCGCTAGCGAGCGCCCGGGGTCCACGTGTCCGGCGGGAACGGTTGCGCTGCATTCGCGTGGTCCAGCGTGAGCGTCAATTCGCGGAAGGCGGCGTAGTCGCGGTAGACCGCCTGCTTCGGCAGGCCGAGCTCGGCGGTGCCCTTCAGCTCGACGGTCTGGCGGCCGCCGGAGCGGTCCAGCTCGGCGCGGCGGAGGCGGCGGCCCTCGAGCGTGAAGCGCCAGCGCTCGTCGCCGCGGGTGTACTCGAGGCGCGTCTCGGCGCCCTCGCGCCGGGTCGCGGTGAGCCGTGCGTCGGCCGGCGGGTGGAGGACGCCGAGCGTGCTCCAGAGGAGCGCGGGCGGCGGAACCGGGACCCGCTCGGCCACGGCGGCAGGGACGCGGAGCGTCGTATCGACGACGGCCGCGCTGAAGTAGCCCTCGCCGCGGGGGCCGAAGAGGTCGAGCCGCGCCTTGTACTCCGGCTCCGCGCGCGCGGAGCCGCGGCCGCCGAAGCGCGCATCCCGGTCCCGGAGGTTCCAGTCGAAGACGAGCTGCACCGGCTGGCGCAGCGCGGTGGCCGCCACGGCTTCGCGCTCGAGCGCGGCGTCGACCGCCGGAGGCGTGGGCTGCGAGGCGGGCGTGTTCGCGGCCGGGGTCCCGGACGCGCACCCCGCGGCGACGACGAGCACGCCGCCGAGCCAGCGAGCGACGCCGGCGCGGCGCAGGGGGACGCGGAAGGTTCGACACCGCTGCGACATGCGCACAGTAACCGCGAGGGTCGGAATCGTTCCCCGCACCGCTCCGGCCTCGGGGCGCGGTGCTCGACGGACGCATAGTTGTACCGGGAGCGGCGTCGCACGGCAAGGCCGGAGCCCGGGAGCTGCGGCGTCGAAGTCCGGGTGGCGTCGCGGCGTCAAAGCCCGGGTGGAGCTGCGGCGTTAAAGTCCGGGCCGCCGTGTGTCGAAGCTACACGATCGGGGAACGCTCGTTCCCCTCCTTCCCGAGTCTCTCCGAAGTGAGCTCCCCGGCATGATCGAGATTCTCATCACATGGGAGGCCTGGGCGGCGGCGCTGCTGCTGGTGCGGCGCCGGCGGCACCGCCTGGAGCGGGAGCGGCGGCGCGCGACGGTGCACACGGAGACGCGTGCGGCGATCGAGCGCCTACGCGAGCCGAAGGCCGCGCCGGCGGCGAAGCCGCCGGCGGATGAGCCAGGGCCGGCGTGGCCGTTCGCGCCGCGAGCATCCGAGCTGGGCGAGGGTTGGATCGGCGCGGGGCGCGGCAAGCGCCCGCGCCGGCGGCGCCCAAACGGCTGAAGGCGGCCGGACGGCTGAAGGCGGCCGGACGCGGGGGCGGGCTCAGGTTCCGGGCTGCTTCCGTCCAATGGACATGGCGAGCGTCAGGACGACGAGGAGCCCGACGCCGACCGCCCAGGTGTTGGATGCGTCGCTGACCCAGTGCACGCCCTGGGCGAAGGCCGCCCCGAGCCGATCGATGCTGCGGATGACGAAAAGCTGCATGCCGCTACCCTCGCACGAAGAGGGGGAGGCGCACGCGGACGGAGCGTCGGTCCGGCGAGCCGGTGCGGGGCACCGTCGAGCGGCGTGGATCCGTGCGCCGCGGCAGGGCGGCATGCCCGCGCGAGGCTCGCGGGGCCGCCGCCGGCCGTGGACGGCTCCGGCGTCGCTCGTGGTGACCCAGTGATCGAGAAGCGCGGGCGTCCGCGGTACAAGGCGGGGGCCAGCGGCGCGCCGGGCGCGGAAGTGTCACCGCGAGGCGTGCTTAGGCGAGCCGTATCGCGCCCGCGTCCGTGCCGCGCCGTAACGACCCGTGCCAGCGGCTCGTGAACGGATCGTGGCAGGCGCGCCGGGCTGGCGGCGTGCTTCAGCGTCCGTCGGCGGGGCGCGGTGGGCGGGCCGGCCGGCCCTAACTCGCTGCGCCGCATGCGGGGTAGGTGCGGGCGCGTGCGCGACGGCGGGGGCGGGGCCGGGCGCGGCCCGTGGATTGCTCGGGCCCCCGGTGCGAGCACCAACGATCCTCGTCCGGAGCACCGTGCGATGCTGCATCTCATCCTCCAGGTGGCGGCCGAGGCGGCCGTCCTGGGCAGCGGGTCGGACTCGGCGCTCGAGCGGCCGATCTGGCGGCTCGTCGACCTCGTCCAGGACCACCTCGGCCTCGTCTTCCTGGGGTTGGCGGTCCTCTACGGCTTCTACCGCTACGTGATCGACGTGCCGAAGCCCTGAGCGCGGCGCCGGGCACGAGCGGACCCGCCCGAAGATCCTGCGAAGCGCCCCCGACCGCGTGCCGCGGTCGGGGGCGCTTCGCGCGTGTGTGCCGCGCGCGGGCGGGCGCGCCGCCTCAGTAGTTGTAGCCGAAGAAGAAGTCGACGAAGTGCTTGTTGAACGGGTCGCCGTTGCCGAAGACGACGGGGGGCGCATCGCCGATCTTGAAGCGGCGGCCGACGTCGAGGCGGAGCACGAGGGGGGAGCCGAGAGACATGCGGAGGCCGAGGCCGTAGCTGCCCCAGGCGCCGGAGAGGGTCTGCTTCTCGTGCCAGCTCGAGCCGATGTCGCCGAAGAACGCGCCCTGGATGCCGGGGAGCGTGAGGCGGCCGACGGGGAAGTCGAGGCCGACGGCGTGGAGGAGCGGGAAGCGCCACTCCTGGTTGACGAGGAAGACGCGGGAGCCGGCGAGGGAGTAGCGCGGGTACCCGCGGAGCATGTTCGTGCCGCCGAGGATGGCGCGTCCGGGGATGGCGCCGTCGCTGAAGAAGCCGAAGAGGCGCACGGCGTAGGCGGTGAGGAGCGAGGTGCGGAAGTAGCGGCGGTAGTCGGCGGTCAGGATGAAGTGCTCGGCCAGGGCGGCGTCGTGGATCAGCGTGGCGAGCGAATCCGGGCCTGGGCGGGAGCAGGAGAAGCAGGAGGCCAGGCCGGCGGAGATGTTGTAGCGCTCGCCGTCGATCGGCCCGGTCTCGATCCAGAGCGTGTTGTCCTTGACGTAGGAGGCGAAGCCGGTGGCGACGATGCCCTTGCGCGTGAGGTCGCGCGGATCGAGGGCGGTATCCGACCGGAAGAACGTGTAGAGGTCGGAGACGTCGCGTCGGTTGCTGTTCTCGAGGCCGAGCTGGAACTCGATGCGGCGGAACTTGGAGAACGGATAGCTGGCGAGGAACAATCCGCCGACGCTGCTCTCCTGGTAGACGTCCCAGGCGACGTCGCGGAAGAGGCCGCGGTAGCGGTAGAAGCCGGCGCCGAAGTTGAGGCGGTGCCGGAGGTTCAGGTAGAGGGTCTGGCCGCTGAAGTTGTCGAGGAGGTCCCCGATCGACTTGGCGTACTGGGTGGCGTTGACGCCGAGGAAGAGGAGGTGGTCGCCGAGCATGTCGGAGGCGAGGAACTGGACGCCCTGCGCGGCGCCGAAGCCCGGGGCGACCATGGCGTCGCCGGTGGCGAGGTCGATGGAGAAACCGCGCCACTTGTCGTAGGGGCGGGAGTGGGCGGCGCTCGCGTTGGGGGAGGCCTCCCAGGTCCAGCCGACGGGGCGCGTGGGCGCGGAATCGGTGACGAGCGCGATGCCGCGGGTGCCGTCGGCCGGCGGCGGCGGTGCGGCGAGCGTGACGGTCGGGCCACGGGCGGTGTCGGCGTCGAAGTCGAAGCGGTAGATGGCGAAGCGACCGTCGGCGAAGCCGGCGTAGACGAGGCCCTTGTCGTCCGGGAGCCACTCGGGGTCGAAGGCGCCGCCGGTCATGGCGGTGAGGCGGCGGCCGTCGCCGGTGGGATCGACGGAGTAGAGGTCGTAGCTGCCGGCGCGGTCGGAGCTGAAGGCGACGCGGCGGCCGTCGTGGGACCAGCGCGGGTCCTGGTCGTGCCAGGCGCCCGAGGTGAGCGGTCGCACGGCGCCGGACTCGAGGTCGTAGAGGAAGAGGTTCGTGTTGCCGTCGGCGCCGGTGGGCGCGCGGTCGGAGGCGAAGACGATGGTGCGGCCGTCGGGCGACCAATCGGGGTCCTCGTCGCGGTAGCGGTCGTCGGTGAGCGTGCGGCGCTTCTCGGTGCGCAGGTCGAACGTGTAGAGGTCGGAGAAGCCGGAGGTCGAGAGGCCCTCGAAGACGATCCGCTCGCCGGAGGGGTCCCAGCCGGGGGACTGGAGGCCGACGAGGTCCGGCCACTGGTAGCGGCCGACGAGGCGCTTCTGCTCGAGGTCCCAGAGGAGGAGCGCGTCCCGGTCCTGGACCTTGGAGACGAGGGCGACGACGCCGCGCTGGTTCACGTCGATGCCGGAGTCGTAGGCGTGGAAGGACTCGAACTCGGCGCTGCGCTCGCCCTTGACGACGGTCTGCACGCCGCGCTCACCGAGGTCGAGGCGGGTGCGGTACAGGTTCGTGTAGCCGTCGCGCGGCGAGAGGAAGAGCAGGTCGGGGACGGAGTCCCCCGGCGGCGTGTAGAGGACGGGCTTAAAGTTGGCGCCGCCCTTGAAGACGACGGCGTGCGTGCGGATGTCGAGCGGCGGGCGCTCGGCGTACTGCGGGTAGAAGCGCTTCTCGAGCGCGTACTTCCACTCCCGGGACAGGCGGTCGAGCTTCTCGCCGGTGACGGCCTCGAGCGTCTCCTCGAACGACCCGTACTTCCAGTAGTTCTCGTAGACCTGGACGATGTACTCCTCGCCGAAGCGCTGCGCGAGGTACTTGTGCAGCTCGGCGCCGAGGGGGTACGACGCGAAGCTGTACATGCTGGTGAACTCGCGGATCGAGGGGAGCCGGTCGTTCACGACGAGGTCGCGGACGAACATCTCGTCCTCGGCCGTCTGCTCGCTGGACCAGTACTCGGCGAGCCCCTCGGTCCACCAGTGGACCGCCTGTGGCGATGCGTGGCGGATGCGCGGGTGGAGCCGCTGGACCTCCTCGAGCTTGGAGATCTGGAACGCGTGGACGAGCTCGTGGCGGAGCGTGTGGCGGAACTGCTCGTAGTCGCCGCGGAACGGCAGCGCGACGCGGCGCTTGAGGTACTCGGTGAAGCCGAGCACGCCCTCGGGGATGAAGCCGGGCATCAGGTTCGTCTGCTCGAAGTGCTGGTGCGAGGCGTAGACGATGAGCGGGATGCGCCGGAACGGGTGGTGGTCGAACTTGCGCTCGAGGAAGGCGTAGCTCTCCTCGGCGTAGGCGAGGGCGAGGCGGGCGACGCTCTCCTCCTCGGGATAGTAGTAGACGTCGACGTGGTCGCCGGAGATGATGTGCCAGTCGAAGTCCCGGTACTGGATCTTGTTCTTGCCGAAGGGCACGGCCTGCGCCGCGGCGGAGGACGCGGCCGCGCCGAGGAGGAACGCGAGAAGGCACAGGGGGCGGAGACTCATGGGAGCACTTCCACTGCCGTGATGGGATCGTCCTGGACGATCCGGTCGATGACGTCCATGCCCTCGACCACCTGCCCGAAGACGGTGTAGCCGCCGTCGAGGTGGGGCTGGGGCGCATGGGTCACGAAGAACTGGCTACCGCCCGTGTCGGGGCCCGAAAGAGCCATGCCTACGGTTCCTCGCAGGTAGCGGAGCGGGTTGATCTCGTCGCGGATGCTCCAGCC
>DASVDK010000239.1:0-5453 GCA_036381125.1 Thermodesulfobacteriota bacterium | reverse complement strand
TACGGATCTTCGCCGTGAGCCAGCGGTGGTCCGCGAGGGGGTATGGCTCGCAGGCGGCAAAGACCGACTCCCAGAACGCGGCCGACGCCGGCGTCGCGACGAGCTGCAGGTGCGGGCATTCGGCCAGGACCGCCATGAGGTCGGGATCTAGGGCCGCCGACGCCGTCGACCCTCCCACACGCCCATGCCCGTTCCGGGCCGCCGAGGCTGGCGAGGCGCCGCTCGGCGGCGCGTCGCGCGGAGCCCGCTCCTGCTCCTGGTCCTGCTCCTGTTCCTGTTCCTGTTCCTGGCTTCGGAGGGGCTTCGCCTGCGCGGGAAGCCCCTTGGAAGCCCCTTCGGAGGGGCTTCCAGGAGTCGCTTCGGAGTCCCTTCGGATCTCGAGGTGGAAGGCCTCGGCGTAGCGGTCGAAGAACCGACCGAGGTGCGCGTTCGTCGGCAGCGCCGCGTAGGCCTTCCGGATGCCCTTGATCCGGTTGTCGCCCGGTTTGAGGGCGACCTCGTCAGGCTCGAGGATCTGGTACTGGGCCATCTCGACCACCCAGACGTGCTCGCTCGCCGGGTCGTAGTGGGCGAAGTCGAGCCCCGCCAGGCCCTCGAGCGCCTTCCGTACCCGCGCGACCGGGATCCCCGTCTCGTGCGCGATGTAGGCCTCGGGCACGTAGTAGAGGCCGAGCATCGTCGCGTGCGGCGAGGTCATCAGGTGCAGCGCCACCAGGAGCGCGTCCTGGCCGAGCGCGCGGATGGCCCGCCCCGTCGGACCCGTCCAGAAGCCTGGTGCGACGCGCGAGTAGTCACGCGGCATCGGACCCCCGTGTCGCCGGCGCGGCCGGCTCGTCCCAGGGCGTCGGCGCCGCCTGCCGGACCGGGAGGTGGCACAGGCTCAGGTCGTACGGGTTCACGCACCGGCCGCCGTGACACGGCTCGACGACCAGGAGACCGACGGCGAGCGGGAGCGCGAGCGGGGGCGCGAGGAGGAACCGAGGCTCGAGCGGCATCTACGGCTCCCCCCAGGGCCCGCCCGCGGGCGCGCAGAGCGGTTCGTCGGGGTCCGGGAGCCGGCCGGCGATCACGTAGAGGGAGCGGAACGGCCCGTCGATGACACCGACGAGTGTGTCGGGCGCGAAGCCGGCCAGGGCTGGGGCACCCCCGACCGTCACGGTATGTCGGCCGTCGGCGAGGACGGTCCCGCAGCGGAGGCAGCGCTGGACGCCGTCGACGACCGGGCCCGTGTGGTGGACGAGCGACACCATCAGACCATCGCCCCCCACTCGATCGCGCCGCCGCAGTAGGGCCGGTCCGTCGCCGGCTCGTGGCCGAGTGCCGCGGTCAGCCGGACGCCGCAGCGCGTGCACCGCCCGAGGCGGCGTGGCGGCGGTACGGGCAGCCCGGCCAGGAGGACCACCTCGCGCAGCGTCGGGCCCACGGCGTCGCCGAGGATCCGGTCGCCCGAGGGGTCGTGCCGCAGGAGGTCGTCGGCGCCGCGGTAGAAGCCGGCCGCGTTCACCTCCTGGATCAGGGCCCCGCGCCACCAGAGCGTGTCCCGCCGGGGGCCGACATCGAGGCCCGCCCGGCGGAGCGCCCGTCGGAGCCGCCACATCGAGTCGTCGGCCGCCTGGAAGGTCGACGCCATGCCGCGCCAGTTGTGCCAGTCCTCGACCGTCTCGCCGGCGATGGCGAGGACCTGGCCGAGCTGCGCGACCTTCGCGCGGAGGTCCGCGATCACCTCCGCCGGGACGCCGAAGGCGTCGAGCGCCTGGACGGCGACGTCGAGGCCCTCGACCTGGCTGAGCTCGCGCGCGCTCATGCCGTCACGTCCTCGCGCTCCAGCCCGAGCCCGAAGGGCACCTCGCCCCTGCCCGCGGCACCGGAGATTCCGCTAGGCATACCCGGTCTACCGAGGAACAATCGGCGCATGCCCGTCAACGAGGCCCGTACGATATTCCTCGACCATGTCGAGGCGCTCCGACGCGAGGAGTTCAGGCGAGGGGGTGAGTACATCCGCCACGTGGACAATCTCGCGACCTGGCTCGTCAGCCTGAGCGCGGGCGCAATTCTGGGCGTAGGTCCGGCTCTTTCGACCTTTGCCGATCTCGAAACGGTCTCACGTCCGCTTGTAGTCTCGACGCTGGCTGCGTTCACGCTGGCGGTACTCAGCGGAATCCTGTGCCGGTTGGCCATCAGGATCACACTATTCTGGTTGGGCGAAATGGCGACGGCCGTTGACATTGAGCAGAGACGCCTGCGGCTCGGTCTGGCGCAGGGCATGCCGAACATCGACGCACAGATCGACCGGCTGGCCGAGGGCAAATTCCCCGAATTCGAAGGCCCCGAGCGGGTCATGATGGTCTGGCAGACGCGGGCCGGCATTCTCGGGATGCTGCAGTCCGGGTGCTTCTTCGTGGGGGTCCTGCTTGCCGCCATACTCGCAGCGTCTGCCCTGCCCCGTTGACACGCTCCCGACCTGTTTAGCCGAGCCATACAATCATCCGCAGCGGTCATCGCCCGTCTCGTCTCGTCACGTCCTCGCACGCCGGCCCGGGGCCCGGGCGCCTCGGCGGGCCGCCGCTTCTGGCAGACGCTCAGGTGCCCGGCCGCCGGGGCATCCCCCGCCGTCACCCCCGTGCATGCCGTGCTCGCGCTCGAGGCGCCCGCATCCGGTGGAGACCGCCGCCGCGGCCGCGCGGACCTCGGGGGTCGGGGCAGGGCGCGGATCCATCTCGCACATCAGGCGGTCCTCCTCACCCGGACGCCGGCGGCCCGGGCCACCCGGACGACGTCGTCGGGACTCCGCACCGTGAACGTCGGCAGCCCCGTCCGGGCCGCGACCGCGTGCAAGGCCGACTGCTCCGCACGGACGGTGCCCGTCCGCGTTTTCATCTCGACCGCCTGGTGGACGCCGGTCTGCGGCCACAGCAGCAGTAGGTCCCACGTGCCCCGCGTCTGCTGCGTCCGGTAGTCGGTGGCATCGGCGCCGCACTCGGGGCACCGGACGCGCCGCCGCGGGTGGCCCAGGACGACGACTGTCGCGCCCATGCGGATCCAGGCGTTGATCGCCTGGCTCTGCCAGGGCGTCTCGCGCAGCGGCGGGCGGATCCGTCGGATCGGCATCGGCGGCTACGCGGGCGACGGCGCGGGCTCGGCCGCCGTCGTCCGGCGTGCCCGCGCCTCCTGCCGGCACGGCCGGCAGATCCCGTTGACGACCGACTCGACCTCTTCGCCGCAGGACGTGCAGAAGATGCCGGTCGCCGTCGCGGCCGCCGTCCCACGCACCCCGCCCGCGGCACCCCCGGTCCCGTTCGGGAATGGGAGCCCCGGGTTCTCGGCCTCCTCCTGCTCGTGGGCGGCCGCGCGGTCCCGCATCTGGCTGAGGATCTTGTGGAAGACGAGCAGCTCGGTCCGCGCCCGCTGGCCCTCGTACTCACCCTTGCGGAACGCGAGCATGAGGCGCTTCGGGTTCTGCTTCGCGAGGGCGGCCGAGTCGGCGACCAGCTCGAGCTCGGCCGCGAGGGCCGCGCAGGCCTTCGAGAACGTCTCGGCCGCCCGTTCGGCCTGCTCGGTGAACGCGATCAGCTCGTCGGCTCGGGTGCTATCCATGTCAGTCCTCCATGAGGGTCGAGACGACCCGGATCCCGTCGCGTGTCTCGTCGAGGAGCCCGTTGCGTCGGAGGCGCGAGAGGTAGTCCCGGAACGTGCCGCCCGACGCTTCGTAGCCGGCCTGCGCGCCGAGCGCCTCGCGCGACAGGGGTGTCGGCCAGGCGGCGATCAGCACGTCGAGGAGCTGGCGCTCGGCGCCCAGGTGGGCGCGCCACATGGCCTGCAGCTCGTCGGGCGTCGAGCGGCGCTCGACCGGCCCGGCGGCGGCGAGGCCCTCCGCGCTCGCGCGGATCCGGTCGCCCGACTCGTCGAGGTAGCCCAGGCGCCGAAGGCGGGAGAGGTAGTCACGGAACGTCCCGCCGCCGGCCGCGTAGCCGGAGAGCGTCCCGAGCTGGGCGCGGGTGAGGCCGTCGGGGTGCCGGGCCGCGAGGGCGACCAGAAGCTTCCGCTCGGCGCCGAGGGGCGGCTCGCCGGCGTTGGGCCGGCTCACCATGCCGGCCGTCGGCTTCAGGTCCTCGAGGACCTCCTTGGTCGGGCGGCCCGCGAGGCCGCGCTGCTGCGCGCGGATCCGGTGCGTCAGCGCCGAGACCACCGGTGCCGGGGGCGGCGCCTCCTCACGGCTCGCCTCGAGGAGCCGCTCAAGGCCGCGGACCACCTGCCGGGCGGGCTCGAGGGCGTTGCTCACGTTCGGCCGCAGGAGCGCCCACCGCCGGCGCCAGACCTCCCGCTCGACCGCCGCCCCCTCCTCGCGTGCCCGCGCGAGGTCCTCCGGGCTCGGCCCCGGCCGGGCAGCCGTCGCCTGCCGGAGCTCGGCCTCGAGGGTCGCGATCCGCGCCTTGAGGAGCTTCGGGTCCTCAGCCTTCGCCCGCTCGATCGTCTGCGCGAGCTGCGTCCGCAGGCGCTCGAGGTCGACCGGCGCGAGACGCTTCGGCGGGGCGAGCACCTCGCCCACCTTCGGCGTCCGCGAGGAGTCGTACGTCTCCTTCGCGCGGACCCGTACCCGCTGGAAGATCTCGAGCCAGCCGGGCGACCACCACCAGCTCTCGCCGATCGGGAGCGACGGCAGCGACCCGAGCAGCTCGCGCCGCTCCGCCTCCGTGCCGTGCAGGACGACCCAGGCGTTGATCGCCGCGATGTCCTGGGGCGCGATCGTGCGCAGCGCGACGAGGACCTCGACCTGGGAGAGGACGTCCTTGTTGAGGACGGCCGCGCGCTGGGTGATGAGCGAGCAGCCGAGCCCGTCCGAGCGGCCGCGGCGCACGATGTCCTCCATGGCCCCGAGCATCCGCTCCTCGCCCTTCATGGGGCGCTGCGGCGCCGAGGCGTCGGCCTCGTCGATCGCGAGGTGCACGGGCACGCGGCGCTCCCCGGCCAGGTGGTAGAGCGCCTCGTAGAAGGCCGTCAGGAACCGCGTGCGGGCCGCCTTCCGCAGGTGCCGCAGCGACAGCACGACGGAGAGGCGCTCTTCGTAGATCAGGCGGGCGAGGATCTCCCCGTCCGTGTCGGCGAGCGGGAGATCCCCGTGGACGCCGCCGAGGACCGTGATCGGTAGCCCCGGATCCCGGCCGTTCGCCGCGGCCCGCAGCCCCCACCAGACGTCGAGCGGGTCGACGACGACGACCTGGTGGCCAGCCTTGAGGAACTCCTCGACGAGGATCCCGGCCGTGTAGGTCTTGCCCGCCCCGCGCTTGGCGAGGAAGGCGAAGGTCTGCGTCACCGCGTCGAGCGGGAGCGCAAGCTCGGGCGCGAGCGCGAGCGGGCGCGTCATCGCGGGCTAACGCCGAGGCACGACTGCTGTAGACGAGCCGGCCTGACGCGTGCCACACTGGAATGCATGAAAGACCCCAAGACCTGCCTGC
>DASVDK010000238.1:0-3702 GCA_036381125.1 Thermodesulfobacteriota bacterium | reverse complement strand
GAGCGGATCCTCGCCATGGTCGACGGTGCGCTGCTGCTCGTCGACGCGGCCGAGGGCCCCTTGCCGCAGACCCGCTTCGTGCTGCGCAAGGCGCTCGAGGCCGGCCTCAGGCTGATCGTGGTGATCAACAAGATCGACCGTCAGGATGCCCGGCCCAAGGAGGTCCTCGACCAGATCTTCGATCTCTTCATCGACCTCGGCGCCTCCGAGGAGCAGGCCGACTTCCCGGCGATCTATGCGGTGGCGAAGGCGGGCGTCGCCGTGGCGGACCCGGCCGAGGTCGCGGGCCTCGGCCTCGAGGAGATGCGCGGCCGCTTCGACCTGCGGCCGCTCTTCGAGGCGATCGTCGAGACGATCCCGGCCCCGCCGGCCGACGTCGACGCGCCGGCGCAGCTCCTCGTCTGCAACCTCGGCTACTCCGACTACCTCGGCCGGCTGGCCATCGGGCGCCTCGTCGCGGGGCGGATCAGGGCCAACCAGACGTACGCGGTCATCGGCGAGGGGCCGGACGGCCGAACGGTGCAGACGCGCGCGAAGCTGACGGCGCTCTTCGCGTTCGAGGGGCTCAGGCAGGAGCCGGTGGAGGAGGCGGTGGCGGGCGACATCGTCGCCGCCGCCGGCGTCGAGGACGTCCGGATCGGCGACACGATCGCCGACGCCGAGCGCCCGGCCGCGCTGCCGCGGGTGCGGGTCGACGAGCCGACGGTGGCGATGGTGTTCTACGCGAACACGTCGCCCGTCGCCGGCCGGGAAGGGGAGTTCGTCACCTCCCGCAACATCAGGGACCGCCTCGAGCGCGAGGTGCTGCGGAACGTGGCGCTGCGCCTCGGGCCCCAGCCGTCGGCCGACGCCTTCACGGTGCTCGGGCGGGGGGAGCTGCAGTTCGCGGTGCTCATCGAGCAGATGCGGCGGGAAGGCTACGAGCTGATGGTGAGCCGTCCCGAGGTGGTCACGCGGAGCGACCCGGCCGGCGGCCGACTCGAGCCGATCGAGCACGCGGTGGTCGACGTGCCCGAGGCCCATATCGGGACCGTCACCGAGCTCTTCGCCCGCCGCAAGGGGCGGATGGCCAACATGCACTACGACGGCCACGGCCGGGTCCGGCTCGAGTTCGACATCCCGTCGCGCGGCCTCATCGGGCTGCGCTCGGAGTTCCTCACCGGCACGCGCGGCGAAGGGCTGCTCCACACGCGGGTGGAGGGCTACGAGCCGTGGGCCGGCGACATCGGCCGCCGGCCCAACGGCGCGCTCGTCGCCGACCGGGCAGGCGTCACCACCACCTACGCGCTCCTCAACCTCGAGCCGCGCGGCGTCCTCTTCGTCGGGCCCGGCACCGAGGTCTACGAGGGGATGATCATCGGCGAGCACAACCGCGACAGCGACCTCAACGTCAACGCCGTCCGCGAGAAGAAGCTCACGAACATCCGCGCGTCGACGCAGGAGATCCTCGTCACCCTGTCGCCCCACCGGCAGATGAGCCTCGAGCAGGCGCTCGAGTGGATCGACGAGGACGAGCTGGTCGAGGTCACGCCGAAGTCGATCCGCCTGCGCAAGCGCGTCCTCCCCGCCGACAGGCGCCCCGTCCGCCGCTTCGACTGATCCCGTCTACGTCCCGGGGTTCGCGAAGAACTCGAGCTGGATGTTGTCCGGGTCCCGGAAGACCAGCACCTGTCCGTAGGACTCGGTGGCGATGGGCGAGTGCTTCACGCCGCGCTCCTCGAAGGTGCGCTTCCAGGCCTCGAGCTCCGCGCGGCCCGACACGAGGAACGCGAGGTGGTCGAGGCCGACCCGCGTCTCGTCGAAGGGCCTCCCGTCGCTTCGCTCGTGCTGCACCAGCACGAAGAGGAGCTTCGACTCCGGGTGGAGCAGGAGCGAGACGCCGGGGTGCCCGCCCGCGCTCGTCAGCCCGAAAAGGTCCCGGTACCACCTGGTGCTCGTCTCGAGGTCGCGCACGGTGAGGACGACGTGGGAGACGGCTGAGAAGGTCGGCATGGAGGTCCTCCCGAAGAGAAGCCCGGCTCTGCCGGGCCGAGCGAGTCGCGCCGCGACGGCGGCGCGACGCATGGTCACCCGTGGTCGAGCTGTCAGGAGGGGGGAGGCCCCCTCCCGACTCCGCGCGCCAGCGCGGCGCACGAGCGGTCGACCGCCCCGGCGAAGCGGCGCCGATCGGCCGGCGTGAGGGGAGCCGGGCCGCTTGCGCCCTCGGAGACCTCGCCGGTCGAGCGCAAGGCCTGCATGAGGTCGCGCGTGGCGAGCCGGTCGTGGATGTTGTCGTCCGT
Organism: Thermodesulfobacteriota bacterium; assembly: GCA_036381125.1. Classification (GTDB taxonomy): domain Bacteria; phylum DASVDK01; class DASVDK01; order DASVDK01; family DASVDK01; genus DASVDK01. The sequence goes on along the minus strand of DASVDK010000238.1, from coordinate 1,423 downwards.
GAGCGCGTCGCCCCGGAAGTCGAGGACGCGTGCGCCCTTCTCGATCGCGGCGCGCGCGAGCGGCAGGTCCGAGGTCAGCACGAGGTCGCCCGCCGCGACGCGGCAGAGGATCTCGCGGTCGGCGGCGTCGGCGGCGGCGCCGGCCACGATCACCTCGACGCCCGGCCTTCCGGCCAGCGACCGGAGCGGCCGGCCCGACACGACGACGAGCGGAAGGCGGTAGCGGGCGGCTGCGGCCAGGACGATGTCCTTGTTGGGGGCGGCATCCGCATCGAGGTAGACGGTCGGCACGCCTCACGCTAGCATACGCCCCTTCCTTCCCCCACTTGGCAAGGAGTTGTGCGCATGATCACGGCTAGGTCGCGCGCCGGCCGAGGGGCTGCCCTCGCCGCCGCCCTGCTCGCCTCCATCGCGGTGGCTGGCTGTCAGTCCACCGCACCCCGGGGCAATGGTCAGGCCAGCCAGCCGGTCGATCCCGAGCAGGCCCGCCTCGAGACGGCTCCCGCCGCGGAGCGGCAGGCGCTCGCGGCCGCCCAGCGCGAGGCCGAAGCGGCCGTCGACGCGGTTGCCGCGGCACGGCGCCTGGTCGACCGCCGGGCCCTCGAGGCGGCGCTCGCCACCGACGAGGCGGTCACGGCCAAGGGCTTCGTCCGGGCGGCCCGTACCCGGGCCGAGCTCGCCCGGCGGTTCGGCGCGGAAGCGGGGCTCGACAGCGCGCCGGTCCTGTCGCTCCTCGAGCGCGCGGAGCAGTTCCAGAAGCAGGCCGAGGCGAGGGAGACGCTGGCCGCGGCGCGCGCCGCCCATGCGAGGGCCATGGTGCCGGTGGCCGAGGCCCGCGCCGAGGTGGCGCGCCGGAAGGTCAGGGTCGCCCGCGAGCGGGCTCTCGCCGCGACGCGGCCCGGGGTCGAGCAGGTGGCCTATCCGCCGCTGGCCGACGCGCAGGCCGCGCTCGCCAGCGCGGAGGCGGAGCTGGCACGCACCGAGGCGTACGCCATCCGGCGCCAGGCGGAGGTCGAGGCGGCCACGTATGCGCTCGCGCGGCTCGGCTCGCCGGTCACCATCACCGCGGTGACCGCGGCCGGCGCCTGGCCGGCCTTCACCGCCGGACCGGGGTCCGAGGTCGGGCAGCCCGCGCCGGCCGCCCAGGCGCCGACGGCTCCCCGGCCGGCCGCCGTCGAGCCGGCACCGGCTCCGCCGGCGCTCACCCAGCCGGCGCAGGGTGGGGCCGTCGTGTTCGAGCCGTCGGGCAACGCCAGCACCCCTCGCTGATCCCGGCCGCCCGGGCCGGGCTGGTGCCACCCGGCCCGGCGGTCCCGGTGCCCGCTCTGCTTTGTGAAAAGACGAACAACGTTCGTCGTCGGGTTGACGCTGTCGACAGTCGGCAGTTAGGCTTCCTCTTGTCGACGCAAGGAGACGGTATGCG
>DASVDK010000237.1:0-36395 GCA_036381125.1 Thermodesulfobacteriota bacterium | reverse complement strand
GCGTCTTGCCCTCGTTGATCTCCTTGATGGCCAGCTGGGTGCCGTGCCACTTGTTGAGCCCGAAGATGGCGAAGTTGCCCGAGCGGTCCTCGAGCAGGCCGAACTTGATCGGCGCGCCGCCGCCCTGCGCCCGCGCGGGACGCGGGCCGCCGAGGCCTGCGGCGGAGGCGGCCCCGGCGGCGGCGCCGACCGTCTTGAGGAAGTCCCGTCTCGGGATGCCGGTGTCGGATGCGGGCGTGTCGGGCATCGTGGTCCTCCTGGGGAGAATGGCCGCGGCCGGGTGTTCATTGTCACCACAGCCACGCCCGGAGAGGCAACAGACAGGGCCTCGCTTCGCCCGCGGACCGAGCGCGGGGGCGCGCGGTCGCGGCATAATGCCCCGGTGCCGAGCGACGAGAGCCGCTTCACCGTCGACAGCGCCTGCATCGACTGCGACCAGTGCCGGCAGATCGCGCCGGCCACGTTCGCCGCGTCGGGAGGTCGCACCGCCGTGCGCCGCCAGCCGGCGGGCCGCGAGGAGACGCGCCTCGCCGCGCTCGCGCTGGTCACCTGCCCGACCGGCGCCATCCACGCCGCGCCCGGCGCCAGGTCGGCGGTCCGCCAGGCGGCGGCGTCCCTCCCGGAGGCCGTGACGCCGGACGGCTCGGTCCTCTTCTGCGGCTACGCCGCGGAGTCGTCGTTCGGCGCGTCGTCGTACCTGATCCGGCGGCCGGAGGGGAACGTCCTGGTCGACTCCCCGCGCTTCGCCGCGCCCCTCGTGCGGCGACTCGAGGCGCTGGGCGGCGTGACCCTCATGGTCCTGACGCACCGGGACGACGTCGCCGACCACGCGAAGTTCGCGGCGCACTTCCGCTGCCCGCGGGTCCTTCACCGGGACGACGTCACCCGAGCCACGCGGGAGGTCGAGCGGCAGCCCTCGGGCGACGACCCGGTGCCGCTGGCGCCCGACCTCCTCTTCGTGCCGACTCCGGGCCACACGCGCGGTCACGCGGTCCTGCTCCACGCCGAGCGGCACCTCTTCTCGGGCGACCACCTCGCCTTCGACCCGGATGCCGGCGCCCTCGTGGCCTGGCGCGACGTCTGCTGGTGGGACTGGGAGGCGCAGATCCGTTCGCTCGCCCGCCTCCTCGACCTCCGGTTCGAGTGGCTCCTGCCGGGCCACGGCCACCGGCATCACGCGCCCGCGGCGCAGATGCGCCGCGAGCTGGCGGCGCTGGTGGATGGGCTCCGATCACAGCCCTGTCACGGGGGTCGGTGTTAGGATGGCGCCATGACGCGCGTCCTGCCGGCTTTCCTCGTCGCGCTGCTCGTCGCCGTTGCGGGCTGCGGGCCCGACCCCGGAGCCGTCGGCGCGCCCGACCCCGAGGCCGAGGAGGTCGCGCTCGTCCGCGCGGAGGAGCTCGTCGGTCACACGGCCTCGTTCGACCGGCTCGCGGTGCAGGGGGCGGTGGCGCCGCTCGTCGATCGGCCGGCACCGAACGGCGTCGGCCGCGAGGCGCGCGCCTGGGTCGCCTCGTTCGTGGCCGACGGCGAGTGGCGGCTCGTCTTCAAGGCCGAGACGGGGCCCTGCCTCGTCGACTGCGCCGGCCAGCACTACTGGTACTTCACCGTGTCGCCGCAGGGCGAGCCGACCCCTGCCGGACGCTACGCCCTGGTCGTCTCGGGCGGCGAGGCCCGGGCCGAGGGGGAGCCGCGGTGGGGCTTCCCGGGCGAGGCCGAGCGGCGACTGCTCGACGCGGCGCGCGCCGGCGGACGCTGACTCCGGCGCGACGCGCGGCCGCACCCGCCCCCGGCGCGGCCTGCCGGCCGTGAGGCGGCTCGCCGGGCTCGACCTCGGGGGCTTCCCGCTCGAGAGGCGCCAGGCACACCCGTCCGCGGGCACGGTCTCGGCACGCGACCGACCCTCATGACGGCGTCCCGTGGCGCCCGCGCGGCCCCGTGGCTCGCGCTGGCCGCCGCCCTCTGGGTTGCCTCCCTCGTCCCGCTCTTCTCCGTGCGGTTGCCGCCGCTCTTCGACTACCCCAATCACCTCGCCAGGCTCCACATCCTCGCCGTGGGAGACCGCTCGGACGTCCTGGGGGAGTTCTACACGATCGAGTGGCACCTCGTCCCCAACCTCGCGATGGACCTCCTCGTGCCGCCGGCGGCACGGCTCATCGGCGTCGAGTCGGCGGGGCGGCTCTTCATCGCGGCGACCTTCCTGCTGCTCGTCAGCGGCACGATGGGACTCCACGCCGTGCTGCACCGGCGGCTGTCGCCCTGGCCGCTCCTGGCCTTCCTTCTCCTGTACAACAAGATGCTCACCTGGGGGCTCGTCGGGTACCTGTTCGGCGTCGGCCTCTTCCTCTGGACGCTCGCCGCCTGGGTCGCGACCGCCGGCCGGAGCGCGCGGGTCCGGCTCGCCGTCTTCTCCGGCCTGGCGACCGTTCTCCTGGTCTGCCACCTCTACGCCCTCGGCCTCTACGGCGTGTCGGTGCTGGCCTACGAGCTGTCGCGCTGGTGGCGGGCGCGGCGCCGGGGGGCGCCGTACCCGGCGAGCGACCTGGCCGTCGCGGCGGGGCAGTTCGTCCTGCCGGCGGCGCTCTTCCTCGCCCTGAGCCCGATGGCGGCCGACGTGACGGCCTTCCAGTTCCGCCCGTACTGGAAGAAGCTGGCCGCCGCCGTCTCGGTCCTGGAGCTCTACGACGTGCGCCTCGAGGTCGCGGTCGTGGCGCTGGCCGGGATCGCGTACCTCGTGCTGACGGCGAGGGGCGTCGTGCGCGTGTCGGCGGACATGGTCGCCCCGCTCGGCGGCCTCGTCGCCTCGTACCTCGCGATGCCCGCCACGGTGTTCGGCTCGAACCTCGCGGACAGGAGGCTGCCGGTCGCGCTCGCGTTCCTCCTCGTGGCCGCGACCGACGTGGCGTGGCGAAGCGGCCGCTCGCGCCTGGCGTTCGCCGCCGCCGTCACCGCCGTCGTGGCGCTCCAGCTCGGCCTCGTCCAGCGGCAGTGGCGGGGGTTCGCGCGGACGTACGCGACGTACTTCCGGGCGATCGAGGCGTTGCCCGTCGGCGCGAAGCTGATGATGGTCTACGCGCGCGACGGGTGGACGGACGTGATGACGCCGCCGGTACAGAACGTCTGGTGCATGGCGGTGATCGAGCGCAGCGCCTTCGTCCCGTTCCTCTTCGCCAGGCCGAGCCAGCAGCCGCTTGCGCTCACGCCGCGCTATCGGGCGCTCGCGCAGGCGACGCCCGATTCCCTGTACCTCCGGGATGCACTCGAGGCGCTCCCGCCGGGGGACGAGGGCCCCTTCCGGCGCGACCTCCTCGCCCGCTACGACTTCCTCGCGGTCGACCGGGAGCGGGCCTTCCCGCGTCCGCCCTCGTGGGAGTACCGGCGCGTCTTCGAGGAGGGGGACGTGACGCTGTACCGACTCCACTGAGACGCGTCGTCGGAGGCGGCCATGCCGGCCGGGCGTTTGGTACCCTAGACGGCCATGAACGCCGCGCTCCTGGCCACGAAGCCGTACGTCATGGCGGAACTCGACCGGCTCAAGCAGGCTCGCCTGTCCGCCCGGCTGCCGGTGTACGACTTCGGGGTGGGCGACCCCATCGAGCCGACGCCGCCCTTCATCGTCGAGGCGCTCAGGCGGGCCGTGCCGGAGGTCTCGCAGTATCCGAGCGTCGCGGGCACGAAGGCGCTCCGCCGGGCGTGCGCCGACTGGGTGAGGCGCCGCTTCGGCGTCACGCTCGACCCCGAGACCCAGGTCCTGCCGACCGCCGGGTCGAAGGAGGCGATCTTCCACCTGCCGCTCGTGCTCGTGGACCCGGCGGCGGCCAGGCGGCGCGTCGTCTACCCGACCCCCGGCTACCCGATCTACGAGGCCGGCGCGCTCTTCGCGGGGGCCGTCGCGCACCCCGTGCCGCTCTCGGCGCGCACCGACTTCGCCTTCGACCTGGGCGACGTGCCGGAGGCCGCGCTGGCGCAGACGCGGCTCCTCTGGGTGAACTACCCGCACAACCCCACCGGCAAGGTCGTCGGCCGGGACTACTACCGGGCGCTCGTCGACGGCTGCCGTCGCCGCGGCATCGTCCTCGCCTCCGACGAGTGCTACGTCGACCTGGCGTTCGACGCCGATGCGGCGAGCGTCCTGCAGGTTTCGACCGAGGGCGTGCTCGCGTTCTTCTCGCTCTCCAAGCGGTCGGGGATGACCGGGTACCGGTCGGGTTTCGTCGCGGGCGACCCGGAGCTGATCGCCCTCTACCGCAAGTTCCGCGCGTTCATGGGGGTGGCGGGGGCGGAGTTCGTCCAGGCGGCCGCCGTGGCGGCCTGGTCGGACGACGCGCACGTCGCGGAGCGCGCCGCCGTGTTCAAGGCGAAGCGCGACCTGGTCCTGCCGGCGCTCAGGCGCCTGGGCTACGAGGTGGGGGCGAGCGAGGGGACGTTCTTCCTCTGGCTGCGCGTGCCGCCCGGGGGGCGCGACGCCGGCGACGCCCACGCGCACGCCGCGCGCCTGCTCGAGTCGGGCATCATCGTGAGCCCGGGCGACGCCTTCGGGCCGGGAGGGGAGGGCTACGTGCGCGTGGCGCTCGTGCCGTCCCTCGAGACCTGCCGGGCGGCGCTCGAGGTCTGGGAACGGATCGGTATCTGAGCGTGGCGCCGGGAGGCGCCGAGGTGGACATCATGAGTGACGTGGCGCTTCTCGAGCGCGCGATCGAGGAGATCCAGGCGGACCCCGGGCGGCTCGAGTCGGCCGAGGGACGGCAGGTGGTCGAGGCGGTCGTCGACGCGCTCGACCGGGGGCGGCTCCGCGTCGCCGAGAAGGTGGACGGCGTCTGGCAGGTCCGTTCCTGGATCCAGCAGGCGATCCTGCTCTACTTCCGCATCAGGCCCATGGCGCGCGTCGAGGTGGGCCCCTTCGAGTACCACGACAAGATCCCGCTCAAGACCGGCTACCCGGAGCGGGGCGTCCGCGTGGTGCCGCCCGCCGTCGTGCGCTACGGCGCGTACCTCGAGTCGGGCGTCGTCTGCATGCCGTCCTACGTGAACATCGGCGCGTGGGTCGGCTCGGGCACGATGGTCGACACCTGGGCGACGGTCGGCTCCTGCGCGCAGATCGGCCGCAACGTCCACCTCGCCGGCGGCGTCGGCATCGGCGGCGTGCTGGAGCCGCCGGGCGCGCGTCCGGTCATCGTCGAGGACGGCTGCTTCATCGGCTCGCGCTGCATCGTCGTGGAAGGGGTGCTCGTGGAGGAGGAGGCGGTCCTCGGGGCCAACGTGACGATCACCGGCTCGACCCCCATCGTGGACGTGACCGGGCCGGAGCCGGTCACCTACCGCGGCCGGGTGCCGGCCAGGTCGGTCGTCGTGCCGGGCTCGATTCCCAAGACCTACCCGGCCGGCACGTTCAACGTGCAGTGCGCGCTCATCATCGGGCAGCGCAGCGCGTCGACCGACCGGAAGACCTCCCTCAACCAGGCGCTGCGGGACTTCGGGATCGCCGCGTGAGGGCCGGCGCGCGCTCGCCGCTCGCGGAGCTGGCGCTCGAGCTGGTGGCGGTCCCGAGCCCGATCGGGCAGGAAGGCCCGCTCGCCGATCTGGTCGAGGCGCGGGTCGCCGCGCTCGGCCCGGCCGTGCGCCGCGAGCGGATCGGTCACAACGTCGTGGCGCGGGTGGACCGACCGGGCGGGTCCGGTGCCGTCGCGCTCTTCGGGCACCTCGACACCGTTGCCGGCCACGTCGCCGATCCGGTTCGGCTCGACGGCGACCGTCTCTACGGCTGCGGCGCGAGCGACATGAAGGGCGGCCTCGCCGTGATGCTCGCGCTCCTGGCCGAGGCGGCGGCCTCGAGGACGCCGGGGCCGGCGCTCGTCGCCGTCTTCTACGATCGCGAGGAGGGACCGTACGCCGAGAGCGGGCTCGGCCCCGTGCTCGAGCGCTCCCGGCTGCTCGCGGGCGTCGACTTCGCCTTCTGCCTCGAGCCGACCGGGGGCGAGGTGCAGGTCGGCTGCCTCGGCGCCCTGCACGCGCGCGTGCGCTTCACCGGCCGGGCGGCGCACAGCGCGCGGCCCTGGGAGGGGGAGAACGCCATCCACAAGGCCGCGCCCTTCCTCTCGCGCATCGCGGCACGGACGCCGCGCGACGTGACGATCCAGGGCCTCACGTTCCGCGAGGTGATGAGCGTCACGACGGCGCGCTCCCACGCGGTGCGCAACGTCGTCCCCGACTTCTTCGAGCTGAACGTGAACTACCGTTTCGCCCCGGACAAGCGGATCGACGCGGCACGGGCCGACGTGCTCGCGATCGTCGGGAGCGAGGCGGAGGTGGCCTTCGTCGACGAGGCGCCGCCCGGACCCGTGGTGCGCGACCATCCGGTGCTCGCGCGCTTCCTCGAGATCACCGGCGCGCCGGTGGCGCCCAAGCAGGCCTGGACCGACGTGGCCCGACTCGGGCAGGCCGGGATCCCCGCGGTGAACTACGGGCCGGGCGAGCCGTCGCAGGCGCATCAGTCGGGCGAGTGGGCGCCGGTCGCGCCGCTCGGCACGGCCAGAGCGGCGCTGGCCACCTTCCTCGGACTCGCAGGCAGGTAGCGGGAAAGCGCCCCGCGAAGCGGGGCCCGCAGCCTCCGTCGCGTGAACGCGGGCCGCGCGAGCGGCCCCGGGCCGCAGGCCCGAGCACCGTGACGCGGGTCCCCGGGCGGCACGCGGGCACCGGAGCGGGAGCGCGCCCCGCGAAGCGGGGCCCGGCCGGAGGCCGGAGCGCCGTGACGCCGGTGCGTGGGCGGCGCGCCGGGACGAGAGCCGATGGAAAACGGAAAGGCCTGCTCCCCCAAACGCGACGGGCCGCGCGGCAGGTGCCGCACGGCCCGTCGAGAAGCCTCCGGGATCCCCGCCGAGGGGATCCGCCGCCCGGACTACCTCTTCTTGAGGATCGCGTCCTTCATCGCCTTGGCGACGCGGAAGCGCACCACGCGCTTCGCCGGGATCTTGATGGCCGCGCCGGTCTGCGGGTTGCGCCCCATCCGCGCCTTGCGGTTCACGAGCACGAGCTTGCCGATGCCCGGGATGGTGAACCCGTTCGGGGCCTGCTTCGCCGCAAGCGCCGCCTGCTCCTCGAGCAGCATCGAGGCGGTCTTCTTCGGAATGTCGACCTTCTCCGCCAGATGCGCCACGATCTGCGACTTCGTCATCGCTTTGGCCATGGATCCTCCGTCTCCCGTAATAAGGTCCGTCTACCGCGTGCCGGCGGTACGCCACAGCCAGAACCGACCGGCCGCGGGTGTCTGCCGCCGTGAGCCCGTCTTCGGAGCCAGTGGTCTGTTCCCGGAAACTCGCGCGTCGGGCGGGCCCGAGTGCGTTGACACGCTCGGACAATGAATTAACCGATCCGACGCGCATTGTAAAGGGCGGATTGCGATCTGACCGCTCCAGATGCGGGTAAACGCGACCCGGCCTCCGCCGGTCCCGACCCGGCGAGGGCTACGCGCCGGCTCCGGCATCGGTCGGAACCCTGCCCACCCCGTGAGCAGGCGGCCGGTGTATGCTGCCCGTTCGTGCGGCAGGCGCGGTTGCCTGGCGAGCCAACACCGCGGATTCCGGCGACCGGAGCGGCTGCCGGCGGGACGGCGCCGCTGGCACCCCTCCTGCACTCCCCGCGATCGACAGGGCGGTCGTCCACGCACGCCAGGCGCGGCCGGTCCTCGACGCGCTCGCGGCCGAGACCGCGCTGACCATCCGCGACCCGCGGGCCCTCGCCTCGCGCCTGCCGGCGATCGCCTCGCGCGGCCACGCGCTCGACGACGGCGAGTACGCGCCGGACGTGCGCTGCGTCGCGGCCCCGGTGCGAGACTACGCGCGCCGCGTCGTGGGGGCCATCAGCCTGTCGGGGCCGGCGAGCCGGCTCACCGACCGACGGCTGGTCGCCGACCTCGTCCCTCGCCTCGAGCAGGCGGCGGGACGCCTCTCGCAGCGGCTCGGCTACGCCGCCGAGTAGCGTGGGGGCGCGTCAGGTCAGCGACAGCCTCAGGCAGGCGGCGGTGGTCGGGCAGGCGCTGCGGAACTCGATCGAGTCGCGGACGCCCGGCGGCGCGGACTCCCGGTCGGCCGGCGCGAAGCCGAGCCGCGCGAAGAAGGGGGCCGCGGTCGTGGTGAGGAGCCAGAGGTCGCTCACGCCGCGGGCATCGGCCGCCTCGAGGAGGCGGGCCACCAGCGCCGTGGCGGTCCCCGCCCCGCGGTAGGCCGGGGCGACGACGAGCGAGCGGAGCACGCCGGCAGGGGGATGGGCCTCGAGGCCGACGGCGCCGACGACCTCGCCCTCGCCGGTCGGCTTGCCGGCCGCCGTCTCGGCCGGGTCGTCGCGCGCCACGAGCAGCCACGTGCGCTCGAGGCCGTCCGGCGGCAGGCCGGCCTCGACGAGCAGACGCGCCACCACGACCCGCTCGGGTTCACGCGCCGGACCGATGGTGATCACTCGACCTCGAAGGCCGGCATCGGCAGCTCACCGAGCCGCGTGCGGCAGACGGTGCAGGGCTGCATCGCGCGGGCGCGCGCGTACGGCAGGAGCGCGTCGTCGATCCAGCGGAAGAAGGCCTCGAAGTTGCGCACGGTCCGGCGGGCGTCGCCCGGCACCTCGCCCAGCCGGAAGTGGGGGTCGTCGATCTCCACCGCGAACGGGCAGGCGTGCACCCGCCCCTTCGTCGTGACCACCGGGTAGCACCGGCCGCAGTCGTCGTGGAAGGTCTCCTGCAGCTCCTGCCGCCTGCCGTCGAAGCCGGCGAGCCCGCCCCCCATGTCCATGATGTCGGCGTAGCCGACGGTGACGACGCCGGGGTGCGCGCGCGCGTACGCCTCGAGCCGCTCGCGTGCGGCGGCCGGGATCGGCGGCGCACCGTCGCCGGTCCAGATGGAGTAGTTCAGGGCGACCCTGACGCGCCGGAGCGGATCGGACTCGACGATCGCCACCAGCGCGCGGTCGCGGATGCCGTTCGAGAAGACGGTGAAGCTCCCCTGGAACCCGCGCTCGCGCAGGTACCCGATGGCCCAGGTCATGTTCTCGACGTCGAGCGTCGGCTCGCCGCCGTAGAACTTGACCGCGCCCTCGGGCCCGAGGTGCACGAGCGCCAGCGCCTGGTCGAGGTGCGCGGCGGCGAGGGGGTGGTACCACCCCGCCGGGCTGCCGAGGACCGTGCAGAACGCGCAGTCGCGGTTGCAGAAGTTCCCCGGGTAGAGGAGCAGCTCCTTCACCCGGCCGTCGATGACCACCCCGAGCTCGGGGCGCCTGCGCTTCTCGACGGCGCTCGCCTGGGCCGTGTCGGTGCTCATGGTCCCTTCAGTATGCCGCGCCGGCGGCGGGGGCGCCTCGTCACCCGGTGAGCGGCCGCGCCTGCACGAGCGCGACGCCCGTGCCGTCCCACACCCACTCCACGTCCTGCGGGCCGCCGAGGCGGCGCTCGACCCTCAGGGCGAGCCGGGCGATGCGCCGCACGACGGGGAGCGGCAGCTTCGGCGCCGCCGCCTCCGCGCGGCCGAGCCGGACCCGGACGAGGCCGCGCCGGACGGGCGCCAGGCGCCAGGGCTGCGCGCAGGGGCGCGCGTCGAGGACGATCCCGGTCGCGCGGTCCACCAGGTAGCGATCCGGGGTGAGCGTGCCGCCGGCCAGCGGCGCGCCGAGCCCGGCCAGCGCCTCGACCACGACGAGCGGCGTGCGCGCGCCCCCCGGCGAGGCCGTGAAGCAGGTGCCGGCGGCGGCCGCCGCCGCGAGCGGCTGGATCACCACGGCCAGCTCGAGGGCTCGCCTCCCCGCGTAGACGCGTGCGCGTGCGCCGCGCGCCGACCGCCAGACCGCGCCGATCGCCCGGAGCACGCCGGTTGCCGGCACGCCGAGCCGCGTGTCGAGGACGCCGGCCCAGGAGGCCTCGCGTCCGTCCTCGGCCGGGGCGCTGCTCCGCACGGCGAAGGGCCCGGGCCCCATGCGGGCGAGGTGCGCGCGGACGGCTGCGGCGAGGCCGGGGAGGCGCCCCGGCGCCCGTCCGCCGGCGGCCCGGAACGCGGCGGTCGTCACGACGGCGCCGGGCAACGTCGGGAGCGAGGCCCGCGCGAGCCGGGCGAGACCGGCCCCCTTGCCGCCGGCCACGGCGGGATCGAGCGCGGCCCGGTCGCCGAGGTCGATCACCCACGTCACGGGTGCTCCACCACGGCGACGCCGCGGTCGGCGTCCACCCGAAGGCGCGCGCCGTCCGGCACCCGCCGCGTCACCTGCGCAACGCCGACGAGGCAGGGGATCCCCAGCTCGCGGGCGATGAGCGCGGCGTGCGAGGTCATGCCCCCCTTCTCGGTCACGACCGCGGCGGCGCGCCGCAGCGCCGGCATGTAGTCGGGCGTCGTGTTGCCGGCCACGAGCACGTCGCCCCGCCGCACGCGGCCCGCGTCGCGGGCCGTGAGGAGCACGCGGGCCGGTCCGGCGGCGACCCCGCGCGAGGCGACGGTCCCCGCGAGACGGCCGTCGAGCGAGGCCGGCACGTGCGTCACCCGGTCGCGCCAGCGTGCGACGGCTGCCGGGTCCTCGACGAGCCGGCACACGCCGCTCCGCGTCACGACCGCCGCGGCGCCGAGGCGCGCGGCGACCCGGTCCGCCGACGGGCGGAGACCGGATCGAAGGAACGCCGAGGCCTCGTCGGGCAGCCAGACCCGCATCCGCGCGAGCGGCTCGCCGGCCAGCCGGGCGGTATGCCGGAGGAGGGCGTCGAGATGGCCCATCGCGATGAGGACGAGCCGCTTGCGCTCGTCCTGCAGGCGCGAGAGGTCGTCGAGGAGCGCGATGCGGCGGGCGGTGTCCGCGGGGACGCGATGGGCCGCGAGGAGGCGGGCGCGGTCGCGCGCGGCCTGTCGAGCCTGGGCCGCCGGCGAGGGACCGGGCGACGGGGGCGTTCCGCCCCGTTCATCTGCGAGGATCGCCCGCAGGATCGACGCCGCCCCGGCCGGCCGCGCCTCGAGGTAGTTGTGGCCGAGGAAGCCGAAGCGGGTCGCGTGGCGCGCGAGCGCGCGGGCCAGGCCCGCGGGGAGCCGGTCGAGCCGCCGCGCCCCGCGCGGGAGGGCGTGGAGCGCCGCGGCAAGCCGGCGGCGAGCGAAGGCCTCCCGCCTCGCCCAGGAGACGAAGGTCGGCGCCGTGAGACGCGCCTGGTAGACCGGACCGGTCTCGCGGCCGAAGTGCGCCGCGCAGCGCTCCGCCAGGTCCCGTTGCAGGACGAGCCCGCACGGCTCGCAGAGGGAGGCCCAGCCGAACAGCTCGGCGAACGCGGCGTGGAGCCGGTCGTGCACCGCGGCGAGCCGCGCGCGTGCCGCCGGCTCCGGCGGCTCGCGGCCGACCTCCGCCGCCGCGAGGCCGCCGAGGCGCGCGATTTCCCCCTCGAGCCGCCGCACCGCCCGCCAGGTGCGGGCGAGATGGGCCGGATCGCGAAGGAAGCGGCCGACGAACGCCGCGCCCACGTGGTACATGTCGCGCTGGTCGTAGGCCAGGATGAAGCGCTCGTCCTCGAAGACCCAGACCGCGATCCGGCGGACGGCGCCGTGCACCTCGCCCTCGATCCGGTTGTAGCCGGCGATGGTGTAGCAGGGGTTGAGGGCGCCGTCCCACACCCCCTTGAACCAGCGAGGCTCGGTCATCGCCCCCTCAGCACGACCGCCAGCCGGTCGAGGCGGACCAGTCGCGCCGCCACCCCGATGAGGAGCCCGGCGGCCAGCAGGAGGACGCCGGAGGCGGCCGCCACGATCGGGGTCAGCTCGTACTGCAGGTTCGGCCAGATGACCTTCGAGAGCGTCTGGGTCGTCGGCGTGGAGACCAGGAGCGAGATGACGACCTCGCCGATGGAGAGGATGATCGCGAAGATCGCGGCAACCGCGACGCCCGGCAGCGCGAGCGGCAGCGTCACCGCGGCGCGCGCGCGCCAGGGGCTCGCGCCGAGGCCGCGCGCCGCCTCCTCGAGGCGGGGGTCGATCCCGGCGAGGGTGCTGCGCAGGACGAGGAAGACGACCGGCGTCGAGATGAGCGCGTGGCCCAGCGCGAGCGCCCAGTAGGTGCCGGAGATCCCGAGCCACCGGAAGAAGACCAGCAGCCCGAGCGCGAGCGCGATGCCCGGGGTGAGGAGCGGCGCCACGAGCGACGCCTCGAGGAGCGCCGCGCGACGGCGCGACGCCCGGTCGGCGGCCAGGGCCGATGCGCCGCCGACGACCAGCGCGAGCGCCGTCGAGAGCGCCGCGACCAGGACGCTGTTGCCGACCCCCTGGCGCCAGACCGGGCTCGCGAAGAACTCCCGGTACCACCGCAGCGACAGGCCGGAGGTCGGCAGCCCGATGACCGTCGAGGGGTTGAAGGACACGGCCAGGGCGAAGCCGAGCACCGAGACGAGCGCCCCGGCCACGGCGAGGGCGTAGAGGCCTCCCGCGGCCCGCCACAGCCGATCGGTCACGCTGCGCTCCGTTGCGCAGGCGCCGGCACGGTCGCCTCGCGGTCGCCGGTGCGCGGGGCCGCGGCCAGGCGGCTCGCCACGAGCACCACGAGGACGGCGAGCCCGAGCATCTCCACCGCCGCCGCCGCCCCGGCCGCCCAGTCGAGGTTCACGAGCACCAGCCGGTGGACCAGGATGGAGAGCGTGTAGTGCTCGGGGCCGCCGAGGAAGAAGGGGGCGGTGAACGCCGAGAGGCCGAAGACGAGGCAGAGCACCAGCGCCGCCCGCGTGCCGCGCCAGGAGAGGGGGAGCGTCACCTCGAGGAAGGCGCGAAGCGGCGAGGCGCCGAGCCCGCGCGCGGCGGCGACGAGCGACCGGCCGACCGAGGCGAACGTCGCCACGAGGATCAGGACCGCGTAGGGGAGGACGAAGACGACCTCGCCCACGACCACCGCCAGGAAGGTGTGCGCGAGCCGCGTCTCCTCGCCGACGAGGCCGAGCGGCACCAGGAGCGACCGGACCGGGCCGTCCTGGGCGAGCGCCACCTCGACGCCGGCGATGACGACGAGCGGGTTCACGAACTTGGGCAGGATCGTCGCGCCGAGGAGCGCCGCCTGGCTCCAGCCCCGCGCCCGATCGATCACGAGCGCGAACGGGTAGGCGAGCGCCACCGACGCGAGAGCCGAGACGAGCCCGAGCTCGAGCGTGAAGGCGGCGATCCGCCAGACGTAGCGGTCGGCGAGGAGCGCCCGGTAGTTGTCGAGGGTGAGCGTGCCGGCGACGTAGAGGCCGGCGTTGCCGAGGCCGTAGCCGCCCGAGCCTGCCGACTCGTAGAGCGAGAGCCGGCCGAGCCAGGCGAGCGGCGCGGCGAAGCCGATCGCGGCGAGCGCCGCGGCCGGCAACCAGAGGGGCCAGCCGGCATGGCCCCAGGGGCGGCCTCCCCCGCCGCGTCGCGGCACCTAGAACCCCTTGCGCAGGACCTCGCGCTCCCAGAAGCGGTTGAGCCGGGCCCAGGTGGCGGCGTCCTGGAGGTAGACGTCGTACGGGTAGTAACGGAGCGTCCGGTACTCCTCGTCCGTGTGCGGATAGGCGGCGGCCCAGGACGGGTCCTCCGCAGCGACCTCCCTGGCCACCTCGAGGATGCCGACGTTCTGCAGGCCGACGGTCGCCAGCGCGCGCTGCGACTCGGGCGCGAGCAGGAAGTCGAGGGCCGCCTCGGCGAGCCGCTTCTTCGCGCTGGTGCGGGGAATCGCCCAGACGTACTGCACGTACGCCCGGTCCTCGGCCGGCGTGACGACCCGCACCGGCTGCTCCTCGCGCAGGAGGTTCGCCGCCGCCTGCGTGTGCATGTTGCCGGCGAGGAACCCCTTCATGACGAGCTGCTCCTGCGCCTTGGCGGAGTTGGGCCACCAGTAGGCGACGCGGTCGCGGTTGGCCCTCGCGAAGGCGAGGACGCCGTCGAGGTCCGCCGCGACGAGCTCGTGCGCCCGGCCGGCCTTCCCCTCGGCCGCCGCCTTCATGGCGGCGAAGGTGAAGAGGCTCATGTAGAGGCTGTCGTAGAGCCCCACCTTGCCGGCGAGGTCGGGCCGCAGGAGGTCGCCCCAGCTCGCGACCTGCGGCGTCACGTCGCGGTGGACCACCAGCGCCATGCCCGAGCCGGCCAGCGTGACGCCGTAGCCCTCCCTCACGACGAAGTTGTCGACGACGGCCGGGTGGAGCCGCTTCACGTTGGGAACGTTCGCCCAGTCGATCTTCGCGAAGAGGCTCTGCCCGCCGGCCTTCCGGTCCTGCTCCGGCCCGCCCGGCGCGACGTAGCCCAGGATGGCCGGATAGCCCTGCGTCGGGTCGGTCACCATGAGGTCGTAGGGCGCCGGGCCGGGGAGCGAGGCGACGAGGTTCGGGATCCCCTCCCACCAGTAGTACGACACGGCGACCTTCGCGCCGGTGCGGCGCTCGAACTGCGGCACGAACCACTGCTCGAAGAACTTCTGCGTCGGTCCCGAGTAGGCGCCGATCACGAGCGACTCCCCCTCGAAGGGGCGGGCGGCGCCGGTGACCTTCGGCGCGGAGGAGAGGCCGGCGGCCAGCGCCGCGGCGAGGAAGGTGCGTCGGCGGATCATGCGTCGCTCTCCTTGACGACCGTGAGTTGCTCGGGAGCCCACGCGACGACGACCCGGTCGCCCGACGCGAGCCGGGGGGCGCCGCCCGGGATCGGCTCGCGCGCGACGACGCGGCCGCCCCCGTCGAGGCGCACGTGGTACGAGACGCCGGCGCCGTGATAGGCGACCGTCTCGACGACGCCGCCGAAGCGGTCGGTCCCCCCGGTCGATCGCGCGCCGGCCGGCGCCCGGTCCTCGCCCTCGCGCGCGATCCGGACCCGCTCGGGGCGCAGGTAGACCTCCACGCGGTCGCCCGGGCCGATGCCGGGCGTGCGCGGCACGCGCAGTCGCAGGCCGCCGTCGGTGACGACCTCGGCGCCGCGGTCGGCGACCACGAGGCGGCCGGCGAAGCGGCTCGCGTCGCCGAGGAAGGCCGCCACGTAGCCGGTGGCCGGCGCGTTGTAGACCTCCGACGGCGTGCCGACCTGCACGAGGCGCCCCCGGTCCATGACCGCGATCCGGTCGGCCATCTCGAGCGCCTCGTCCTGGTCGTGCGTGACGTAGATGGCGGTGAGGCCGAGCCGGCGCTGCAGCGCGCGCAGCTCGAGGCGCACCGCGTCGCGCAGCCGCCGGTCGAGGCTCGCGAGCGGCTCGTCGAGGAGCAGGAGGTCGGGCTCGAAGACGATGGCGCGGGCGAGCGCCACCCGCTGGCGCTGCCCGCCGGAGAGCTGCCAGGGGTAGCGCGCCTCGAGGCCCTCGAGGTCCACCTGGGCGAGCGCGGCGCGCGCGCGGCGGTCGCGCTCGGCCGGCCGGACGCCCCGCATCTTGAGGCCGAAGCCGACGTTCTCGAGGACCGTGCGGTGGGGGAAGAGGGCGTAGTCCTGGAAGACCATGCCGATGTTGCGGCGGTGGACCGGCACCGGGTCGAGCGGCCGGCCGCCCAGCGTGATCGATCCGCCGTCGGCCCGCTCGTAGCCCGCCACGAGACGCAGCGTCGTCGACTTGCCGCAGCCCGACGGCCCGAGGAGGAAGAGCATCTCGCCGTGCCGGACGTCGAGCGAGAGTCCGTCCACGGCGGCCACGGGGCCGAAGCGTCGCGACAGCCCGCGGATGGAGAGATAGGCGCTCACCGGGAATGGCTCCGTCGATTCCCGGCACTATAGCGCCGAACGCCGGACCGGAAGTGTCGCGCCGGCCACCGCAGTCGACGAATCGACCGCGGACGTCGGCCGGGTCGGCGCGACTACCGGAGAGAGGTGCGCCTCGGCGCCTTCGGCGGCCCCTGCTCGATGGGGTAGCCCATCCGCGCCCAGCCCGGGATCCCCTCGTCGAGGACGTACATGTTGCGGTACCCCGCCTTGTACAGCTTCTCGCTGGCCAAACTGGCCAGGTGGTGGGGGCACGCTCTGTAGAGGACGACGGTCCCCTGCCTGGGGAACTCGCCGATCCGCTTCTCGACCTCGGCGAGCGGGATGTTCACCGCATCCGGCAGGTGGGCCTCCAGGAACTCCGGATAGGTCCGCACGTCGACGATGAAGGGCCTGTCGCCGAGCCGCAGGCGCCCCATGAGCGTCGCCACGCCCATGAGCCGGATGGGGGTGCTCGGCTTCTGCTGCGCGTACTGTGGGTAGGCGCGGGCCGCGTGGTCGGGGCCCGGGGCCCCGGCCAGCCAGTCGGCCAGCCCCTCGACGCGGACGGGCTCGTCCGCCACGGTGGGCGCGACGCCCGTGAGGAGCGCCGCCGCCACGGCGGCGGCCAGAGACGGCAACCTGCGCACTCGAACCTCCATCGGTGTCGGCAGCGCCCCGGGCGGCCCCCGGGACGCCGGCTAGAGCATAGACGAGGGCGGCACCTCCGTCTATTCGGTGGCCGCGACCGGGTAGTCCTCCTCGGCGAGGACGCGCGAGATCCGCTCCACGTCGACCCGGCGCTCGTCGTACTCCACGTGTACGCGCCGCGCCGGGATGTCGACCCGGACGCTCGTCACGCCGTCCACCGGCGCGAGCGCCCTGGTGATCGTCTGCTCGCAGTGCCCGCACGAGATGTCGGGTACGTTCAGGATGACCGTGGCCATGCGGGTCTTGCCTCCTTCCGTGATCAGTGTCCGCCGGCCGCGAGCGCGAGCGCCACGGCCCCGGCCAGCAGGGCGGCCGCCGCGATGCCGGCGAGGTACGCGTAGTCGGCCACCCGCGCGCGGAGCGGCGGGTCGAGGATCGCCTCCGCGCTCTCCGGTCGCCGGAAGCCGCGCAGGCGCAGGGCGTTGGTGACCACGCTCACGCTGCTCATCGCCATGGCCGCCGCGGCGAGCATCGGGTCGAGCAGGACGCCGAAGGCCGGGTAGAGCGCCCCCATCGCGACCGGGATGAGGATCGCGTTGTAGGCGAACGCCCAGAAGAGCCCCTGCGCGATGACGCCGACGGTCTTGCGGGAGAGCGCGATCGCCGTGACGAGGTTGCGCAGGTCCCCCCCGACGAGCGTCACGTCCGACGCGGCGAGCGCCACGTCCGTCCCGGTGCCGATCGCGACGCCGAGGTCGGCCTGGGCGAGGGCGGGCGCGTCGTTGACGCCGTCGCCGACCATCGCCACCACGCGGCCCCGCGCCTGGAGCGCCTTCACCGCCTCGGCCTTCTCGTGCGGCAGCACCTCGGCCAGCACCTCGTCGATGCCCGCCTCGGCCGCGATCGCCTCGGCCGTGGCGCGCGCGTCGCCCGTGAGCATGACGACCGCGAGGCCGAGGGCCCGTAGCTCGGCCACCGCCTCTCGCGAACCCGGCCCGAGCGTGTCGGCGACGCCGACGAGGCCGACCCCCCGGCCGTCCACCGCCACGTACATCGGCGTCTCGCCGCCGCGGGCGAGCGCCTCGGCGCGGCGGTCGAGGCCGTCGAGGGCGATGCCCGCATCGGACATGAGGGCGCGGTTGCCGAGGAGGACGGCACGTCCCTCCACGACGGCCCGCACCCCCTTGCCGGGGACCGACTCGAACGCCTCGGCGCGGGGCAGGTCGAGGCCGAGCCCGGCCGCGTGGGTGACGACCGCCTCGCCGAGCGGGTGCTCCGAGCCGACCTCGACCGCGGCCGCGAGGCGCAGCAGGGCCGCCTCCGGGAGGCCGTCGGTCACGATCCGGGTCACCGCCGGCCTGCCGCGGGTGAGCGTGCCGGTCTTGTCGAGGACGACGGTGTCGACGCGCCGCGCCGCCTCGAGCGCCTCGCCGCCGCGGATCAGGATGCCGAGCTCGGCCGCCTTGCCGGTGCCGACCATGACGGCCGTCGGCGTGGCGAGGCCGAGGGCGCAGGGACAGGCGATGATGAGCACCGCGATGGCCGCCGTGAGGGCCGGGATCAGGGCCGGCTCCGGGCCGAGGAGGAGCCAGCCGGCGAACGTGACGGCGGCGAGGACGAGGACGATCGGCACGAAGTAGCCGGAGATCCTGTCGGCGAGCCGCTGCATCGGCGCCTTGCCGCCCTGCGCCTCCTCGACCAGGCGGACGATCTGGGCGAGCGTGGTGTCGCGCCCGACGCGCGTCGCCTCGAAGACGAAGCTGCCGGTGCGGTTGAGCGTTGCGCCGATGACCGTGTCGCCGGGGCCCTTCTCGACCGGGAGGCTCTCGCCGGTGAGCATGCTCTCGTCGAGCGAGGAGCGCCCCTCGCGAACGACGCCGTCGACCGGCACCGTCTCGCCCGGCCGCACGCGCACGAGGTCGCCCGGCCGCACCGACTCGACCGGCACGTCGCGCTCGACGCCGTGACGGATCACGCGGGCGGTCCTCGCCTGGAGCCGGACGAGGGCCTCGATGGCGGCGCCCGTGCGGGTCCTGGCACGCGCCTCGAGCCACCGGCCCATGAGGACGAGCGCGATGATGACGACGGACGTCTCGTAGTAGAGGTGGACGGGGAAGCCCCACCGCTCGGCGAGCTGCGGCCAGAGGGTCACGAAGGCGCTGTAGCCGTAGGCGACGCTGGTGCCGACCGCGACGAGCGTGTTCATGTTCGTCGCGCCGTGCCTCGCGGCCGCCCACGCCGCCCGGTAGAAGCGCCCGCCCGCCCAGAACTGCACCACCGTGGCCGCGATCAGCAGCAGCGGCGCGACGACGGCCGTGTCGGGGCGTACGGGCAGGTACATGAGCGCCATCATCGCGGCGCCGATGGCAAGGCTCGCGACCCACCGGCGCCGCAGGTCGGCCAGCTCCCGCTCGGCTTCCGCCGCCCGCGCCGCCGACGCGTCGGCCGGCTCGCCGGCCGCGGCCCCGGCCGGCGCGCGGCGCACCCCGTAGCCGGCGGCCTCGACGGTGCGCTCGAGCGCCTCGACGTCGACCGCCTCGGGGTCGTAGACCACGCGGGCCTGCTCCGTGGCCAGGTTGACGCTCGCCTCGACGACCCCCGGCACCTTCGAGAGGGCCTTCTCGATCCGGCGCACGCAGGAGGCGCAGGTCATCCCCGTGACGCCGAGCTCGACCTCCCGCGGGACGCTCACTTCAGGCGTCGCTCCGTGTCGTAGACCTCGAGCAGCTCCTTGAGCACCCGCTCGCGGTCGCGGGCGTTCTCGCTGCGGATGGCGGTCGTCACGCAGCTGTCGAGGTGGCCGGCCAGGAGCTGCCGCTTCACCTTGTGGAGCGCCTGCTCGACCGCCTCGATCTGGCGGATCACATCGATGCAGTACTTGTCCTCCTCGACCATCTTGAGGACCCCGTGGACGTGTCCCGCCACGCTCTTGAGCCGCCGGCCGACATCCTGCCGAACGTCGTCCTTCACGCGAACCTCCGAACGCCCCTCCCCAGGGGGGAGGGGAAGCAGGCGAGACGGTAGCGCCCCGGACGCGCGCCGTCAATTCGGTCCCGCACGGACTACTTCCCCGCGCGATTCCGCATCTTCCAGTTGAAAGCTCGAGATCTCGCTCGCCGACGATGAAGCTGCCCGACCGGTCCTCTTGGGACGTGTTGGCCGACAACGGGCTGCTCTGAGTGAGGGCCGGTTAGGAACTGCCGGGCCGCGAGGGACCTCCTCTCAGCCAGCCGGCCTCGCGCTCTACGGCGGCTGGCCGGCCGAGGCCCAACTCGGTTCGAACCGAGTTCGCCGCCAGGCGGCGACCCGGCGAGCCGCGACGTAGACGGCCGCCGGCTCCCGCACCTGCGACGCGCCCCGGGGGCCGAACACCCGCTCCGCTTCGTACCCGTTGTGCGCCCGACAGCGCAACTCGATGTTCTCGACCGTCGCCGGGCCGCCTTCTGCGTACGGCCGCACGTGGTGGAACTCGAGAAAGCCCCGCTCCGCACACCGGCGCCCAGTCCGGCTCACGAAGGCGCACCGTCCCCCGTCGCGCGCCCAGACCGCCCGCCTCACCGCCGCCGGCACGTGGCGCGAGCCCGGCCTCGGGGGCGTCCCCGCCCGCGGTCGATCGGTCGCGGCGACCTTCTGCTTGAGGAGCGTCTCGACAAGGACCGTGAGGGCCCGGTCGAGGACCTGGGCAATGTCGCCGTCGGGGATCTGGTGGCGCAGGAGATCCTGCGCCTGCCGTAGCCTGGCGTAGGTCTCGGCGCTCGCGGTGAACTGGACCTTGTAGCGGTCGGGCGCCAGAGGGGCCACGACCGGCGATCGCGTCGGTGGTGTCGGAGTGCCAGTCGACGCCGGTGACGTCGGCGTCAGCGCCGACACGGCTACGGACGCTTCGGGGGCCGGCGGTGACGCGGCCGCCTGGGAGGCTGGAATCGGGGGAGGGGGGCTCACTGGCGCCGCTTCGATCGCGGGCGGCGCCGTCGCGGGGAGGAGCGGGGTCGGTCCAGACGCGTCGGGAAGCGCCGCCTCCGCCGGTGACAGGGGCACGGCCGGCGCAGGCCGTGGTGCCGGCAGCCGGCGCACCGAGGTGGGCACGGGCGGCTGGGGACGGAGCGCCGCCACCAGCGCCTCGACCTCCCGCCGGCTCTTGTGGCGGGCCTGCTCGAGCAGGTCCCGATGATTCTCCACCGTGAGGTGCGGCGCGAGGAGCGTCACCGTCGTGAGCGTGATTGACCCGCCGGCAAGGCGCTCGAGGATAACGGGAAAGCGCCGCGCCGCGCGCGCCGCCTCGATCCGCCCGTACGCGGCATGCTCGGAGAGGTGGAGGGCCTGCGTGCAGTAGGCGAAGAGCGACGGGTAGCCTTCGGCCAGGTAGAGGCGCCGGGCGTCGAGTTCGACGAGGTGCGCAATCAGCGCGACGGTTGCCTCGCGCTCCTGCGCCGCGAGCCGGGCGATCCGGGCGAGAAGGTCGGCATCGGAGAGGGCCGTCAGAGATGAGAGCGCGATCGGAGACATCATGCTTCGTTTCTATCACGGAGACTTGGGCGGGCTTCCGGCACACCTCCGTACGGCGCGCGAGACTCTGACCCTCTCGACGCGGCCCTTGTGCTTCGAAGTCGTGCCTGGCGGGCGATGGCCGGCCGTGCAGGGCCTGTCCACGCGGGCTCCGTGCCGCACGGCCGTGTCGCCATCGTAAGCTGTCAAGAGAATTCTTCGACGTCGCGCGCGCCGCGCCGCTCCCCCAACTCGGTTCGGACCGAGTTGGGCCGTACGGACAGAGCCGGTCGTGCGGCATGTGCTGCCTCCGCGACAGGCAACCGTCTCCCGGCGCGCTGCCGGCCGGGAGCATGTGGCCTCGCTACGAGACCCCCCCGGCCGGCTCGCGCAGAGGAGGTATCGCGCCGTGGGGATCTACGCGTCACCGCCGATCACCGTGGCATGAAGCGCGAGGGACGGGGCGGCTGCGGCCCGTGGCAGACGAAGCGGCCGGCCTCCAACGTGCCCCGTCTGGAAAATGGAAAGGCCTGACCCCATGGAAAACGGAAAGGCCTGACCCCATGGAACGCTCGAGACGTCGTCGAGTGCGCTGCCCGCCCGACTCGGTCCGAACCGGGTTGCACCCCGGCCGTACCGCCCGCGTCCCCCGTCCGCCAACCTCCTCGCTGCCGCCGGGAGAACCGCCCGTGCGGCGGGCGTTTGCCGCTTGACCTCGTCGGGTGCTGGCGATCAGCCTTGGAGGACGCGCGCAGGCCGCGCGCGTCCAGTTCTCCCTCTTGAGGAGGTCTCGACATGGCCGATGCGATCGCCTGGGCGGCCTCGCTCGAGGAGGCGCGCGAACGAGCGCGCCGCGAGCGGCGGCTGCTCTTCGTGGACGTCTTTGCCCCCACCTGAGGCGGCTGCGCCCGAATGGATGCCGTGACGTATCCACACCCCCGCGTGCGCGAGGCGCTCGCGAGCATGGTCCCGGTGAAGGTCAGCTTCACGCAGCAGTCGGAGGTCGCCGGCGCGCTCGGCGCCGTCTGGACCCCGACCTTCCAGTTCCGGACCCCCGACGATCGGCTGGTGCGCGCCTCGACCGGCTACCTCGAGCCGGAGGCGTTCCTCGTCGAGCTGGCGCTGGGCGAAGCGATGGTGGCGTTCGCCGAGCGGCGCTACGCCGACGCCGAGGCGGCCTGCCTGCGCGCCGCCCGCGAGGCGGCGGTCTCGCCGCAGACCCCGGAGGCGCTCTACTGGCTCGCGGTGGCCCGCTACCGGGCGACGGGGCGCGGGGAGGCGCTCAAGGAGGGGTGGAACGAGCTGCTCGACCGCTACCCGGGAACCCTCTGGGCGATGAAAGCGTCCTTCATCCGCGAGCCCGCGCCGTCCGAGGGACGGCGGGCGGGATAGCGAGGGGGCGGCGCGGGGTCCGGCGCGTGGCCCCCCGCGTGGCGGGTGGGCCGGTCCTGGGGGCGCTGGCGTTCTTCCCGGCGAGCCGTTACGTGCTGCCGCGGGTCGAGCGGGCGGTGCGGGGCCGCGTGGCGACGCGGATCGGCGCCCCCATCGGTCAGTCCGCGGAGGCGACGCCGGCGACCGGCACCGCCGCCGGCATGAACTGGCGCTCGTAGAGCCGCCGGTAGAGGCCTCCCTGCGCGAGGAGCGCCTCGTGGGTCCCCGACTCGACGACCCGCCCCTCGTCGAGCACGACGATCCGGTCGGCGCGCCGCACGGTCGAGAGGCGGTGGGCGATGACGAGCGTCGTCCGCCTGGCGGTGAGGCGCTCGAGCGCCTGCTGGATCAGGTGCTCGCTCTCGGAGTCGAGCGAGGAGGTCGCCTCGTCGAGGACCAGGATCGGCGCGTCGCGCAGGAGCGCGCGGGCGATGGCGAGCCGCTGCTGCTGCCCGCCGGAGAGCCGCACCCCCTTGGCGCCGACGTCGGTGTCGTACCCGTGCGGCAGCGCCGTGATGAAGTCGTGCGCGTTGGCCAGGCGCGCGGCCCGCTCGAGGTCGGCGTCGGTGGCGTCGAGACGCCCGTAGCGGAGGTTCTCCTTGACCGTCCCGTCGAAGATGTACGGGTCCTGGAGCACCAGCGCGACCTGGTCGCGCAGCGACCGGAAGGTGAGCTCCCGCAGGTCGTGGCCGTCGAGCGTGATGCGGCCGTGCGTCGGGTCGTACAGCCGCAGCAGGAGCTTGACGATCGTGCTCTTGCCGGCGCCGCTCGGCCCCACGAGCGCCACCATCTCGCCCGGCCGGACCTCGAACGACACGTCCCTGAGGACCGGCCGCCCCGGACGGTAGGCGAAGCCGACCCGCTCGAAGGCGATCCGGCCCGCGGCGCGCGCGAGCCGGCGGGCCCCCTCGGCCTCGCGGGGCCCGGGGTCGGGCGCGAGGAGGTCGGTGAGCCGCTCGGCCGACGCGCCGGCCGCCTGCGCCTGGTTCGAGAGCCGCGCCAGGGTGCGGACCGGCGCGTAGAGCGAGGCGAGGTAGCTCACGAAGGCGACCAGGGCGCCGAGCGTGATCCGCCCCGCGATCAGCTCCATGGTGCCGATCCAGAAGACGGCGATCGTGCCGACGACCGGCACCGTGTCGACGAGCGCCGAGAAGGAGGCCCTGAGGCGGGCGCGCCGCATGACGGCCGCGAAGAACCGGCCGACCGCCTGCCGGAACCGGTCCGCCTCGTAGCCGGTCCGGTCGAGCGCCTGGACCAGCGGCACGTTGGCGAGCGCCTCCTCGGCGATGGAGGCGGCCTCGCCGTCGAGCCGGCGCGCCTCGCGCGAGGCGTCGCGCACCCGGGTCATGTAGGCTTTCGACACGAGGCCGAAGATCGGCACCGTCAGCAGGACGATCACCGCGAGCCGGGGCGACAGGTAGACCAGCGCGGCGCCGAAGTAGACGAGGGTGAGGAGGCTCCTCAGGATCTCGAGGCTTCCGGAGACCATCAGGTTCTCGACGACCACGACGTCGCTCGTGAGGCGCGTGAGGAGGTCCCCCACGCGAGCGCCCGCGTGGAACTCGAGCGAGCGGGTGACGAGCCGGCGGTGGACGAGGGTCTTCAGGTCGAGCAGGAAGCGCTCGCCGACCCAGGTCGAGAGGTAGCCGTCGGCGAAGTCGACGAGGCCCTTGAGGACCGAGAGCCCGAGGAAGACGACGAGCACCTCGCGCAGGCGGGCCACGTCGCGGGGGATGACCGCCTCGTCCATGATGACCTTGACGATGGCGATGACCGCGGTCGAGACCAGGGGCGACAGCACGGCGAGCAGGAGCGCGATCGCGAGGGGCCACCGGACGGGCGCGAGAAGCGGGAAGAAGCGGGCGAGCAGGCGGACCGGGCCTTCGTCGTCCGCGCGCCTCGCCCTCTCGGTCCCGCCCGCCGCGGCCCCGGCCGACGCCGGGTGGCCGCGCAGGACATGGGTGGGTTCGGGCATGGCCCGCCGATTCTAGCGCGCAGGCGGCGCTAGAATCCCCGGGATGCGCGTCGCTCGCCTGCTCGCCCCCGGTCGGATCGTCGTCGAGGAGGAGCCCGATCCCCTGCCGGGACCGGGTGAGGTCGTCCTGGCCGTCCGCGCGGCGCTCACCTGCGGCACCGACCTCAAGGCGTTCCGCCGGGGCCACCCGAAGATGCCGATGCCGACCCCCTTCGGCCACGAGTACGCGGGCGTCGTCGCCCGCGTGGGGCGGGGGGTCACGGCGTTCCGCGAGGGGGACGCCGTCATGGGGGTCCATACCGCGCCGTGCGGGGCGTGCCGGCTCTGCCAGCGCCGGCAGGAGAACCTCTGCCCCGACGTCATGGGGCGGCTCATGCTCGGCGCGTACGCCGATCGGCTCCGGGTGCCGGCGCACATCGTGGCGCGCCACCTCTTCCCCAAGCCCGACGCGCTCCCCTTCGAGGAGGCCGCGGCCCTCGAGCCGCTCGCCTGCGTCGCGCACAGCGTCGGGGTGCTCGGGGCCCGGCCGGACGACGTCGTGCTCGTGGTCGGCGCCGGCGGCTTCGGGCTGCTCCACGTGGCGGCGCTCAGGGCGATCGGCGTCGAGCGGCTCATCGTGAGCGGGCGGCGGGCGCCCCGTCTCGAGATCGCGCGGGCCCTCGGGGCCTGGCAGGTCCTCGATGCCGACCGCGACGACGTCGACGCCGCCGTCCGCGACGCGACGGAGGGGCGCGGGCCGGACGTGGTGATCGAGTGCACGGGGCTGGCGGCGGGGTGGGCCGAGGCGATCGCACGGGCGCGACCGGGGGGGACCGTCTGCTGCTTCGGCGGCCTGCCCGCGGGCGCGCCCTTCCCCCTGGACGCGGGACGCCTCCACTACGACGAGCTCAGGCTCCTCTCGCCCTTCCACTTCACGCCGAGGGACGTCGCGGCGGCGCACGGGTGGCTCTCCGCGGGTCGCGTCCCGATCCGTCCCCTCCTCACGGCCGAGGTGCCGCTCGAGGAGATCGCCGCCGCCTTCGAGGCGATGGACCGCGGCGAGGGGATCAAGTACGTGGTGAGGCCCTGAGGTGGCCGCCCCGGCGCTCCCCTCCACCATGCGGCTCGCCGTCGTCCGCTCGGCCGACGACATCAGGGTCGAGCGCGCGCGCGTCCCGCAGCCGGGGCCGGGCGAGGCGCTCGTCCGGGTCCGGGCGGCCGGCATCTGCTCCGGGGACCTCATGCCGTGGTACATCGCGCGGAAGGCGCCGCTGGTCCTGGGGCACGAGGTGGCGGGCGAGGTCGTGGCGCTCGGCGGCGCTGAGCCGGTGGCGCCGCGGGCGGGGGGCGACCCGTTCCGCGTCGGCGACCGCGTGGCGGTGCACCACCACGCGCCCTGCTTCGAGTGCCGCGCCTGCCGGCGCGGCGAGCCGGTGCAGTGCGAGACCTGGCGGCGGTCGCGCCTCGACCCGGGGGGCGTCGCCGAGTACGTGCGCGTCCCGCGCGTGAACCTCGAGGGCGACACCCTGCGGCTGCCGCCCGGTCTCTCGTTCGAGGACGGCGCCCTGGTCGAGCCGACCGCCTGCGTGGTGAAGTCGCTGCGGAGGGCCGGGGTGCGCGCCGGGGACGCGGTCGCGGTGATCGGCCTCGGCGTGATGGGCCTCATCCACGTGAGGCTCGCGAAGGCGGCCGGGGCCTCGCCGGTGGTCGGGATCGACCTCGACGCCGACCGCTGCGCGGCCGGGCTCGCCCTCGGCGCCGACCGGACCGTCCGGCCGCCGCAGGAGGACGCCGCCGCCGTCCTGCGCGAGGCGACCGGGGGCCGGCTCGCCGACCTCGTCGTCGTCGGACCGGGCACGCCGGAGGCCATCGCGCAGGGCGTGGCGCTGGCGGCCCCCGCCGGGCGCGTGGTGCTCTTCACGCCGACCGCGCCGGGGCGCACGACGCCGGTCGACACGAACCGGCTCTACTTCGACGAGGTGTCGCTGATCCCGTCCTACTCCTGCGGCCCGGAGGACACGCGCGCCGCCCTCGAGGCGATCGGGGCGGGCGTCGTGCGGGCGGCCGACCTCGTCACCCACCGCGCGCCGATCGAGGGGGTGGCCGAGGCCTACCGGACCATGGCGAGGGGCGGGCGCGCGATAAAATCGATGATCGTCTTCGGGGCGGCGCCGGGAGGCGCCGACGAGGCGAGCGGCCGCGAGCCGTTGGAGGCCCAGTGAGCGACGTCAAGGCGGACGTCGGGGTGAAGGACCCGACGCGCATCGAGGGGCACGAGGGGGCGTACTACCGGTTCGACCCGGCGAGGCACGGGTGGGAGGGGGTCGAGCGGAAGGCCTATGCCGAGGCGGCCGGCGGGCGCTTCTTCTGCGGGATCGAGCGGCACGTCATCGTCGGTCACCACAGCGGTCGGCCGTCGATGCAGCTTCGCTACTTCGAGGTGGCGCCGGGCGGCCACTCCTCGCTCGAGAAGCACCGCCACGAGCACCTGGTCATCGGCGCCCGCGGCGTGGGGCAGGTGCTCGTGGGGCACGAGACGCGCGAGCTGCGCGAGAAGGACGCGCTCTACATCGGCCCGGACACGCCCCATCAGTTCGTGAACACGAGCGACGCCCCCTTCGGCTTCTTCTGCATCGTCGCGTCGGAGCGGGACCGGCCGCGCGACCTCGCGCCGGAGGAGCAGGCCGCCATCGACGCCGACCCGGCCGCCCGGGCCCTGGTTCGCCGGGCTCCGGGGACTTCCGTCTAGCGTCGACAGGTGCTCCCGGACGGGGGCGCGCCCGGCGGCGCGGCAACGCGCCGCGCCGTCGCCACGGCGCTCGTCTGCAACTGCGCGTTCGCCGCCGCCATCGGCGTGGTGCCGCCGCTCCTGCCGGTCATGCGCGGCGCCCTCGCCCTCTCGGACGTCGGCGCCGCCGGGATCGTCTCGGCCTTCGCCGTGGCGCGCCTGGCGATCGACCTGCCGGCCGGCCTCGTCCTCGAGCGGATCGGCCGGCGTCGCGGCTTCGTCGCGGGGGGCCTCCTCCTCGCGGCAAGCGGCCTCCTCTCGGCCCTCGCCCCCTCGCCCTGGGCCCTCTACGCGGCGCGGGCGCTCGGAGGGCTCGGCCAGGGACTGACGAGCCTCACGCTCCTGCTCTTCGTGATCACCGTGCTGCCGCCGTCGGTCCGATCGCGGGCGGGGTCGCTCTCGGAGTTCACGACGGTCGGCAGCTTCCTCCTCGTGGGGCTCGTCGCCGGCCCGGTCTCGTCGCTCGCCGGCTGGCGCGGCGCGCTGGCCCTGGTGGGGCTCCTCGCCGCCGCCGCCACCTGGGCCGGGGCGCACCTGCCCTGGACCGCGGCAGCGGCCGAGCCGGCGCTGCCGCCAGGCCGGGGCGGGAAGCCGGCCGAGGTCGCGGAGGCGCCGTCGCCGATCGTGCCGGCCGTCGCCGCGTCGTTCAGCATCTCCCTCACCTGGAACGGCGTCATGGTGACCCTCCTGCCGCTCGCGGCGGCCAGCCATCTCGGTCTCGACGCGACCGGCATCGGGCGGGTCCTCTCCTTCAACTACGCGGCCGACCTCCTCTTCCTCCTGCCCGTGGCGACCCTGGCGGACCGGACGGGGGGCGGCGCGCGCGTCCTGGCGGCGGCGCTCGGCGTCGCGGCGCTCGCGGCGCCGGCGGTGCTCCTCGCGCCGTCGCCCGCGCTCCTCTCGGCGGCGGCCTTCGTCGTCGGCATGACCTTCTCGGCCTGGATGATCCCGGCGACGCTCCTCCTGCGCGCGGTGCCGCCCTCCAGGCACGCGCGGACGATCGGCCTCTTCCGGTTCACGGGCGACCTGGCGGCCGTCGTCGGGCCGGTGGCGGTGGCGGCGGTGTACCAGGCGGGCGGGCTTCCGGCGGCGGTGCTCCTGGCCGGCGCCGTGCCGCTCGCGGCCTCGCTGCTCATGGCGCGCACGGCCGGCGGACGCCGCGCCGCTTGACAAACGCGTCGAGGCCGGTACCCTCACCGGTCATGCTCCTCTCGCGGGTGCCGAGCAGCATGGGGTGTTGTCGTCCGGCGGGCCGTGCGCGGATGCGCATGACCCGGGCGGCCACGGCCCCGCGCGTCCCGGCCTCGCCGGGCATCGTGCTGCAGTAGGCACGTCACGCGCCGGGTCCGGGCCGCCGCTCCGATCGGCCCTGGCCCGCGGCGCCCGCCTCCGTTCCCTCTCGCCCCGCCGGCCACCGGGCCCGCGGGGCGTTGTCGTTTCCGGGCAGGAAGCCCGGGCGAGAGGGATGGAGGGACGCTCGCTCGATGTCACACGCCGATCCCGGCTCGTCGGTGCGCGCCGTTGCGCGGGCCGCCCGGCCGCGCGCAGCGCGGCGCACGGCCGACGCGGAGCACGCGGCGGTCGCGCCGCGGCCGGCCCCTGCCGCGCCGATCGTCAGGCTCGAAGGGCTGTCGAAGCGCTTCGACACGCCGGCGGGCCCCGTCGTGGCCCTCGACGGCGTCGACCTCGCGGTCGAGCGGGGCGAGGTCTTCGGCATCATCGGTCGCAGCGGCGCCGGCAAGAGCACCCTCATCCGCTGCATCAACCGCCTCGAGCGTCCCACCGCGGGACGCGTCCTCGTCGGCGGCGAGGACGTGACCCACCTGCCGGCGGCGCGGCTCGCGGCCGTGCGCCAGCGGATCGGCATGATCTTCCAGCACTTCAACCTCCTCTCGTCGAGGACGGTCTTCGAGAACGTCGCACTGCCGCTCAGGTTCGCCGGGCGACCGCGCGCGGACATCGAGCGGACGGTGCCGCGGCTGCTCGACCTGGTCGGGCTCGCCGACAAGCACCGCGTCTACCCGGCCCGGCTGTCGGGCGGCCAGAAGCAGCGCGTCGGCATCGCGCGAGCCCTCGTTCACGACCCGGACATCCTCCTCTGCGACGAGGCCACCTCGGCGCTCGACCCGGAGACCACGCTCTCGATCCTGAGGCTCCTCCAGGACATCAACGCCCGGCTCGGCGTCACGGTCATCCTCATCACGCACGAGATGTCGGTCATCCGGGAGGTCTGCGACCGCGTGGCGGTGCTCGACGCCGGACGGGTCGTGGAGACCGGGCCGGTGTGGGAGGTCTTCGCGCACCCGCGCGCGGAGGCGACGCGGCGTCTCCTCGGCGCGCCGTCGGTCGAGCTTCCCCCCGCGCTCGCGGAGCGGATCTCGCCCGATCCGGCGCCGGGCCGGCACGCGCTCCTGCGCGTTCGCGCCGCCGGGACGTCGCCGTTCGACCCGGTGCTCACCGACGCGGCCCGGGCGCTCGAGGTCCCCCTGAGCGTCGTTGCCGGAACCGTGGAGCACATCCAGCGGCGGCCGGTTGCCAACCTCGTCGTGGCCGCGCCCTTCGAGGGGGCCGAGCGGCTCGATCGGCTGGTGCGGCTGCTCGAGGCGCGCGGCGCGGCGGTGGAGGTCCTGGGTTATGTCCAGCGCCCTCGTTGACATCTTCCTCACGGGGCTCGTCGAGACCGCCGTCATGGTGACGGCGTCGGGGGCGATCGCGCTCCTCGCGGGGCTCCCGCTCGCCGTCGTGCTGGTCATCACGGCGCCCGGCGGCATCCTCGAGCACCGCGCCATCAACCGGGCCCTCGGGGCCGTCGTGAACGGCTTTCGCTCCACGCCGTTCATCATCCTGCTGGTCGCCCTGATCCCGGTGACCCGCTTCATCGTCGGCACCGCCATCGGCACGGCGGCGGCCATCGTGCCGCTCAGCGTGGCGGCGACGCCGTTCTTCGCACGCGTGGCCGAGGTGGCGCTGAGAGAGGTCGATCGGGGGCTCGTCGAGGCGGCGCAGGCGATGGGCGCCACGCGGTGGCAGATCGTCCGCGAGGTGCTCGTCCCCGAGGCGCTGCCCGGCATCGTCGCCGGCTTCACGGTGACGCTCGTGTCCCTCATCGGCGCGTCGGCCATGGCCGGCGCCGTCGGCGCCGGCGGCCTGGGCGACCTGGCCATCCGGTACGGCTACCAGCGCTTCGAGACCGGCGTGATGCTCGCCGTCATCGTCGTGCTCGTGGCGATCGTCTGCGCCGTCCAGGCGGGGGGCGACTGGCTCGCCCGCCGCCTGAACCGGCGCCTCTAGTCGACGGCTCGTCCGTCGTGCACGCTCACCCGACAGACACACGGAGATCCACCATGCGCACGACTGCGATCTGGAAGGTCCTCGCGGGCGCCCTCGCGCTCGCGCTCTCGGTCTCGTCGCCGGCCGCCGCCGCGGAGCGGGTGAAGGTCGGCATCATGGCCGGCGAGGCGGAGGAGATCTGGGAGCAGGTGAAGAAGGTCGCCGCCCGTCGGGGGCTCGACATCCAGCTCGTCGTCTTCAACGACTACGTCCTGCCGAACGCGGCGCTCGCGGCGGGCGACATCGACGCCAACGCGTTCCAGCACCAGCCCTACCTCGACAACCAGAACAGGACGCGCGGGTACCGGATCGTCGCCGTCGGCAAGACGACCGTCTACCCGATCGGGCTCTACTCGCGGCGCGTGAAGTCGGTGGCCGAGCTCGAGACCGGCGCGACCATCGGCATCCCGAACGACCCGAGCAACGGCGGGCGGGGGCTCCTGCTCCTGGCCGCCGAGAAGCTCATCACGCTCAGGCCGGGCGTCGGGATCACGCCGACCGTCGCCGACATCGTCGAGAACCCGAGGCGCCTGCGCATCCGCGAGCTCGACGCCGCCCAGCTCCCGCGGAGCCTCGACGACCTCGACGCCGCCGTGATCAACACGAACTTCGCGCTCCTGGCGAACCTGAACCCGCGGCGGGACGCCATCGCCATCGAGTCGGCCGAGAACAATCCCTACGGGAACATCATCGCGGTCCGGGCCGCGGACAGGGACAAGCCGTTCGTCGAGAAGCTCGTCGCCGCCTTCCAGTCGCCCGAGGTCCGCGCGTTCATCAACGAGCGGTTCGGCGGCGCCGTGATCCCGCTCTTCTGAGCGGGCAGGGCGTCCGCCGGCGCGAGCGGTCTGCGGGTGCGGCGTCCGTGCGCTAATCTGCACGGACGGCGCGCCCGCGCCGGCGGGCGGATCGCGCGACGCACGGGGGAGGCATGGGGGTCTTCACGGCGGGCGGAACGACGATCTTCGAGGTGATGTCGCGGCTCGCGCGCGAGCACGACGCGGTCAACCTGGGGCAGGGCTTCCCGGACGAGGGCTGGCCGCCGGAACTCCTGCGCGCGGCGGCCGACGCCGTCCTCGAGGGGTCGAACCAGTACCCGCCCATGATGGGCCTGCCGGAGCTGCGCGAGGCGGTGGCGGCGCACGACCGGCGCTTCTACGGGCTCGACGTCGACCCGGCGCGGGAAGTCCTCGTCACCTCGGGCGCCACCGAGGCGCTCACCGCCGCCATCCTCGCCCACGTCGATCCGGGCGACGAGGTCGTGGTCTTCGAGCCGCTCTACGACAGCTACCTGCCGATGATCCGGCGCGCCGGCGGGGTGCCGCGGCTCGTCCGGCTCGAGCCGCCCGACTGGCGGCTCGACCGCGCCCGCCTGGCGGCCGCCTTCGGCCCGCGCACGCGCGTCCTCCTCCTCAACAACCCCATGAACCCGACCGGCAAGCTCTTCGGGCCGGACGAGCTGGCCGCCGTGGCGGAGCTGGTCGTGCGGCACGACGCCGTCGCGATCGCGGACGAGGTGTACGAGCACATCGTCTTCGACGGGCGGCGCTTCACGCCGCTCATCGCCCTGCCCGGGATGCGCGACCGGACGATCCGCATCGCGTCGGCCGGCAAGACCTTCTCCCTCACCGGGTGGAAGGTCGGGTACGTCACCGCGAGCCCCGAGTGCCTCGCGCCGGTGGCCCGCTGTCACCAGTTCGTCGTCTTCACGACGCCGCCGAACCTCCAGACCGCCGTCGCGCGGGGGCTCGGCCTGCCCGACGCCTACTTCGAGGATCTCGCGCGCCGGATGCAGGCCAAGCGGGACTACCTCGCGGGTCAACTCGAGCGGATCGGGTTCTCCGTGCTGCCGGCGGCCGGCGCCTACTTCCTGTCGGCCTCCTTCGAGCGGCTCAGGCCGGACCTGGACGACGTGGCCTTCTGCCGCCTCCTCGTCGAGGAGGCGGGCGTCGCGCTGATCCCCGTGAGCGCCTTCTACGACGCCGACCCGCCGCGCACGCTCGTCCGCTTCTGCGTCTGCAAGAAGGACAGCCTGCTCGAGGAGGCCGTCGCCCGTTTGACGCGGTACTTCAGGCGCGCCTGAGTTCGCGGATGCCGTCGGGACCGCCGACGAGGACGAGGTCGGCCGTGCCGAGGAAGAGGCCCGTGTCGACGACGCCGGGGACGGCGCGGATCGCCTGCTCGAGTCCGCGCGGGTCGGACAGGGGGCCGATGGTCGCGTCGAGGATCCGGCCGCCGTTGTCGGTGACGTAGTCGAGGCCGTCGGCGCCGCGCCTGAGCGCCGTGAGGAGGCCGAGCGCCTCGAGGCGGCGGCGCACGAGCGGCACCGCCATGGGGATCACCTCGATCGGCAGGCGGCCGCGGCTGCCGAGCGCCGGGACGAGCTTCTCCTCGCCCACGAGGATCACCTGCTGCCGCGAGGCGGCCGCGACGATCCGTTCGCGAACGAGCGCCCCACCGTAGCCCTTGATCAGGTCGAGGCGCGGGTCGACCTCGTCGGCGCCGTCCACGGTCAGGGCGAGCGGCTCGTCCGGGAGCGGCACGAGGCGAACGCCGAGCCGCCCGGCGAGCTGCGCGGTGGCGTTCGAGGTTGCGACGCCGTGCACGCGCAGCCCCGACCGCGCCCGTTCGGCCAGCGCGCGCAGGAACGCCTCCGCCGCGCGGCCGGAGCCGAGCCCCACCACCGCGCCGTCGGGCACCATCGCCGCCGCCTTCGCTCCCAACGCGTCGAGCACCGAGGTCATGGTGTCCTCCGGCGGACATGATGCCACGCCGGCGTCAGACGCGCCTGAGCAGCGCGACACCGAGGACGACGAGGGCGGCGCCGAGGAGCCTCGACGGGCTCACCGGGTAGCGCGGGAAGCCGACGAGGCCGAAGTGGTCGAGGACGAGCGAGGCGATCATCTGGCCCGCGACCACCACCCCCACGAAGAAGGTCGCGCCGAGCCTGGGGGCGAGGTCGGCCGCCACGGCGACGAAGGCCGCCCCGAGGAGGCCGCCCGTCCACGCCCAGAGCGGCGCCTCGGCGAGCCGCGCCGGCGAGACCGGCAGCCGGCCCGCCGCCGCGTAAGCGGCCAGCGCCGCCGTGCCGACGAGGAACGACACGAGGGCGGCGAGCACCGGGTGCCCGACGAAGCGCACCAGTTGCGCGTTGATGCCGGACTGCAGCGGCAGGCCGGCTCCGGCGACGAGAGCCACGAGCACGAAGAGGGCGTACGCCACGTCTTGGACCTCCGGGTCAGGGCTCGTGGGCGAAGGCGGACTTGCCCGCGGCCACGGACGCCGAGCGTACCGCCGCGCCGCCTCGGCGTCCGTGTCGGGGGCAACCCGGTCTACTCCGTCTGCGCCTCGCGCCGCTCGCCGGATCGGCCGGCGACCCAGACGGTCTTGGCGTTCACGAACTCCCGGATGCCGTGCCAGGCGAGCTCGCGGCCGTAGCCGGAGCGCTTGACGCCGCCGAAGGGGAGGCGCGGGTCGGAGGCGACCATCGCGTTCACGAACACCTGGCCCGCCTCGATCTCGTCGACCAGGCGCGCCTGCTCCGCGGGGTCGATGGTCCAGACGCTCGAGCCGAGGCCGAACGTCGTGGCGTTGGCGAGCCGGATCGCCTGGTCCGTGTCCTTCACCACGAAGAGCGACGCCACCGGGCCGAACAGCTCCTCGCGGAAGGCGGGCGCCGACTCGGGGACGTCGGCGAGCACGGTCGGCGCGTAGTAGAAGCCGCGATCGGGGAGGGCGCGGCCGCCGGTGAGGACGCGCGCGCCGGCCGTGACCGACTCGCGGACCTGCCGCTCGAGGCCGTCGCGGACGGCGGCGGTGGCGAGGGGGCCCACGTCGGTCGTCTCCGCCATCGGGTCGCCGATCCGGAGGCTTTCCATGCCTGCGACGAAAGCGGCCGTGAAGCGCTCCGCGACCTGCTCGTGCACGATGAACCGCTTGGCGGCGATGCACGACTGCCCGTTGTTGATGGCGCGGGCCTTGACCGCCGTCGCGACGGCCGCGTCGAGATCGGCGCTCGGCAGGACGACGAAGGGGTCGCTGCCGCCCAGCTCGAGGACGGTCTTCTTGATGTTCCGGCCGGCCCGGCTCGCCACGTCCCGTCCCGCCGCCTCGCTCCCCGTGAGCGTCGCGGCGGCGACGCGCGGGTCGTCGAGGACCTGCGCCACCCCTTCCGCGCCGACGAGGAGCGTCGTGAACACCCCCTCCGGGAAGCCGGCCTTCCGGAAGAGGTCCTCGAGGGCGAGCGCGCACTGCGGGACGTTGGAGGCGTGCTTGAGGAGCCCGACGTTGCCCGCCATGAGCGCCGGCGCGGCGAAGCGGATCACCTGCCAGAAGGGGAAGTTCCACGGCATCACGGCGAGGACCGGCCCCATCGGCTGGTAGCGGACGAAGCTCGCGGCCGCGTCGGTCTCGACCGTCTCGTCCGCGAGGAACCGCTCCGCGTGCTCCGCGTAGTACCGGCA
Source organism: Thermodesulfobacteriota bacterium (assembly GCA_036381125.1). Lineage (GTDB taxonomy): Bacteria > DASVDK01 > DASVDK01 > DASVDK01 > DASVDK01 > DASVDK01. Next base: position 1,646 of record DASVDK010000237.1, on the reverse strand, counting down.
CGCGGTTGCGCACTTGGCCGCCTCCGCGCGCGCCGCCGCGATCGTCTTGCCCATCTCGAGCGTCATGGTCCGCGGGTACTCGGGGTCTTCCTCGAGGCGATCGGCCACCCGGAGCATCAGCCGGGCCCGCTCGGCAAAGGGGGTCCGGCGCCAGTCCCGGAAGGCGGCCGCCGCCCGCTCGACGGCGTCGTCCACCTCACGGTCGGTCATCGGCTCGAAGGTCCGGAGCGTCTCGCCGGTCGCCGGGTTGATGGAGCGGATGGTCATGGGGTCCTCCTGGCAACTCCGTGCCGGTTGCAGTAGAAGGGAAGAGGCGTGGACCTCTTCCGGCCGGCCATCGACTGCCACACGCACTTCCATCCGCCGCGACTCTTCCGGGCGATCCGGGAGTGGTTCGCCCGCGAGACGAACTGGCGGATCGAGCACCCGTCGGACGAGGCCGGCTACGCCGGCACGCTGGCGGCCGAGGGGGTGGTCCGCCACGTCGTCGCGTCCTACGCCCATCGACCGGGCATGGCGCGCGAGCTGAACGACTGGCTGCGGGCCTTCGCGGACCGGCATCCCGGCGCGGTCCCCCTCGCGACCGTCCATCCCGACGATCCGGACCTCGTCCCGGAAGTCCGCCGCGCCCTCGACGAGCTCGGCATGGCCGGGCTCAAGGTCCACTGCGAGGTGCAGCGCACCCATCCCGACGACCCGCGCATGCGCGCGGCCTACGACCTCGTCCGCGAGCGAGGCCGGTTCGTCCTCATGCATGCCGGAACGGGGCCGTTCGGAGGGAACGCGTTCACGTCGAGCGCGGCCGGCGTGGAGCGGCTGCTCGCCGGGCTTCCCGGGCTGAACGTCGTCGTGGCGCACATGGGGCTCTACGAGACGGCCGAGTTCCTGCCGCTCCTCGACCGCCACCCGTCGCTGTCGCTCGACACGACCATGGCGTTCGCCGCGGACTCCCCCTTCGGGAGCCGCATCGACCGCTCGGTCGTGGCGGCCTACGCCGACCGGATCCTCTACGGCACCGACTGGCCCAACATCCCGTACCCGTACGGCGAGGAGCGCGACGGGCTGCTCGCGCTCGACCTGTCGGACGAGGCCTACCGGGCGATCTTCCACGACAACGCCGCGCGCCTGCTCGCCGCGGCCGGCGTCGCGTGAGGCGGGCAGGGAGGGTCGATCGATGAGCGAGCTGTCGGTGCGCGACCGTGCGCCGGACGCGGTGGTGCTCGACACGGCGGGAGGCGAGGTGCACCTGGCCAGCCTGTGGCAGGACCACTTCGCCGCGCTCGTCTTCCTCAGGCACTACGGCTGAACGTTCTGCAAGGAGCAGCTCGGCGAGCTGCGGGAGCGGCACGGCGAGTTCGAGCGGCGGCGCGTCCGACTGGCGGCCGTCGGTCCCGCCGACGCCGCCCGGACGGCGCGGGCCGAGTCCGCCTTTCGGCCGGGCTTTCCGCTCTTCGCCGACCCGACCGGCCGGGCCTACGCGGCATACGGGCTCAGGCACGGCCGGTTCGCCCAGCTCTTCGGCCTGGCGGTCCTGCGGCGAGCCCTCGCGGCCACGCTTCGCGGGCACATCGCAGGGCTACCCGCCGGTGACAGCCTCCTCCTGCCCGGGGCGTTCGTGATCGACCCCGACGGCCGCATCCGGCTCG
>DASVDK010000236.1:0-15794 GCA_036381125.1 Thermodesulfobacteriota bacterium | reverse complement strand
GCCCCACGCCGCCTCCCGTGCCGCAGGCCGAGGCGGCGCGCCCCGCGCCGCCGCCCGAGCGGCCTGCGCCGGCCGAGCCGCCCCGCGCGGAGCCGCCGGTGGCACAGGCAACGCCGGCCCCGCCGCCGCAGCCGCGGGCCGAGACCCCGCAGCCGCGCGCAGAAGCGCCCCAGCCGCGCCCCGCGACACCCGAGCCCCCCGTGGCCCGCGCAACGCCGCCTCCCGCGCGGCCGGACGACGCCGGCTCGCAGGTCGCCCGGGTGGAGCCGCCCCGCCAGGCGCCGCCGGCCGCGCCGCGTCGCGAATCTCCCGTGGAGCCGCCGCGCGACCTGCCGCCGCCCGCCTCCCCGGGCGCGACGAGCCGCGGCCGCACGAGTCCCGATCCGAACCGGCGTCCCGACACCGACGGCGACGGCGACGACACCCGGCGGGCCCTTCCCGGGCTCGACCGGCTCCTTCCGGGCCCGGGCCAGCTCGCGCGCCTGGACCCGAGGGCCGCCGAGCCGCGCCGCGGCGCGGGCGGCCAGGGGGGCGGCCGCGCGTCCGACTACCTGCCGGGGATCGAAGAGGGCGAGGAGACCTTCCTCAACAGCCGAGAGTTCCGGTACGCGTACTACTTCAACCAGATCAAGCGAGGCATCGCCGCGCAGTGGAACCCCCAGCGCGTGCTCGACGCGACGCGCGAGTCGATCCCTCGCGAGTCCCTGACGGAGCTCTTCCTGGTGATCGGCAAGGATGGGCGCGTGGAGTCGGCCGAGGTGACGCGGACGTCCGGCGTGCCGTCGCTCGACGAAGAGGCGGTGCGCGCCGTGCGGGCGGCCGCCCCCTACCCCGCCCCGCCGGCCGGCGTGCTCGACCCGGACGGCCGCCTGCGCTTCCCCTTCGGCTTCGCGGTCCTGGCCGGCAGCGGTCGCATCACCTACTTCGGCCCCGACGACCGCGATCTGCGCGACCTCTTCCGCCGGCCCCCGTTCCGCGCCAGGCCGTAGCGCGCGCCCGGCGCGCCGCCGCCTATCCGGCGGGCTCGAGCGCGGTCAGGCGCGGCTCGCGTGCGGCCCTCGTCTCGTTGAGCCGCTTGAGCCGCGTCGAGTGCGGGGCCTTGCGCACGGTGTCGGGGGAGTTGGCCGCCTCGTCGGCGATCTTCTTCATCGCGTCGACGAACCCGTCGAGGCTCGAGAGCGACTCGGTCTCCGTGGGCTCGATCATGAGCGCGCCCGGCACGACGAGCGGGAAGTAGACCGTCGGCGGGTGGAAGCCGTAGTCGATGAGCCGCTTGGCGATGTCGAGCGTCGTCACGTCGTACCGGCTCTTCTGGAGCTTGTCGGTGAAGACCACCTCGTGCATGCAGGGCCGGTCGTAGGGCAGCTCGTAGGTGCCTCTGAGCCTGGCGCGCAGGTAGTTGGCGTGGAGGATGGCCGTGCGCGAGGCCTCCGTGAGCCCGTCGGCCCCCATGGAGCAGATGTACGTGTACGCGCGGACGAGCGTGAGGAAGTTGCCGTAGAAGGCCTTCATCCGGCCGATGCTCTTCGGCCGGTCGAAGTCGAACCGGTACCGGTCGCCCTCCTTCGCGACGAGCGGGACCGGCAGGTAGGGCTCGACGCGCGCCGACACGCCGACCGCGCCGGAGCCCGGCCCGCCGCCGCCGTGCGGCGTGGAGAAGGTCTTGTGCAGGTTCATCTGCATGACGTCCACGCCCATGTCGCCCGGCTTGGCGACGCCCATGAGGGCGTTGGTGTTGGCGCCGTCGAGGTAGAGGAGCCCCCCCCTGGCCTTCACGATCTCGCCGATCTCGAGGATGTGCTCCTCGAAGAGGCCGAGCGTGTTGGGGTTGGTCAGCATCAGGGCGGCCACCTCGTCGTCCATGGCCGCCGCCACGGCGGCGGGCTCGACGACCCCCCTGGGCCCGCTCTTGATGGTCACGACCTCGTAGCCGGCCATGGCCGAGGAGGCCGGGTTGGTGCCGTGGGCGCTGTCGGGGACGAGCACCTTCTTGCGCGGCCTGCCCTGGGCCTCGTGGTAGGCGCGGATCATGAGGACGCCGGTCAGCTCCCCGTGGGCGCCGGCGGCCGGCTGCAGGGTCACGCGCGAGAGACCGGTGATCTCCGCGAGCTGCCGCTCGAGGTGCCACATCAGCTCGAGCGCGCCCTGCACGAGGTCCTCGGGGAGGTAGGGGTGGATCTGCGCGAAGCCGGGCAGGCTCGCCGCCTCCTCGTTGACCTTGGGGTTGTACTTCATCGTGCAGGAGCCGAGCGGGTAGAACCCGAGGTCGATGGCGTAGTTCCAGGTGGACAGCCGGGTGAAGTGCCGGACGACGTCCACCTCGCTCACCTCGGGGAGCCCCTCGACGCCGGCCGACGTCTCGCGAAGGAGCGCCGCCGGGATCGTGCGGGCCGGGTCGGCGTCGGGCACGTCGAGCGCCGGCAGCGACGCCCCCTCGCGCCCCTCGACGCTCCGCTCGAAGATCGTCCCCTCGTCGAAGCCGAGGTGGGTGACCCCCGGCTGGTCCATTCGCGACGTCATCGCGCGAGCGCCTCCACGAGCCGGTCGATGTCGGCCTTCGGGTGCTGCTCGGTCACGCAGACGAGGAGCCCCTTCGGCATGTCCGGGAAGAAGCGGGAGAGCGGGAGGCCGGCCACGATGCCGGCCTCGTCGAGCACGCGGCGGACCGTCTCGTCGGCCGGCCGCTTCGTCTCCACGACGAACTCGTTGAACGTGGGGCCGGAGAAGGGCAGGCCGAGCCCCTTCTCCCTGAGCCGCGCCTTGGCGTACTCGGCCCTGGCGTGGTTCTGGCGGGCGAGCCGCGCGAGACCGTGCCGGCCGAGCGCGGAAAGATAGACGGTGGCGATCATCGCGATGAGGCCGGAGTTGGTGCAGATGTTGGAGGTCGCCGCCTCGCGCCGGATGTGCTGCTCGCGCGTCGCGAGCGTGAGGACGTAGCCGCGCTTGCCCGTGGCGTCCACCGTCTCGCCGGCGAGCCGCCCCGGCATCTGCCGCAGGAACCGCTCGCGGGTGGCGAAGAGGCCGACGTGCGGGCCGCCGTAGGAGGCCGGCACGCCGAAGCACTGCCCCTCGCCGGTGGCGATGTCGGCGCCGAGGGCGCCCGGGCCCTTGAGGAGCGCGAGGGCGAGCGCCTCGGGGGTGCTGGTCACGAGGAGGGCGCCCGCCCCGTGCGCCGCCTCGGCGATCTCGCCGAGCGGCTCGACGACGCCGAAGAAGTTGGGGTGGCCGACCACGACGGCCGCCACGCGGTCGTCGAGCGCGAGGCGGGCCGGCTCCACCGCCCCCGTCGGCCCGATCGGGATCGTCTGCACGTCGAGGCCGATCCGCTGGCCGTACGTCTCGATGACGGCGCGGTACTCGGGGTGCAGGCTCCGCGCGACCAGCACGCGGTCGCGCCTGGTGACGCGACGCGCCATGAGGACGCCCTCGGCCGCGGCGGTCGAGCCGTCGTACATGGAGGCGTTCGCGATCTCCATGCCGAAGAGCGCCGCGACCATCGTCTGGAACTCGAAGATGGCCTGCAGCGTCCCCTGGGCCACTTCCGGCTGATACGGGGTGTAGCTCGTGAGGAACTCGGCCCGGAGGGCGAGGTGCGGCACGACCGACGGCTGGAAGTGCGGGTAGACGCCCGCGCCGAGGAAGGACGGCGTCCGGTCGCTGTCGGCGTTCTTCGCCGCCATCGCCTTGAGCCGCCGCATCAGGTCGGGCTCCGGCTCGGCGTCGGGCAGGCGGATGGCCGCGCCGTCGCGCAGCGCCTTCGGCACCGGCGCGAGGAGGTCGTCCATCGACGCCACGCCGATGGCCTCGAGCATCGCCCTGCGCTCGGCCTCGGTGGTGGAGATGTATCGCACGGGGCTCAGCTCTCCTTGACGAAGGTTTCGTAGTCGGCGGCGCTCATGAGGCCGTCGACCTCCTTCGGGTCGCTCATCTCGACCTTGATCATCCAGCCCTGACCGTACGGGTCCTTGTTCACGGTCTCCGGGTTGTCGGGGAGGCTCGAGTTCACCTCGACGACCGTGCCGGAGACCGGCGCGTAGAGGTCCGACACCGCCTTGACGCTCTCGACGACGCCGAAGGTGCCCTTCGCCTTCACCGCGGCGCCCACCTGCGGCAGCTCGACGAACACGACGTCGCCGAGCGCGTCCTGCGCGTGATCGGTGATGCCGACGACGGCGACGTTCCCCTCGCGCCGCAACCACTCGTGGTCCTTGGTGTACTTCAGGTCGGCCGGGAACTTCATCGTCACCTCCGGGAGGCCTCAGGCGGCCTTCTTGGTGTGGCTCGGGACGAACGGGGTCCTGGCAACGCGGATCGGCACGCGGCGGCCCCGTACGTCGACCTCGAGCGGGGTCCCCACGGCGGCCAGGTCGGGCGGGACGTAGCCGAGGCCGATCGGCTTCCTCAGCGTGGGGGACATCGTGCCGCTCGTGACGACGCCGACCGGCGCGGCCTCGCCCGGACGGTGGATCGTCTGCTCGGCGCGGGCGATGCCGGGGCCCTCGACCTCGAAGCCGACGAGCTTCTTGCGGATCCCCTCGGCCTTCTGCTTCGCGAGGGCGTCGCGGCCGACGAAGTCACCCTTGTCGAGCTTGACCACCCAGCCGAGCCCCGCCTCGAGCGGCGTCGTCGTCTCGTCCAGCTCGTGGCCGTACAGGGCGTACTTCATCTCGAGCCGGAGCGTGTCGCGGGCGCCGAGGCCGATCGGCTGGATCCCCTCGGCGGCTCCGGTCTCGAGGATCCGACGCCAGACCTGCGGACCGGTGTCCCACGGCACGAAGATCTCGAAGCCGTCCTCGCCGGTGTAGCCGGTGCGGGAGACGATGGCCGGCACGCCGTCCACGTCGGCCGGCGTGCAGTGGTAGTAGGCCAGGCGGGCGAGGTCCGCGCGCGTGAGCCGGCCGAGGATGGCCTCGGCCCGCGGCCCCTGGAGCGCGAGCAGGCTCCACCGATCGCTCTCGTTGGCGATGGTGGCCCCCGGGGTCGTGCCCGCCTGCTCCGTGACCCAGGCGAAGTCCTTGTCGATGTTCGCCGCGTTCACGCAGAGGAGGTACCGCTCCGGACCGAGGCGGTAGACCGTGAGGTCGTCGACCGTGCCGCCGGTGGGCCGGCACATGGCGGCGTACTGCACCTGGCCCACCTCGAGCGTCGAGGCGTCGTTCGTGACGACCCGCTGCACCGCGTCGAGCGCGCCGGGACCGTCGACGATGAACTCTCCCATGTGGCTCACGTCGAAGAGGCCCGCCTTCGTACGCACGGCCTCGTGCTCCTCGAGCACGCCGCGGTACTGGACCGGCATCTCCCACCCGCCGAACGGGACCATCCGGGCGCCGAGGGCCCGGTGCTGCTCGAAGAGCGCGGTGCGCTTGAGGGCTGTCTCCGTCATGGCGTGTCCTTCACACCCGCAGCGACGGCCGTGGCGCGCTTCGCCGCGGCCAGGGTGTTGTCGAGGAGCATGGCGATCGTCATGGGGCCGACCCCGCCCGGGACCGGCGTGATGGCCCCGGCCACGCGCAAGGCCGCGTCGAACTCGACGTCGCCGACGAGGCGCCCGTCCGGCAGCCGGTTGATGCCGACGTCGATGACGACGGCGCCGGGCCTGATCCAGTCGCCCTTGACCGCCTGCGGCTTGCCGATGGCGGCCACGACGATGTCGGCCTCGCGCACGACGGCCGGCAGGTCGACGGTGCGCGAGTGGCAGACGGTGACGGTCGCGTGGCGGTGCAGCAGGAGGAGCGCGGTCGGCTTGCCGACGATGTTGCTGCGGCCGATGACGACGGCCCGCCGCCCGGCCGGGTCGACCGCCGCCGCCTCGAGGAGCGCCACGATGCCCGACGGGGTGGCCGGCACGAAACGGGGCCGGCCGATCGTGAGCAGGCCGACGTTCTCCGGGTGGAACCCGTCCACGTCCTTGGCCGGGTCGATCGCCTCGAGCACCCGCGCCTCGCGGATGTGCTTCGGCAGCGGCAACTGGACGAGGATGCCGTGGACCGTCCGATCGGCGTTGAGCCGGGCGAGCAGCTCGAGGAGCGCCGATTCGGAGGTGTCGGCCGGCAGGTGGTGGGTGGTCGACGCCATGCCCGCCTCGCGGCAGGCGCGGTCCTTGTTGCGCACGTAGACCGCCGAGGCGGGGTCATCGCCGACGAGCACGACGGCCAGCCCCGGCGTCACGCCGGTCGTCCGGACGAGCGCGGCGGCTTCGGCGGCAACCCGAGCCCGTACAGCCTGCGCCACGGCCTTGCCGTTCAGGATACTGGCCATCGGTGCTCGCTTGCGGAGGGTGAGTGACGAGGAACCGGGGCAATCTACCAAAGGGGTCGAAGGGGTGTAAAGTCGAGGGGAGCGGCCTGCCGGGAGCGGTCAGGCACCGCTCCCGGCAGCGGCCGACTTGCCCTCCGAGCCGGCCCTGGTTTCCGACGAGGGCTTGCTCTCCCCGGCCGCCTTCGCCTCGCCCGAGGCGGCGTTGCTCTTGCCGGCGCCGTTCGACGCCGTGCCGCCGCTGTTCCCCTTGCGGGCGTAGTCGGTGATGTACCACCCGGAGCCCTTGAGGATGAAGCCGGAGGCGGAGATCTTCCGCTCGACCCCCCCGTGGCCCTTCGGGCAGACAGTCAGGACCGGGTCCGAGAACCTCTGTATCTCCTCGAAAGTGCCGCAGGTGGGACAGACGTACTCGTAGATGGGCATCGCTGTGCGGACCTCCGATGCGCGTGCCGCGCGCTCGCCGGATTCTAGCACTCTTCGGGCGAGAGTGCTAAGCGACCGGGCCCCGGAGGGCCCCCGGGAGCGGGCCCATGCTCTGGTCGGGCCGCACGGGCCCGACGACTAGAACCCCAGCATCAGCGCGCCGTAGAGGCCCTGGGCCGGGTCGCCCCCGGGCCGAAGGCCGGGACCCGGGACGAGGTAGGTGTAGTGCAGCGCGGCGCTCACGCCCGGGCTCAGCGCCAGCCGGGCCCAGCCTTCGTACTGCCAGCCGAGGTCGCGCGTTCGCTCGCCGGTCGCCGTCCCGTCCAGCACGACCGCCACCGACCGCGTCGTCCGCAGCCAGTAGGCGGCGGCCCCGACCTCGAGGCTCTCCCACACCCGGGCCGCCACGAACGGCTTCACGACCGTCAGGTTGCCGACGTACTTGAGGTACTGGGTGTGCCCGCCGATCGGGAAGGGGCCGAAGAGCCGGGACAGCTCGAAGTCCCCTTCGAGGTTCGCGTGCACGAGCGCGAGCGAGGTGACGTCCTCGGCCCGGCCGTCGGTCGGATCGCGGTCGCCCGACCCACGGAGCACCTCCACCCCCACCTGAATCCGGCGTCCGGAGCCGGTTCGAACCGCGTCGGCCGCGAGGCCGAGGAAGGCGACGCTCCCGCGCAGCGGCGCCCCGGCCGAGAGGGTCTCGTCGTTCGCCGTCCCGGGCCCACGGTTGAGCGGCAGGGCGGTGGTGCCGCGGTACTTCCCCACGAGGAGGTCCCCCTCCCCGTAGAGCGTCAGCCGACCGGTCCGCAGGCTGAACTGGCCGCCGACCACACCGATGTAGGCGCGGTCCTCCGGGCGGCGGTCGGACGCGTACACGCCCCAGAGCGCCGCCCGGGTGACCCGCACCGGCCCGAGATCCTGTCGCCGGACGTCGAGGAGGAGGTAGTGCGCGTCGACGTCGCCGACGCCGACGAGCGTCGAGCGCGGCGCGGGGACGGAGCTGCTGGTCTCGGTGATGAACGCCCGCTCGGCGACCTTCTGGAACGTGTACTGGGCCCGCAGCGGCCCGAAGGCGCGCTCGAGCTGGACGGAGGGCGCGCCGTCCCGGCCGAGGAAGAAGCGGTACGAGTCGAGGTCGTTGGTGAACCAGCCGGCCTTGAGGGTGACGACCTCCGGCTGCCAGCGGACCCAGAAGAAGTCGACGAGCGTCGAGCTCGTGTCGGGAGAGAGCTCCACGACCGTCACGTCGTCGAACGGAACGTCCTCGACCCGGATGCTCTGTCGTCCGGCGATGCCGTCGGCCAGCTCGAAGCCGACGGCCGCCTCGATCTCGCCGGTGCGGAAGCTCAGGGCGAAGAGGAACTCGTGATCGATGAACGCCATGCGCCGGTCGCGGCGGTTCGATCGATCGAGGTCGATGTTGTCGAGGACGTAGGGCTCGAGCCGGTAGTACCCCTCGGCCGAGACCTCGGCCGCCCCGGCGCCGCCCGGCCACGCCGCGGCGAGGGCAACGATCAGGAGGCCGAGGAGGCCGCCACGTCGCCGCGACGATACGCTCGAATCGGCTCCCTCGCCGGTCACCGCCCGAGCAGGCCGCCCACGGTGCCGAGGACGCCGCCCACGACACCTCCCACGGTGTCGGTCACGCCGCCGACGAGCGTGCCGCCGGTGTCGATGACCGACCCGGTCGTGTCGCCGACCGTGTCGGTGACCCCGCCGACCACGCCGCCGACCGTGTCGGTGACCCCGCCGACGACGCCGCCGACCGTGTCGGTGACCCCACCGACGACGCCGCCGACCGTGTCGGTCACCCCGCCGACCACACCGCCGACGGTGTCAGTCAGGCCGCCGACCACGCCGCCCACGGTGTCGGTCAGGCCGCCCACCACGCCGCCGACGGTGCCGGTCACCCCCCCGACCACGTTGCCCACGGTGTCGCTCACACCGCCGCCCGTGTCGGAGAGCCCGGCCGTCGTCTCGTCGCGAGGACCTCCGTCCGTCGGGCGGCTCTCCCCGATCGTCGCCGGCGGACTGTTCCCCACGGAGGGATCGACGAACGACGGGCGCTTCGTGGCGGGCTTCGCCCAGCCGGTCCAGTCGTCACGGAAGTCGAAGCTCTGCACCCTGAGGAGCCGCCCCTCGCGGTACTCGGCGAGCTGCCCGTAGGTGAGAAAGACCGTGTCGCGCGGCGTCGCGTCGAGGTCCGACGCCTCGACCTTCCCCTCGTACACCGCGACGACCGTCCGGCCGCCGATCTCGATCACGGCGAAGCGCGTCCCCTTGACGCCGCTCACGACGTGCGGGGTGACGACCTCGAAGAGGCTGCGCGCGTGGGTGCTGACGCGAGAGACGAAGGCGCCGATCCGGCTCGGGATCACGTCGAAGAGCGACTGCCCCACGAGCAGCTCGGGGCGGCGAACGACGGTCGTCTCCCCGATCCGCTCGGCCGGCAGCCGCAGCACCGTGTGCTGGAAGAGACGGATGACGCCCACCGCGTGCGTCACCTCGGCCTTCGACCCGGCCCCGGTCCGCACCATCGCGCCCGCGGCGATCTCGTGGCCGGCGGAGACGGCCTCCCAGTCGCTCGCGCCGGGTTCGCGCACCTCGACGGTCCCCACGGCGACCGTGAGGATCGCGGCCGGCTCTCGCACCTGCGCCTCGGCAGCCGCGGCATGGAGGCCGACGACGAGCGCGAGGACGGCGACGACGACACCGGCTGGCGACGAGCGAGGCAGCACGCGGAACACGAAACCCTCCCCCCCCGGGCCTCCGCCCCGTTCCACGGGGCGCGGCCCGAACGCGTTGTGACCCGGCGGCATTCGGAGCAACACGTGTGCCGCGGCGCACATCGCGCCGAGCGGTGGTCGCGGGGGGCGGCGTCCCGCTGGCTTGCGCGGCCCGCGCGGGGGCCGAGGCCGGATCGGGCCTCCCGGGGGAGCGGCGGCGCGCGCCGTCGCTGACGCGCTGCGTCGCCGCCGATCGGTCTCCGGCTCGCCCGCGATCCGTCTAGTCGATCTCCTCCCCCTGCTCGCGGAGGATCGCCTCGAGCGTGTCGACGACGACGGGATCGTAGTGCGTGCCGCGGTGCTGCTTGATGTACGCGAAGGCCTCGCGCGCCGTCACGCGGGGCCGGTAGGGCCGATCGGTCACGAACGCCTCGTAGCAGTCGGCCACGGCGACGATGCGGGCGCCGATGGAGAGCGCCTCGCCCGCCAGGCCGTCCGGATAGCCGGTGCCGTCGTAGCGCTCGTGGTGGTGCCGGACGTAGTTCTTGACCTCGTCCGGGAAGGGGAGCGAGCTGATGATCTTGTGCCCGATCGCCGCGTGTTGCTTCATGATCTCGTACTCCTCCGGCGTGAAGCGCCCCGGCTTGAGGAGGATCGACTCCGGCACCCCGATCTTGCCGATGTCGTGGAGGAGTCCGCCGATCCGGATCCGCTCGACGTGCTCGGCGTCGAGCCCGAGCGCCCGCGCGATCTCGGCGGCCCGCCGCGCCACCCCCTCGCAGTGCTGCCCGGTGTAGGCGTTGCGCATCTCGATCGCCACGGCGAGCGAGTGGATGACGCTCAGGTGGATCGACCGGAGGTCGGCCGCGAGGCTCCGGTTCTCGGAGTCGACCGCCACCCGCGAGGCGATCGCCTCGAGGAGCGCCCGCTCGTCCGGTCCGATCGACCGGCCGTCGGGCATGGCCGCGGCGAGCCGGCCGAACACCCGGCCGGACGCCACGAGCGGGATCTCGACCGGACGGCCCGCGGGGCCGGCGCCGTCGCCGGTCGAGCGCGGGCGGATCGTGGAGCCGTCCGCCATTCGGACCTCGATCGCGGCCAGGCCGAGCAGCTCGCGGACGACCTCGAGGACGATCTCGACCGACTGCGCGGGGCCGCGGCTCGGGTCTGCCCGACGTCCGAACTCGGCGAGCGTCGCGAGGCGGGCCCGGACGCGCGCGACCTCCCTGGACAGCTCCGCCCAGGCCCCGATGCCGTGCGCCAGCATGGTCGCGACCCCGGCGACCACGAAGACGCCCGCCGGCAGGCGGACGCCGCCGGACGCGGCCGCCGCCACCGCCGCGAGCCCGACGATCGCCGGCAGCCCCGCCAGCGCGAGCCCGACGGCCCGCCGGCGCCCCCGTGCGGCCAGCAGCGCCGGCAGCGCGAGGCCGACCGCCGCGAGCCCCGCACGGGCGCCGCCGACGACGCGCGGGCCGCCGCCGCCGAGGAGCGTGTCGGCGACGTGCGCCTGGATCTGGACGCCCGGCGTGATGCGGCCGAGCGGCGTCGCCCGGAAGTCCTGCAGCTCGAGCGCCGTGGCGCCGACGAGGACGATCCGATCGCGAAAGGCCTCGTCCGGCACGCGCCCGGCCAGCACGTCCGCGTAGGACACGACGGGCGGCCGCCCGGCGGTGAAGTCGAGCCAGAGGTCGCCGCCGCCGGCCGACGCCGCGAGGCGCTCGGCCGGAACGCCGGCAGCGAGTCGCGCCGCCTCGAGGCCGAAGGCGTAGATCGGCTCGCCGGCGATCGTGTCGCGCAGCGACGCGCGCCGGACCGCCCCGTCGGGGTCGACCGGGATGAGGATGCTCCCGACGGCCGCGGCCCCCTCGGCGAGGAGCGGCAAGGGAACGTTCGCGTACTCGAGGGTGAGCCCGTTCGCGAGGACCCGCTCCTCCTTGAAGGCCGCCAGGAGGACGCGCCCCGAGCGGTGGATCGCCCGGGCGAGGCTCGCGTCCTCGTCGGGGCGGCTCGAGCTGCTGAAGTCGATGTCGAGCCCGATGACCCGGGCGCCGGCCGCGGTGAGGCGATCGACGAGCGCCGCGTGGCGCGACCTCGGCCAGGGCCACCCCTCGAGCTCCCGGAGGCTCGCCTGGTCGATGGCCACGATGACGACCGGCCCCGCGTACGGGCGCTCGAGCAGGCGGGTCAGGCGATCGTGGACGGCCCGGTCGAGGAGGCCCGCGAGCCCGATGAGCGTGGCCGCGCCGACCGCGCAGGCGGCGGACAGGAGCTGCACGACGAGCGGCGTCCGGATCACGGCGGCCCTCCCCCGGCGTCCGCCCGGCGGGCGGCGGGGGCGGACTCTACGGGCGCGGGGCGGCGGTGTCAAGCTCGCCGCGCCCGGGCCCGGGGGCCGCGGCGGTAGGGTATGCGACGGAGGTCGTCGCGTGCCCCGGTTCTCGCGCCTGGCCCCGGACGGCCGGCGGCTGCTCGCCGCCGCGTTCGTCCGCAATGCCGCGTACAGCGCGCTCTCGATCGCCCTCGCCCCCTACCTCGAGGCGCTCGGCCTCGGCACCGCCGAGATCGGGTGGGTCTTCACCGCCGCCCTGGCGGGGAGCGCCGCCGCAACGGTGCTCGTCGCCGCGGTCGCCGACCGGGTGGGACGCCGCCGCGTGCTCGTGGCCGGCGCGGCGCTCATGGCGCTCGGCGGTGCGGCGTTCGGTGTGGCTGCGAGTCCGGCGCTGCTCGCCGCCGCCGCGGTGCTCGCCGCCATCAACCCCGCGGGCCGCGAGCTGGGCCCGTTCCTGACGGTCGAGATGGCCGCGCTGCCCCAGACGACGACCGACGAGGGGCGGACCGGCGCCTTCGCCGCCTACAACCTGGTCGGCACGCTCGCCGTCGCCCTGGGGTCGCTCGCCGCCGGGCTGCCGGCGCTGGCCGGCCTCGAGGGCCTTGCCGCCCACCGGGCGCTCGTCGCCGCGTACGCCGTAGCCGGACTGGCGCTCGTCGCGCTCTTCGCGCGGCTCACGCCGGCGGTCGAGCCGCCGCGCGCCGCGCCGGGCGCGCGCCGTCCCGGCGCCTGGCTCGGCATCCACCGGTCGCGCCGGAGGGTCTTCGGGCTCTCGGCCCTCTTCGCGCTCGACGCCTTCGGCGGCGGCTTCATCGTGCAGAGCCTCATGGCCTACTGGTTCGCCCTCCGCTTCGGGCTCGACACGGCGAGCCTCGGGGCGGTCTTCTTCGGGGCGAACCTCTGCGCCGCCGCCTCGTACGTCGCCGCCGCGCCGATCGCCCGGCGCATCGGCCTCCTCAACACGATGGTCTTCACGCACCTGCCGTCGAACGGACTCCTCGTGCTCGTGCCGTTCATGCCGACGGTGGAGTCGGCCGTGGCGGTGCTGCTGCTGCGCTTCCTCTGCTCGCAGCTCGACCTGCCGACGCGGCAGTCCTACCTGATGGCGGTGGTGGCGCCCGACGAGCGGTCGGCGGCAGCCGGCCTCACCGGCGTTGCCCGCAACGTCGCCTATGCGGTGGCGCCCGTCTTCACGAGCGCGACCCTCGCGGCGCCGGCGCTGGGGCTCCCCTTCGTCCTCGCCGGGCTCATCAAGGCGCTCTACGACGTGCTGCTGCTCTTCACCTTCCGGCGGGTCAAGCCGCCGGAGGAGCTGCGCTGAGCGGCCGCGAGCCTCCGGGACGGATCCCGGCAGGGTCGGGCGCGGGGCGGGTCGGCTGCGGAAAACGGAAAGACCTGACCCCAGCTAGTAGATGGTGAACCCGCCGTCGATCACGAGCAGCGCGCCGGTCACCAGGCGCGCCTCGTCGGCCGACGCGAGGTAGACGACCGCGCCGACGACGTCCTCGGGCGCCCCGATCAGCCTGAGGGGGATGCGGGCCAGCCTCGCTTCGCGGAACGCGGGGTCGGCGATGTCCTTGCGGTTGATGTCGGTCTCGATGAGGCCGGGGCAGACGGCGTTCACACGGATGCCGTGCGGCGCCAGCTCGACCGCCATGGCCTGGGTCAGCATGCTCACGCCGGCCTTGCTCACGGAGTAGTGCGCGAGGTTGGGCGACGGGCGGATCGCGGCCGACGACGAGAGGTTGACGATGGCGCCGGCAATGCCGCGCTCGACCATCAGGCGCGCCACCGCCTGCCCGACGAGGAACGCGCCCTTGAGGTTCGTGTCGACCGTGGCGTCCCAGTCGCGCTCCTCGATCTCGAGGAACGGCGTCCGCTTGAGGACGCCGGCGTTGTTGACGAGCAGGTCGATGCCGCCGAGGGCCGCGGCCGCCTCTGCCACGAACCGGTTCACGTCGGCGCGGACCGCCGCGTCCCCCTGAACGACGACCGCCTTCCGCCCGAACGCCCGGATGGCCGACGCCGTCGCCTCGGCCGACTCCCGGTCGGCCCGGTAGCTCACGACGACGTCCGCCCCCTCCTTCGCGAGCCCCAGCGCGATGGCCCGTCCGATCCCCCGCGAGCCGCCCGTGACGAGGGCCCGCCGACCCGAAAGCCTCATGTCTGCAGCCGTGCCTCCACCGCGGCGCGGTCGAGCCCCTCGACGCGCAGCCGCTTGCGACGGGCGGCTGCGCCGCCCACGATGATGACCTGCCGTTTGGGGAGATCGAGCCGCCTGGCCAGAAACGCGACCAGCGCCTCGTTGGCGGCGCCCTCGACCGGCGGCGCCTGGAGCCTGACCCGGAGCCGTCCCTCCCGCCACCCCGCCAGTTCGGTGCGGGAGGCCCGAGGCTGCACCTCGACCTCCAGCACGCAGGCAGGGGTCTCGCTCACGCCCCCCCCGACTGGGGCTTCGCCCCCCCCTCCGCCTTGCGGAAGAGCCTGAGCTTGTCCTCGAGCTCCGGCGAGTCGGCCGGACGGGCCTCGCGCTCGACCTCGAGCAGCTTGAGGTGCCGCGTGGCGATCGCGCGGATGTCCTCCTCGAGCGTCACGCGCTGGCCCTTGAGGGCCGTGATCTCGTCGAGCACCCGCGAGAGGCGCAGGTGGCCGGCCGTGAGGAGCTTCTCGGCCTCCTGCTCGGCCTGCCGGAGGATGAGCTCCGCCTCCTTCTTGGCCGCCTCCTGGCTCTCCTCGCGGACGCGCTGCGCCATGTGGAGCGTCTCCTGGATCGACCGCTCCCGCTCGCGGTACTCCGCCAGCTCCTGCTCCTTGAGCCGCAGCTCGTCGCGCAGGAGGTTCGCCTCGCGGGTCATCTCGGCCAGCTCGTTGGCAAGCATCTCGAGGAAGGTGTCGACTTCCTTTGTATCGTAGCCGCGGAACTGCTGGCGGAAGCGCTGCTGCTGGATGTCGAGCGGGGTGATCTTCATCGTTGGCTCCCTAGCCGGCGACCGCGCCCGCCCAGTCCCGGATGGTTGGCGGCACCACCATCCGGAGGATGTAGATGATGGCGAGGACGACGATGGGCGACAGGTCGAGGCCGGTGGAGAACATGAGCCGCGTCATCCCGGGGACGGTCCGACGCGCCCAGGCGAACACCGGCTGGGTGACACGGGTGAGGAACTGGACGATGGGGTTGTAGGGGCTCGGGTTCACCCAGGAGATCAGGACCGCGATGATGACGACCCACTGGTAGAGCCACAGGAAGGAGTCGAAGAGGTTCGCGATGGCCAGGAGGAACCGCGCGAGGACCGACATGGCGCGCATCATACCAGACCTGCCCGTCTGTCAAGCCCTATCTGTGCTACCGTCTGACGGACGAGCGGAGGGCAGCGATGACCGCCATCGAGACCGCTGACGTCGTCATCGTCGGAGGAGGCGTCCTCGGCGCCTCGATCGCCTATCATCTCGTGGCCGAGGGCCGCCCCGGCGCCCCGGCCGGCGGGCGGCCGGCACGCGTGGTCGTCGTCGAGCGCGACCCGGAGTTCGTCCGCGCGGCCTTCGCCCTGGCGACCGGGGGCGTCCGCGAGCAGTTCGCCCACCCGGCAAACCTCGCCCTCGCCCGGCACTCCATCGACGTCTACGAGCGGTTCGCCGACCTGCTCGCCGTCGACGGGGTCCCCGGCGAGAGCGGCTACCGTCCCGTCGGGTACCTCTTCCTCGCGGACGACCGCAACGGGCCGGCGCTGCTGCGGCGCTACGAGGCGAACCGCGCCGCCGGCGTCCCGGTCGAGCGTCTCGACCGCGCCCGGATCCTGCTCCGCCTGCCGGAACTCGACCTCGGCGGCATCCGCTTCGGCATCCTCGGCCGCCGCGACGGGCTGATCGAGCCGCGCCAGGTCCAGGCGAGCTTCGAGCGGGCGGCGCGCCGCCTGGGCGCCGAGTGGCTCACCGACGAGGTGACCGGCATCGAGGTCGACGGCGGGCGGGTGGCGGGGGTCACGACGCGGGGCGGCCGGCGGCTGGCCACGCGGCTGGTCGTGAACGCGGCCGGCCCCTGGGCGGCCCGCGTCGGC
>DASVDK010000235.1:0-5838 GCA_036381125.1 Thermodesulfobacteriota bacterium | reverse complement strand
TCGGCGAGCCGGTCCGCCTGAAACTGCTCCAGCGACTGCAGGACGGCGAGGCCTCGGTATCGGAGCTGGCACGCCACATCGGGACGACCCAGCCGAACGTATCGAAACACCTGAAGGTCCTTCAGGACACCGGGCTCGTCGTGCGCCGGCAGGAGAAGACGAGCGCCTTCTACTCGATCGCCGACCCGGTGGTCTTTACCCTCTGCGAGCTGGTCTGCTCGGGGATCCGGGAACGGCTCGCCGCCCAGGTCGGCGCGCTCGGAGGGGCGCCGGGGGGCGGGGGAGCCGCCAGGCGGTCGGGAGCCCGGCGCGGCAGAACCTGACCGGCGCGCCGAGACTGCGGAGCGGCGACAGGAGGAGGCGCGGCCGGACTCACCCCGGGCCACGACGTGCGTAACACGACAAGGGACGAGGCGTCGTCCGCGAAGTCTCGTGACGTGGCGATCTCGTCGCCTATGCCCAGGGTGCCGTCGTCGACCGACCGGCGCCAGGCGCGGAAAACGTTGAGACCTGACCCCCTGGAAAACGGAAAGACCTGACCCCCTGGAAAACGAGCGGGGTCAGACCCCCTGGAAAACGTTGAGACCTGACCCCGTGGAAAACGGAAAGACCTGACCCCGTGGAAAATGGAAAGACCTGACCCCATGGTGCGCGTTACGTTGCCTGGTAGGCCTGCGCGAGTTCGGCGGCGAAGTCCTCGAACCGCGTGGGTGTGGCGGTTTCGGGGGTCCGGCCGACGCGCGCCGCGACGCGCCCCTCGTTGAAGGCGCGCGTCATCTCCACGTAGAGGCGGGCGAAGCTCTCTGAGGCGCCGGCCTGGACGAGCGCCCCGACCATCTCCTCGCAGGAGAGCTGGACGTAGGCGAGATCCGGCCTGGCGATGCGCGCGCCGAGGATGCGCGTCGCCTCGGCGTGCGTGAGGTCGAGCGGCCCGAGAAGCTCGCGCACGACGGTGCCGGTCCAGTCGCGGGCCCGTAGCGCCTTCGCGGCGACCTCGGCGATGTCTCGGGTCGCGACCATCGGGTGGGGGAGGTCCGGCGCGACCGAGTCGGCGACGATCCCCTGCTGCCGGACGAGCGGGAGCTGCTCGTAGAAGTTCTCGAAGAAGGAGACGGGGCGAAGGAGGAGCAGGTTCACCCCTGGAAGCCGCGCGAGGCGCGCCTCCTGCGCGTGCAGGCCGGCGATGAGCCCGGTCCCCTCGCCGAGGTCCGCGCCGAGGCTGCTCAGGAAGACGACGTGCCGGACGCCGCTCGCGCGGATCGCCTCCACGGCGGCCTCGCCTTCCTGCCGCTGCCTCGCGAGGTAGTCGGGCGACTGCCGGTCGGTCGGCAGCAGCGTGTAGACCGCGTCGGCGCCGCGAAAGGCGCGGGTCAGGAAGGGGGCGTCCGCCGCGTCGCCGGCGAGCACCTCGGCCCCGGCGCGCTCCAGCTCGGCCAGCTTGCCAGGCGACCGGCCGAGCGCGCGCACCCTCTCGCCCGCCGCGAGCAGCGCCTCGGCGATCTGCCTGCCCGTGTGTCCGGTCGCGCCCATCACCGCGATCATGTCGTCCTCCTCGGTTCGATCCCGCCGTGGCCGGCGTGCACGCGTCCACTATGGGGTGCACGGCCCGGCGCCGCCATGCCTGCGCGTCGCCATTCGATGCTCGTTCGTCCAGATCGGTGGACGCCCGGTGCCCTCCGGCGCATACTCGGGCCATGACCGACCCGTGGACCCCGGTCGACCCCCTCGGCGAGGCGTTGCACTTCCTGCGGATGAGCGGCGCCTTCTACTGCCGCTCGGAGTTCACCGCGCCGTGGGGCCTCGCGCTGCCGCCGATGCCGGACTGCCTGATGTTCCACGTCGTCACGGTGGGTCGCTGCTGGCTCGAGGTCGAGGGCGCGGAGCGCCGCGAGCTTGGCCCCGGCGACCTCGCGCTCGTGCCGCGGGGCGAGGGGCACCGGCTCGCGAGCGAGCCCGGAGCGGCGGCGGCGAGGCTGTTCGACCTGCCGCGCGAGGAGGTCGGCGAGCGGTACGAGCTGCTCCGGCACGGCGGAGGGGGGGCGGCCACGAGCATCGTCTGCGGCGCGGTCCGCTTCGACCACCCGGCCGCGCGGCACCTGGTCACGCTGCTGCCGGCGCTGATCGTCGTCGACGTCTGGGGCTCGCCGCACGCGGACTGGGTCCAGAGCACGCTGCGCCTCATGGCGGCCGAGGCGCGGGAGCTTCGGCCGGGCGGGGAGGCGATCGTCACCCGCCTGGCGGACGTCCTGGTGATCCAGGCGATCAGGTCGTGGCTCGAGCGGGCGTCCGCGGCGCGGACCGGCTGGCTCGGCGCGCTGCGCGACCGGCAGATCGGCCGCGCCCTCTCGCTCGTCCACCGCGATCCCGCGCGTCCCTGGACGGTGGCCTCGCTGGCGGCCGAGGTCGCCATGTCGCGATCGGCGTTCGCCGCCCGCTTCACGCAGCTCGTCGGGGAGCCGGCGATGCGCTACGTGGCACGCTGGCGGATGCACGTCGCGCTGACCCGGCTCAGGGACGGCGCACGGATCGGCGAGCTGGCGAGCCGGCTCGGCTACGAGTCGGAGGCCGCGTTCAGCCGCGCCTTCAAGCGGGTCATCGGCGTCCCGCCCGGCGCGGTCCGCCGGACGCTACCGGACCGTGCGCTCCAGGAAGGCCCCTAGCTCGGCAACCCACGCCTCGCGCGTGTAGAGGACGCCCTCGTTGTGGCCGCCGTGCATCTCGAGGAACCGCTTCGGCTCGCGCGCCGCGGCGAAGAGCGCGAGGCCGTGCCGGTACGGCACGACCTCGTCGTCGCGGCTGTGCGCCACGAGCACCGGCGCCTCGACCCGCCGGAGCGCGCCGAGCGTGTCGTAGGAGAACCGGCTGAGGAGGTGCACGGGAAGGAAGGGATAGACCTCGGCCCCGAGGTCGGGCACCGAGGTGAAGGTCGACAGGAGGACCAGGGCGCGCGGCGTGACCCGAGCGGCGAGCCAGGCGGCCACCGCTCCGCCCAGCGACTCCCCCACGAGGACGACGTCCGTCGGCGCGACGCCGCGCGCGACGAGCCACCGCCAGGCGGCCTCGGCGTCGCGGTAGGTCCCGTCCTCCGAGGGCCTGCCGGTGCTCTGCCCGTAGCCGCGGTAGTCGACGATCAGGCTCGCGTAGCCGAGGCGGTGGAACATCTGCAGGTAGCCGATCCGGTGCGAGATGTTGCCGGCGTTGCCGTGGAAGACGAGGGCCGTGCCCCGCGCGTCGCGGACCGGGACCCACCACGCGTGGAGCCGCTCGCCGTCCTCGGTCTCGATCTCGTGCGTCTCGAAGGGGAGACCGTACGCCGCCGGCGTCGTCGCGACGCCCCGCCCGACGTCGGGGAAGTAGACGAGCCGCGACTGGAACACGTACACGAGCACCAGCAGGACGGCGTAGCCGATCGCCAGCGCGAGGAGGACGGTCGCGAGCATGCGCGGCATGGAGGCGGAGCGTAGCATGCCGCGGCCTCGCTCGCGGCACGCCCGGGCTCGACCGGCGGCCCCCGGGGGCCGGGCTTGCGCGACCATCACGGCTCGTGCAGGATGAGGCATGATCGCGTCGCGCAACGCCGTCACCTATCGTCCGCTCGGTCGTTCGGGGCTTGCGGTCGCACCGATCGCCTTCGGCGCCAACGTCTTCGGCTGGACGGTGGACGAGCCGACCGCCTTCCGGCTGCTCGACGCCTTCGTCGATGCCGGGTTCAACCTGATCGACACGGCCGACGTCTACTCGAAGTGGGCCCCCGGCAACCGCGGCGGCGAGTCGGAGACGATCATCGGCCGCTGGTTCGCGCGGAGCGGCAAGCGCGATCGGGTGGTGCTGGCCACGAAGGTCGGCTCCGAGATGGCGCCCGGCGCGAAGGGGTTGTCGAAGGCCTACATCCTGCGGGCGGCCGAGGACTCGCTCCGGCGACTCCGGACCGACCGCATCGACCTCTACCAGTCGCACCAGGACGATCCCGAGACGCCCCTCGAGGAGACGCTCGAGGCCTACGCGGCGCTGGTGCGGCAGGGGAAGGTGCGGGCGATCGGCGCGTCGAACTACACGGCCGACCGGCTTCGGGAGGCGCTCCGGGCGAGCGAGCGCAACGGGTACCCGAGGTACGAGAGCCTGCAGCCCCACTACAACCTCGTCGAGCGGACGCCCTTCGAGGACGACCTCGCGCCGCTCTGCGTCGAGCAGGGGATCGGCGTCATCCCCTACTTCGCGCTGGCGGGCGGCTTCCTCACCGGCAAGTACCGGTCGGAGGCGGACCTGTCGAAGAGCCCGCGCGGCGCGGGCGTCCGCAAGTACCTCGACGCCAGGGGCCTTCGGGTCCTCGAGGCGCTCGACGAGGTCGCCGCCCGGTACGACGCGACGCCGGCGCAGGTCGCGCTCGCCTGGCTCGCGGCGCGACCGGCCGTCACCGCGCCGATCGCCAGCGCGACGAGGCCCGAGCAGTTGACCGAGATCCTGGCCGCGGCCCGACTCGTGCTCGACGAGGCGTCGATGGAGCGGCTCGACCGGGCGAGCGGGTGAGACCGGACGGCGCCGCCTTCGCGCGGACGGTCAACCGGGAGGTCGTCCTGCTCGCCGGCTGGGGCCGGGCGCTCCTCCTCCAGGTGGCCCACCCGCTCGTCGCCGAGGGCGTGGCGTCCCACAGCGGGTTCCTCCGCGACCGGCGGGGCCGGTGGGCGCGGCTCCGCCGGACGCTCGACGCCATGCTCACCCTCACCTTCGGCACCGACGAGGAGGCGGCGCGCGTCGCCGCCGGCATCAACGCCATCCACCGGCGCGTCAACGGGCGCCTGCCGGCCCGGGCCGGCCCCTTCCCGGCCGGCACCGCGTACTCGGCCCGGGACCCGCGACTCCTCCGGTGGGTGCACGCCACGTTCGTCGACTCGATCCTCGAAGCCTACGCCATGTTCGTGCGGCCGCTGGCCCCGGCCGAGCGCGATCGGTACTGCGCCGAGGCGACGCGGGTCGAGCCGCTCCTCGACATCCCGGCCGGCTACCTGCCGCGCAGCGCCGGGGAGCTGGAACGCTACCTGACGCGCACGCTGGAGAGCGGCGAGATCGCCGTTACCGACACGGCACGGGCCCTGGCGCGCGAGGTGCTCCACCCCGTGCGCCTGCCGGTCATCGGGGCGCTCCTGGCACCGGCGCGCCTGCCGACGGTGGGGCTCTTGCCCCCCGCGATCCGGGAGGCCTACGGCCTCCGGTGGAGCGCGGGCCAGCGGACCGCGCTGCGGCTCATGGCGCGCGCCGTGCGGGGGATCCTCCCGGTCGTGCCGCCGGCGCTCCGCTACTGGCCGATGTCGCGGCGAGGCGGGGGCGACGCGCGGCAGCTTCGGCGGCCGGACTCCGCCGCGAGGTAGGCCGCCTCGGACGTGGATCGTCTCGGTCGGCCGCGCCGGGGGGCCGCGCGTGGGCCTCGTGGCGGCCGGCGGCGATCATGCAGCCGCCGATGGCCGGCGAGAACGGGATCGTCCTGAACACGGCGAGCGCCCCGTCGCGCCTGAGTCGGCCGGCGAGGCGAGGCTCGTCGGACGTGACCACCCGGGCGAAGGGGAGCCAGGCCGCGCGGGCGCCCTCGGCCCCGGGCGACGCCTCCGCGAGCGGGGCCGCGCCGGGCCGGAACAGCACGACCAGCGTGCCGGTCTCGTGGTCCGCCGCGCGGAGCGCGAACGCCACGGCGCCGAGCCAGAGCGCGAGCAGCGCCGCGCCGAGCGCCGCGGCGAGCCGGTGCGGCCGTCCGCTCACGGCGCCGTCGCGAGCGCCGGCCGCGCGGGTCGCTCCGCGATCGGCAGGTGGACCAGCGCCGCCGCGAGCGAGAGGGCCACGGAGAGC
>DASVDK010000234.1:0-4535 GCA_036381125.1 Thermodesulfobacteriota bacterium | reverse complement strand
CGACGGCCACGGCGCCGCCCGACTGGAGACGGTCGGGCGGAGCCACGACGACCCGCTCCCCGCCGACGAGGCCCGAGGCGGCCTCCACCCGATCCCCCTCCTCCGCCCCGGCCGCCACGGTGATCGGCACGAAGGCCGCCGTGCCGCCGTCGCCCACGACGAAGACCCCGGTGCGCCCGTTGCGCTCGGTCACCGCGGCCCGTGGCGCGAGGACGCGCGCCCGGGCCCCCTCGGGCAGCGCCGCCTCGAGGAACACGACCTTCGCGCTCATCTCGGGCCGCAGCAGCGCGTCGGGCTCGAGGATCTCGACCTTCACCCGGATGGTCGCCTTCTGCCGGTCGGCCCGCGGGGCGATCTCCTCCAGCTCGGCCGGGTAGGAGCGGTCGGGGTACGCGTCGGGCACCACCATGGCCGGCTGGCCCATGGCGAGCTTGCGGATGTCGGCCTCGTTCACGTCGGCCTCGACCTGGAGGTCGTTCAGGTCGGCCATGGAGACGAGGGCGCTCTTGGCGCCCCGCTCGCCGATGAAGGCGGTCGTTACGGTCTCGCCCACCTCGACGAGCTTCTCGACGACCGTCCCGCTCATCGGCGCGCGAATGACCGTCTTGTCGAGGAGCGCGGCCGTGTACGCGGCGTTCGCCCGTGCCTGGGCCACCTCGGCGCGCGCCCGCGCCACCTGCTCGGGCCTGGGGCCGATCTCGACGAGCGCGGCCCGCTCCCGGGCCGCCCTGAGCCGGGCGCGCGCCACCAGGGCGTCGCGCTCGGCCTGCTCGAGCTCGCGGCGGGCGACGATCCGCGCCTCGTGCAGGCGCCGCATGCGCGCGAGGTCCCCCTCGGCGTTGGTCACGCGCGCTCGCGCCTCGGCCACCTCGGCCCGCGCGGCGGCGATCTCCTGGGGGCGCGATCCGGCCGTCAGCTCGGCGAGACGGGCGCGGGCGGCCTCGACCGCCGCCTCGGCCTGTGCGAGCTGCGCGCGGAGGTCGCCGGCGTCGAGACGGGCCAGGACGGCCCCCTGCTCGACCCGCTGCCCCTCCTCCACCAGGAGCGCCTCGATGCGGCCGGTCATCTGGGACGAGACGTCGACCTTGTTCCGCGCGACGACGTAGCCGCCGGCGGTGAGGACCTCCGCCGCCTCGACCGGGTCCACCCGCTCGACCGGCGCCGCCTCGACCGTGACGGTGGCGAGCCGCGGGTAGAGGAGCGCGGCGCCGACGGCGCACAGGAGGACGGCCGGCAGCCAGAGCCGCCCGAGCCGCCGCACGCGGCGGCGACCGGCCGGAGCCCGGTCGATGCGAAGCCGGTCGACCTCGCGGGCGAGTTCGTCGGCGCTCGCGCGAGGGGGCTCCTCGCGGGCGCTCCCGGGGTCCGTCGGCACCATGACCCGACCTCCGCTGGAGCGCTCAGTATAGCGGCGCCCGGCGGCAGCGGACCTCGACGACCATCCTCGCTTGCGTCCGGAGAGGGCGCTCGAAGAGGAGCCGCGGCACAACGCGCCGATGCGGCCCTCGCCGACGCCGGCAGCGGCCTCGCGCGCAACGTCGGCGGCGCGAGGAGCGTCTTCGGCGGCTCGAGCGAGCCGGCGGCGGCCGGTCAGGTGAGCGAGCCGACGTGCAACAGGACCGGCGAGCCGCCGGGGCGCGCCGAGGCGCAGCGAGCCTCGTCCGCACGCGGCAACCCGACGTCCGGGGCGGTCTCCTCGGGGGCGTGCCGCGCCTCGCGAGCGTCGCCCGGGCAACCGTCCTCCTCGGCGTCGCCGGCCGTGCCGCACGGGACGCGCCAGGGGGCCGCAGGCGCTCACCGGGTCCGACGGGAGGGCCCCCGGCGCGAGGCGAACGGGCCCGCGTTACCCGGCGTGTGGACCGGCGTCGTGGCCGGCCTGGACCGCGGCCGCCTGCGGGACCGACTGCAGCTCGGCCCGGATCCGCGGCAGGCTGTCGGGGTAGTGCTGCTGCAGGAACCGGATCAGCTTCTCGCGCACCTCGCACCGGAGGTCCCACGCACGCGAGGCGTCGGCCGCGCTCGCCAGGGCGCGCACCTCGAGCGTGTGCGGCTTGGCGTCGGTGACCTGCAGGACCTTGACCCGGCCGTCCCAGTGGGGCGACTCGGCGAGGATCCGGTCGAGCTCCTTCCGGAGCGCGTCGAGCGGCGCGCGGTAGTCGACGTGGAGGAACACCGTGCCGAGGATCTCCGACGAGGTGCGCGTCCAGTTCTGGAACGGCTTCTCGATGAAGTACGTGATCGGCAGCACCAGCCGCCGCTGGTCCCAGATGCGCACGACGACGTAGGTGAGCGTGATGTCCTCGATCCGGCCCCACTCGTTCTCGACGATGACCACGTCGTCGATGCGGATCGGCTGGGTGACGGCGATCTGCAGACCCGCGAGCAGCGTGGCGATGCTCCGCTGGGCCGCGAACCCGACGATGATGCCGGCGATCCCGGCCGACGCCAGGATGCTCGTCCCGAGCTGCCGGACCGGGTCGAACACCATCAGCATCGAGGCCAGGGTGAAGACGCCGATGATCACCAGCGCAACCTTCTTGAGCACGGTCACCTGCGTGTAGACCATCCGCGCCCTGAGGTTGTCGC
The DNA here is from genome assembly GCA_036381125.1 of Thermodesulfobacteriota bacterium. Taxonomy (GTDB): domain Bacteria; phylum DASVDK01; class DASVDK01; order DASVDK01; family DASVDK01; genus DASVDK01. The sequence continues at coordinate 1,949 of DASVDK010000234.1, read as the reverse complement.
CGACGTCGATGCGGTAGCGGGTGAGGATGAGCGCCTCGGCCGCCACGACGAGCTGGTACACGAGGAAGGCGACCGTGCCGATCAGGACGAGGCTCAGGCCGTTCCGCACCACGACGCCGAGCCCCTCGGGCACCGGGAGGGCCGGCACGCCGAGGATCAGCGCCAGGAGCGGCAGGAGGATCCGTACGGCCTTGCCCGCGACGGGAAGCAGCGCGTCGTCCCAGGTCCCGGCGCTCTTCGCCGCGTACGCCACGCAGTACGCGTCGACGACCCGCCCCAGGCGGGCCATGAGCCACGCCAGGGTCGCGACCCGGCCGGCGCCCGCGATCCAGCCGACCGCGCTCGCGACGCCGGGGGTGACGCCGAGACGGGCGAGGTCCTCGAGGAGCAGCGACGCCGCCGCGTGCCCCGCGGTCAGCCAGATCAGCACGGAGAGCGGCCGGATCGCCTCCTTGAGGCCGCGGTGGAACCAGTGGAGCCACTCGCGGCGGGACGGCGTCGCGCCGGCCGCGGCGGCCTCGTCTCGGACGACACGGCGCCGGACGAGCCGACGCAGGACGCCGTCGCAGATCGCGGCGACGACGAGAACGGCCGCGACCGCGCCGAGGGTCGAGGTGCGGATGCCGAGGAACGTGCCGCCGTCGAGCCACATCGTGCAGTCTCCCTCCCCGCGCAGGCAGATGCCGATCTGCCCCGGACGAAGCGCTTCCAGTCGGTGGTGTGCATGCCGGCGAAGGGCAGGAGCCGTCGCCGTCGACGAGGAGGATACGTCGAAGCCCCGGGCAGCGTCCACGCCGACGCCGCGCCCCTCCTCACCCCGCAGCCCGTTGACACCTCCACGCCGGGCGTGTATATCCGGCCGGCCATGCCGCCCGCCCCCCGTATCCTGGTCATCGACGACGACCCGTACACGAGGGACCTTGCCGCCACGGCGTTGCGAGGGCGGGGCTACGAGGTGGTCGGTGCCGCCCGCTTCCAGCAAGGGCTCGAAGCCGCTCGGGCCCAGAGGCCCCATCTGATCCTGTGCGACGTCGTCCTGCCGGACGGCAGCGGCGTCGACCTCGCCAGGGCGCTCCATCACGAGCTGCCGGAGCGGGAGGTCCCGATCGTCGTCCTCATGAGCGCCTTCTCCAGGGGGCGCCTCGCCGACCAGCGGCGGATGAAGGACGAGGCCAGGGCGATCGCGTTCCTCACCAAGCCGCTCTCCCTGCCCGAAGTCGTGGACCTGGTGCAGCAGCACCTGCCGCTCTCCCCTCCCGCGGCCCAGCCGCCGCCGGACGGCGAGACGGCGCGGCTCATGGCGCCGCCGGTGCCGCAGGCGCGGGCCGAGGTGGCCGCGGCGAGAGCCCCTGCAGCGCTCCCGGCCGCGCCGGCCCCGACGCCGGCACGCGCCCCGGCCGGCGCACCGCCCGGCTCGGGCCTCCTCGTCGGCCTCGCCAACGCCTGGCGCAAGGGCTGGACCGGCACGCTGACGGTGACCCGCCCGGACGGGGAGAAGCGGATCGTCCTCGAAAAGGGCCAGATCGTCTGGTGCACGACCACCCTCACGGAGGAGCGGCTCGGCCGCGTGCTCCTCAGGCTCGGGGTCCTGCCGCGCGACCGGTACGAGCCGGGCCTCAAGGAGGCGCTCGAGACGAGCCACCGCCTCGGGCAGGTGCTCGTGGAGCGCGGCGACCTCACCCAGGCTCAGCTCGACGACGCGATCGTGCAGCAGATGGAGGCGATCGTCCTCGGGGCGCTCGCCTGGCCCGAGGGGAGCTACCGCGTCGCCGCCGCCGCCGGCCCTCCCCCCACGGACGAGCGCGCCGTCGTGAGCCCGGTGCCCCGACTCGTGCTGCGCGCCTTCCGCGAGGTGATCTCGGCCGACCGCCTCGACGCCCGGCTCGCCGCGGTCGGCGACGCGCAGGTCGCCCGCCGGCGCGACGATGCCGAGCGCGAGCAGCGCCCCG
>DASVDK010000233.1:0-7826 GCA_036381125.1 Thermodesulfobacteriota bacterium | reverse complement strand
AGCCGGACGACGCGAGCGCCATCGACTACGACTACCTCTTCTTCGTCCACGACCGACACCAGGGGAACCTCGAGGCTTCTCGACGCTGTCTGGTCTGGGAGATGGGACTCGTCGACCAGATGGACGAGCGGGAGCGGGCCGAGTTTCGGCTCCTCGTCCCGACGCGGCCGTCCCCTGCGGACAGCCCCTAGTCTCGCCCACCCGCCACCGGCACGCCCGCGGCAGGCCGCGCCCAGGCCGGCCGCACCGCCGTGCGCAGCGCCGGCAGCTGCCTCGCGAAGAGCGCCGAGCCGACGAGGCAGAGCAGGCCGCCGGCGAGGATCGTCGTCGGCGCGCCGACCTGGCTCGCGAGCGCCCCGGCGCCGAGGCTGCCGAAGGGCATCATGCCGATCACGGCGACCGCGTAGAGGCTCATGATCCGCCCGCGCATCTCGTCCCCCACGAGCGTCTGGAGGACCGTGTTGGCGGCGGCCGAGTGGACGATCATGCCGGCCCCCGCGACGGCGAGCGCGAGCGACGAGAGCCAGAACACCTGCGAGAGGGCGAAGACGCCGGCCGCCATGCCGAAGACGGCGGCGGCCGCGGCGATGATCGTCCCGAACCCGCGCACGCTCGTCCGCGCGGCGAGGAACATGGTGCCGCCGAGGGCGCCGATGCCGATCGACGCCATGAGGAAGCCGAGCGTCTCGGGGCCGCCGCCGAGCACGTCTCGTGCCATGACCGGCGCGAGCGTCACGTAGGGCATCCCCGCGAGGCTCGTCAGCGAGAGGAGGAGCAGCACCGCCCGGATGGGGCTCGACCCGAGGGCGTAACCGAGGCCCTCGCGCAACTGGCGGCCGAAGGGGACGATGGACGCTCGCGGCGGCCTGGGCGGCAGGCGCATGGCGCGCAGCGCCGCGATGATCGCCAGGTACGAGAGGGCGTCCGCGAGGAAGCAGGCCGCCTCGCCCGCGGCGGCGATGACGAGCCCCCCGATGGACGGCCCGACGAGGCGGGCCGCATTGAAGAGGGAGGAGTTGAGGGCGATGGCGTTCGGCAGGTCGTCGCGCCGCTCGACCAGGTCGACGACGAGCGACTGGCGCGCCGGCACCTCGACCACGTCCACGAGCCCCTGGCAGAGGTTCAGGGCCACGATGTGCCAGACCTCGATCGCCCCCGAGAAGGCGAGGGCGGCGAGCGCGAGCGAGACGAGCATGGAGAGCACCTTCGCGCCGACGACCAGGGCGACGCGGTTCGACCGGTCGACGAGCGGGCCGACCAGGGGCCCGAGGACGAACGTGGGGATGGTCGAGGCGAAGCTGACGAAGCCGAGCAGGAACGGCGAGTCGGTCAGACGGTAGACCAGCCAGGCCGACGCGACCCGCGTCATGAACCCGCCGATGAGGGAGATGCCCTGGCCCGCGAAGAACAGGCGGTAGTTGCGCGAGTCGAGGGCGCGGAGGAGGCGCACCGTGGGAAGGGGAGTGTAGATGCCCCCGGCGCACTTGCCAAGCGCGCCGCATCACAAAGGGTCAGGCCTCGACGCTCTCCCGCATGGAAAACGGAAAGGCCTGACCCCGTGGAAAACGTCGAGGCCCGACCCCGTTATCCCCGGGCGAGATAGGTCTCGCTCTTCGCGAGCATGTCCTCGCGGGGCGGCGAGAAGACGTCGACGACCTCGCAGTCGGTCGGGAAGCTCGCCTCGTGCTCGGTCCCGCCGGGGATGACCACGACGTCGCCGGCCCGGCAGTCGAGCCACCGGTCCCCCACGCGCATCCGCATCGAGCCGCTCAGCATCCAGGCGACCTGCTCGTGCGGGTGGCTGTGGGCCGGCACGGCCGCGCCCGCGCGCATGGTCCATCGGCAGAGCATCACCTTCTCGCCGGTCACGAGCCTTCGGGTGATCGCGTCGTTGATCCGCTCGGCCGGCACCGCGTCCCAGTTCACCGTGAGCATCTCTGGTCCCTCCACACTCCGTCAGAGGAGCGCCACGACCTCGGTCTGGATCGGTTCGCCCGTGACGATGGCCCTGGGGCCGCGCGTGCCGTCGCCGGGCTCGATGTAGACGTCGACCTCGCTGCGCACGCCGAATCGCCCCTCGAAGTAGACGCCGGGCTCGATGGAGAAGCCGGTCCCGGGCAGGAGCCGCCGCCCGTCCCTCGTCTCGAAGTTGTCCACGTTCGCGCCGTTGCCGTGCACGAGCCGGCCGATGGAGTGGCCGGTGCGGTGGACGAACCGGTCGGCGAGCCCGGCCTCGCGGATGACCGCCCGGACGGCGTCGTCGACCTCGTAGCCGTGGACCGGACGCCCCTGGGCGACCCGCTCGGCGACCAGCCGGATGCCGGTATCCCGGGCGCGGCGCACCAGCTCGAAGGTGCGGGCATGCTCGGCCGAGACCGTGCGGCTCACCGCCGCACTCCAGGTGATGTCCGCGTAGATCGAGTCGGGCGAGGCCGCCTCGCGCGCCCAGATGTCGAGCTGCAGGATGTCGCCCTCGCGGATCTCGACCGACCGGTCGGGGCCGGGGCCGTAGTGAGGGTCGGCGGTGTTGGCGCCCACGGCGACGCCGGGCGGGTGGTCGGTCGTGAGGCCGCGGCGGCCGAACTCGTCGAGGATGAACTGCTGGAGCCCGTACTCGTCGAGCCGCCTGCCGCCGCGCACCGCGCGGCGGACCTCGTCGAACGCGGCGTCGATGACCGCGCGGAGCGCCGCGGCGGCGCGCAGATGGCTCGCGGCCTGCTCCGGGGTCCAGACGGCCTCGAACCGCTGCACCAGGTCGGCCGACGAGACGACCTCGCAGCCGGCGGCGCGGACCAGCTCGACCGTGCCGGCGTCCACGCGCGAGACGTACGGGATCGCGTTCATGGGCGAGTACTGCATGGCGACCCGCCGCGCGCCGGCGAGGACGGCGCCGAGTCCCTCGTGCAGGGCCTGCCAGCTTGCGTAGAGCGTGCGGTCGCCCGGCAGGGCGTCGAGCCGGCCCGCCTCGATCGCGTGGACGAGCTTGCGGGGGCGCCCCTCGGCCGGGACGTAGTAGAACCACCGCCGCGACTCGTGGCCGGGGGGGAGCTGGAGGACCGTCGACGCGATCGGGTCCGACCCGCGGAAGACGGCGAAGAGCCAGCCGTCGAGACCCGCCTCGCGAAGCGCCGCCTGGATCTCGGCGATGCGCGCGCGGACGGCGCCCGCCGTCATGCGCGCTTACCGGCCTGCCTGGCGAGGATGGCCTCGCGGATCAGGCCGACGGGGATGCTGCCGTACGAGAGGATCGCGTCGTGGAAGGCGCCGAGCGCGAACGGCTTGCCGCCCCGGTCCCGGTAGGCGTCGCGCAGGGCGAGGATCTCGCGCCGGCCGATCAGGTAGGACATCGGCTGCGTCGGCGTGGCGCAGTAGCGGCGGACCTCGGCCTCCGCGTTGGCGCGCTCGAGGTGAGCCCGCGTGACGAGCAGGTCCACCGCCTCGGCCGGCGTCATCCCCGAGCAGTGCAGGCCGACGTCGATCACCACGCGGCAGGCGCGCCACAGCAGGTCCTTGAGCTGGAAGAGGCGTACGCGCGGGTCGGGGTAGTAGCCCGCCTCGTACATCATCTCCTCGCAGTAGAGGGCCCAGCCCTCCACGAAGACCGGCGTCGACAGCACGCGGCGCACCTTCGACGCGATCCGGTTGGCCCGGGAGATCTGCAGGTGGTGCCCCGGATAGGCCTCGTGCAGGGCGGTCACCGGGATGGCGTGCGTCGAGTGCCCCTTGAGCTGCTCCCACTGCTCGGCCTCGGGACGCGTCGCGTCGACCGGGGTCACGTAGAAGAGGCTCTTCTGCTCCGCGTCGAACGGCGCCGGCGGCATCATGGCCGCGTACGGGACGAGCGGCCGCTCGAAGACCGGCGTCTCGATCACCTCGAGCGACTCGTCCGGCGGCAGCGTGACGAGCCCGTGCTCGACGACGAACGCGCGGGCGCGGGCCATCTCGGCGCGGTAGGCGTCGAGGAGCCCCGCGGCGGTGGGATGGTCGCGCTTGAGCGCCTCGACCTGCTCCATCCAGCTCCGGTTCGGGTCGATCGTGCGCGCGAGCGCGGCGAGGCTCCGTTCGGTCTGCTCCATCGCCTCGCGGCCGATGGCGGCGAGCTGGTCGGCGTCGTAGGGCAGGCCGTGCTCGGTGCGCAGCTTGAGGTCGAAGGCCTCGCGCCCGATGGCGAAGCTGCCGGTCGAGCGCGGCAGGTGGACGCTCCGGAGCCACTCGAGGTAGTCCGCGAAGGCCGCCATGGCGTCGGCGTTGGCCTCGAGGAGCTGCCGCTTGAGCGTGTGCGACGCGAGCGGCTCGGCCAGGCGCGGCACGACCTCGGCGAAGAAGGCCTGGCCGCCCCGCACGACCTCGATGGCCGTCTCGGTGAAGACCCGCGGCGAGACGCGCCCCCCGGTGGCGCGCTCGAGGTTCGCGCGCGCCTGGTCGAGGAACCGCCGGACCTGCGCGAGGCGCGAGGCCGCCGCCTCGGCGCGCGCCTCGGCCGGCGCGAACGTACGCAGCGCGAGCGGGAAGACGCCGTAGAGGGCGGTGCTCGCGTAGCCGCTCGGGTCCTTCTGCCAGGCCCGGACGTGCTCGTAGGCGTCGATCGCCGCCTCGAGGTACCCGGTGAGGACGGCGTGGTCGAGGCGCGCCTCGGTCGGCAGCGCGGCCCGATCGATGTCCGCGAGGCGGGCCAGCCAGGCCCGCTGGCGCGCCGCCGCGTCGGCCAGCGCGTCGGCGCCGACCTCGTCGAGTTCTCGGTCGTACCGGTGCACGCCATCGAGGGTGGCCGCGACCGGCGAGGTCCTCCAGCGGTCCTCGAGGATCTGGTCGGCAAGGCTCGCCATCGACTCGGCAAGCGGCATCGGGAACCTCCCTGCGAAAAGTCTAGCAGGCGGCCCCGGGTCCGGACCGACCCTCGGCGGCGCCGCCCCGGGACCGAGCCCATGCTCGATCCGGAGCACCGGCGTCGATGGCCTCGGGCTCGCGCTCGGAAATCGAGAGCGATTCCGGAAGCTTCGCGCGCCCGGCGCCGGCGGTGATAGACTGACGCCCTGTCGAAAGGACGCCCATGCCGCGCTCGACACCGCTGTTCGACCACGAGCGGGCGCTCGGAGCGACCTTCGCCACGGTCTTCGCCGGACCGGACGACGGCGGCCCCGGGGCGCCCGACGGCTTCGAGGTGGCCGCGCACTTCGGCGACCCGATCGCCGAGCACCGTGCGGTCCGCGAATCGGCCGGCCTCTTCGACACCGCCTACCTCGGCATCGTGGAGGCGCAGGGCCCGCACCGCGTCCGCTTCCTGAACGGCCAGGTCACCGCCGACCTGCGTCCGCTCGTCGACGGGCAGGGGGCATACGCCGCCACCCTCACCCCGACCGGGAAGATGGTGGCCGACCTGCGCATCTACGCCGTCGGCGAGACGTTCCTCCTGGTGACGCCGCCCGGCGCCGCGCGGGCCGTCATCGACCACCTGAACCACTTCCGCGTCGCCGACCGCGTCGTGTTCACCGACCTCTCGGAGCGGCTCGCGAGCCTGCTCGTGCAGGGGCCGGCCTCCGCCGCGGTCGTCGAGGCGGCGCTCGGCGGCCCGCTGCCGCCGGCGGCCACGCTGGCGAACCTCACGCGCCGCGTCGACCTGCCGGGGGGCGAGCCGGTCGAGGTGCGTGTCTGCCGCCACTCCGCCACCGGCGAGGACGGCTTCGAGATCCTCTGCCCGACGCCCCGCGTCGTGGCGCTCTACGATCGCCTCCTCGAGACGGGCCGCCCCCTGGGCCTTCGGCCGGCCGGGTTCCGGGCGCTCGACTCGCTGCGCGTCGAGGCGGGCATCCCCTGGTTCGGCGTCGACATGGACACGGCGACCAACCCGCTCGAGGCGCGCCTCGCGCACGCCATCTCCCTCAACAAGGGCTGCTACACGGGGCAGGAGGTGATCGCCAGGGCGACGTACATCGGGCACGTGAACCGGCTGCTCGTGGGGCTCGTCTTCCCGGAGGGAGCCGAGGGCGTGGCGGCCGGCGACCCGATTCGCTTCGCCGACAAGGAGGTCGGCCGGATCACCAGCCTGGTGGACGGGCCGACGGTCGGCCGGACGATCGCGCTCGCCATGGTCCGCCGCGAGGCGGCCGAGCCCTCGACCCGGGTCGTCGTGGGGACGCGGCCGGCGCCGGGCGCCGCCGCCCCGAGACCCGACCGGCCGGCCGTGGTGAGCGCGCTGCCGTTCTACAAGCACTAGGGCCGAGCGCCGCGGCGGCTCGGGACCGGGCGGAGGACTCCGTGCAGACACAGGTGCAGATGGTGACGGTGGAGGGCGAGTCGGGGCCGCTCGACGCCTACCTGGTCCGTCCCGGCGATCCCGGCCCCCGGCCGGCCATTCTCGTCGTGCAGGAGGTCTTCGGCCTCACGAGCGACCTCAGGCGGGTGTGCCAGCGGTTCGCCGAGCGAGGGTACGTGGCGCTGGCGGTGGACCTCTACACCGGTCTGGCGCACCGCGATCCCGACCTCTACGACCTGGCTGCGGGCCGCGCGGTCATGGCCAGCCTCCCCGACCGGGTGATCCTGCGCAGCCTCCACGGCGGGATCGACTGGCTCCGCCGCGACGCCCAGGTCGGTGCGGGCACGCCCGAGGGGCCGCGACCGGTCGGCGCCATCGGGTTCTGCATCGGCGGCGCGCTCGCCATGATGCTGGCCGGCTCCACCGGGAGCCTCTCGGCCGTGGTCAACTGCTACGGCCGCGTCCTCTATCCCGAACTCACCGACCTCAAGCCGCGCCACCCGCTGGACTACGTGGAGCGCCTCGGCTGCCCCCTCCTCGGCATCTTCGGTCAGGAGGACGACCTCATCACGCCCCAGCACCTCGAGATGCTGCGCCACGCGCTCAAGGGGGCCGAGAAGGAGTTCGAGATGATCGTCTACCCGCGTGCGGGGCACGCGTTCCTCAACGAGGACCGGCCCACCTTCCGCCCGGACGCGGCGCGCGAGGCGTGGGCGGCCATCGACGCCTTCGTCGACCGCCACCTAGCCGCTGGCAAGTAGCGTGAATGCGGGCCGCGCCAGCGGCCCCGGGCCGAAGGCCCGAGCGCCGGCAGTGCGGTCCGTGGGCGGCACCCGAGAACAGGCGCCGCTCCACGCCCCGCACAACGGGGCCCGGCCGAAGGCCGGAGCGCCGTGACGCCGGTCCGTGGGCGGCACGCCAGCACAGGAGCCCGATTTGCGCCCCCGCGAAGCGGGGGCCCGGCCGAAGGCCGGAGCGCCGGCAATGCGGTCCGTGGGCGGCACGCCAGCACCGGAGCCCGATTCGCGCCCCCGCGCCAGCGGCCCCGGGCCGCGGCCCGCGCGCCACGACGGCGGGTGCCGGCCGCCCGTTCGTCAGGGCGTCGAGGGGCGGGACAAGACGCGGGCCACGTAGTCGCGGACGGCGTCGCGCGTGGAGGGAAAGGCGAGGTCGTCCCAGGGGATCTCGTCGGGACCGAAGAGCCCCACCTCGAGCGTCTCGTCGGCCGCGGTCGGCACGCCCTCGACGATCCGCGCGGCGTACACCACCACCACGACCGGCCGCTCGGGGTAGGAGTAGAGCCCGAGCAGGTCCGTCACCGCCACGCGGACGCGCGCCTCCTCCCAGGTCTCGCGGACCGCCCCGTCCGCCACGACCTCTCCCCGATCGACGAAGCCGCCCGGGAAGACCCACTTGCCGTACGCCGGCTCGATGCCGCGCCTGAGCAGGACGAGCTTCCCCTCGTACGTGAAGAGCGTGCCGGCGGCAAGCTTGGGGTCCTGCCAGAAGATCCGGCCGCACCGCTCGCACACGAGCCGCGCCGGTTCGCCCGGCTTGACGACGCGCGACGCGA
>DASVDK010000232.1:0-14977 GCA_036381125.1 Thermodesulfobacteriota bacterium | reverse complement strand
CGGCTCCGCGCGCGCGCCGTCGTCGCCGAACAGCGGCTCGACGCGCGCACCACCTCCGGGGAGCTCCTCGTCGAGGAGCAGCGCCGGCTCCGTGCGGGTCGCCGCCCCGCCCCTCTGGCGCCGCTCCTGCTCGGCCTTGCGCAGCGCGTCGTAGATCCTGCCCATGTCTCGCTCGCTCCTGCCCTGGAACCCTAAGCTGCGACGGCCGCGACCATGCGCGCAGCCTCCTTCACCGTCCTGTGCGTCACCTCGCGCTGCCCTGCGCTGTAGGCGATCATGAGCGCCGAATCGCAGAGCGCGTTGGTGATCCTCGGGATCCCTCGCGCATAGCGATAGATCCACCTGAGCGCGCGGTCGGTGAAGATCCGGCGAGCGTCGGCCCCGACCCTCGCGAGGCGCAGGGAGACGTACTGACGCGTCTCCTCCTTCGAGAGCGGCAGGAGCCGATGCCGCACGGTGATCCGCTGCACGAACTGCCGCAACGCCGGGTCGGCGAGGATCGTGTCCAGCTCGGGCTGCCCCGCGAGGACGAGGTGCAGGAGCTTGTGCTCTGCCGTCTCGAGGTTCGTGAGGAGCCGAAGCTCCTCGAGCATCTCGCGGCTGAGGCTCTGCCCCTCGTCCACGATCAGCACCGGCGTACGCCCCTCCACGAGCTGATCGATGAGCCATCCGTTCAGGGCGACCAGGCAATCGCCCTTGGTCGCCGGTCGATTCGGGATGCCGAACTCGGCGAACATGCACGTGAAGAACCCCACGAGGTCCATCCTCGGGTTCGTCACGTACGCCGTGGCCACCTCGGGTCCGAGCCGCTCGAGCAGCGCACGGATCATGAGGGTCTTTCCCGTGCCCACCTCCCCGGTGAGGACGATGAAGCCCTTCCGCTCCTGTATCCCGTACTGGAGAGCGGCAAGGGCCTCCCGGTGCGTTTCCGTCTCCACCAGGAAACGTGGGTCGGCGAGGGTCGAGAACGGCTTCGCGGTGAAGCCGAAGAAGCTCTCGTACATGCGACCCGCTACCTCATGACCAGCATCTGCACGCCCGGGAGTCGGACGATCCGGTCCTTGTACGCGAGTGCTGCCGCGGCGCCTGCGCCGTACGCCACGAGGAAGAGCGCGACGCCCAGTGCAGTCAGCAGGCGGCGCCGGCGAAGCCTGGCCCGGTCCTCCACCGTGGGAATCACGCCGAGCACGGAGAGCCGAGGGGCGAGCGCCTTCAGATCGGCGGGGCTCCGGACGGCGCCCTTCAACAGCTCGAGGCCGAGCGCGCCGCCGGCGCCGACTCCGAGCGCCGCAACGAGCCCGACAGCGAGGATCTGCGCCCGATTCGGCCGGTAGGGCGTCTGCGGCAGGACGGCCGGGTCGAGGACCCGGAACTGCTCGCTCTTCTGCCGCCGCTCGAGATCCTCGGCCATCTCCGCCTCGAGCTTCTTCGAGAGCAGCGCCTGATAGCTCGCCTGGGTGTTGTTGTAGTCTCGCGTGAGGTCGGCGAGCTGCTGCTCGAGCTTCGGCACGCTCTCGACCTTCCGCTGCACGACCTCGATGTTCGCGAGGATGTCGCGATGGCTCGCCCGCAGGTACTCGATCTCGCGGTCGGTAGCCCGCAGTTGAGCCTGGATCTGCTCGTACACCGGGTTGGGGACCTGTCGGATCTCGTCGACGGCGATGTGGTCGTCGGGGCCGGTCGACTCGCCGGGAGCGTCCGTGGCGGCCACGCCCCCCCCGGCGACGATCGCCTCCAGCTCCTCGAGCTGCCGCCTCGCACGCACGACGTCCGGGTGCGCCTCCGTGTACCGGGTGCGAAGCTGCAGGAGGGTGGCCCGCGCCTCCTCGAGTCGCGCCCGGTTCGTATCTCGCGGGGATGCGGACGACAGGACGGTCGTCTCCCTGCCGGCGCCGGACCCCGAGCGCGTCACCCGCACGACCACCTCGTTGAACTTCGGCGTCGCGCCGAGTTGTGCCTGCAAGAGCAGGCGGCGCTCTTCGGCGGCTCGCGCCCGGTCGGCAATGGCCTGGCTCTGGCTCTGGAGGCGGTCGAGGAGCCGCAGGTTCGCCTCCTGCTGCTGGGGGAGCTGCCCCATGTAGCGTTCCTTGAACTCCCGGACCTGCCGCTCCTGCTCGTTCAGCGTCTGCTTGAGCGCTTCGAGCTGCGTGTCGAGGAACTGCGACGTGTTGGCGGCAAGCTCCTCGCGGATCTTCGAGTTCTCCTCGATGAACACGGCGGCGAGCTCGTTCGTGACGTCGCGCACCAGGCGGGGTTCGCTGCCGACGAAGGACACCGTGAACGCGTTGTTCCCCCGCTGCACCTCGACCTCGATCGCGCGGCGCATCCGGGCGACGACGGCGTCCATCGGCTGCGTGGCCCGCTCCTCGGCGTAGAGGTCGAACTGCTTGATGATCCGCTCGAGTCGGGTCCGCGAGAGGATCTGCTGCGTGATCGTCGCGAGCCGGTCGTCGATCTCCGCCGTGACCGTGCTGCGCACGAACGTCTCGGGGACCTGCGCCTTGACGACGAGGATCGTCGTCGAGGACCGGTACACGGACGGCAGCGCGTGGGCGAGGAACGCCGCGAGGCCGCCGATCACCAGGAACGGCACCAGGATCTGCCACTTGCGCCGCCTGACGACGTGCAGGATGTCCGCCGGTGTCGTCGGCAGCGGGCTCACCGTCTGCGCCATGTCCTCGGTCTCCTAGAGCTGCCTGCTCGTGGCCGGCGGGAAGCGGATCGTGACGCCGGCCGTGACCCGGTTATTCGTGAAGTCGTTCTGCGGCGCCTCCGCGTCGTTCCGCTCGAACGTGTACCCCAGGACCCAATCGAGCCATCGCGCGATCCGGCCGGTAAGCCGAGCAGTCACGCTGTAGCTATACGCCGTGTCTCGTTCGCCCCGGAGCGTCTCGTTCCTGACGGCCGCCGCTCCGAGTTCACCCGTCACGTACGGGGACAGGTCGCGCGCCAGACTAACGGCCACGCGGTCGGATCGGACCGCCTCCCCGCTCTCGTTGCTCGCCCGAAAGGACCCCTCGTACTCGGCCAGGTACCGGTTCCTGTCGGAAATGTGCGTGATCGACGCGTCGCCGACGAGCCCCGGATCGATGCCCGGCTCATCCGTCCAGGCCACGCCGACACTGGTGCTCAGCGCCGTCCACTCCGTGAAGCTGTGACGCCAGGTCCCTCTCGTGTCGTAGAACCACTGCTCGTCACCGGCGCGGTTCGTAATCTCCGTCCAGGCGGCCGATGCCGACAGCCCGAGGCTGTCGTTTCGCCCGACCGCGCGGCTTGCCTGGAAGAGCCCGGAGTGGGTGTTGGAATCCGTGAAGTCCGGCGCGTCGTACCGCTGGACCGCCAGGCTGTACTCGGCGCCGAGCGTCGTGAACGCGCTGTACCGGTAATCGACGCCGGCGACGAGGGTGTTGGCAACCTGCCTGACGCGGCGGGTCGACGTGGTCCCCGGCGCCTGCGCACTCGGCGGCGGCGGGACCTGCCCCTCGGGCAGGGGTACCGCGCGTGCGGCCTCGGGCTCGGACGTGTCGGCCACGCGGAGGGTATCGGCCACGCGCAGGCTGAACTGCTGGCTCACGTCGTAGAGGGCCGACAGCGACGCGTCGTGCTGCAGGTGCCCGTCCTCCTCCGTCTCCCGGGCGAAGAACTCCGTCCCGAGCGCGTAGCTCGCGGCACTCCGGAACCGGGGAGTCGTCGCCGTCGCGCTCATCCCCGCACGAACGCTCGTGACGAAGTCGTGCTCGGGATCCTCGTCGCTGCGGTTCACGTTGTCGTCGTACGTCTCGGTCACCGACAGCTCCGGCTCCAGGGAATACACGGCCCCTCGGGCCGCCTGCGGCGCACCGCACACGATGGTGAGCACGGCCGCGGCTTCCACCCAACCCCTACGGAACCACAAGGGTGTCGCCGGACTCGAGGACGAGGTTCACGGCACCGTTGCGGCCGAGCACGAGGTCCCGGTAGTTCAGGCGGACCCTGACGGTCTTGCCGTCGACCTCCCGCACCAGCACCATCCGGTCGCCGTCCGCGAACGGCTTGAGGCCACCGGCCAGTGACAACGCCTGGAGCACCGTGATCTGCGATCGAGCCGGGACGAGGCCGGGCCGCTCGACCTCGCCGAGGACGAAGACCTTGTAGCTGTTGATCTCCTCGACGATCACGCTGACCGCGGGCGCCGTGACGTACGCCTGCAGCCGTCGCGTCAGATCGGCCTGGAGCTGTGCCGCGGTCAGGCCGGCCGCGCGGACCTCGCCCACGAGCGGGAACGAGATGAACCCGTCGGGCCGCACGCGGACCTGCCGCGTGAGCCCTTCCTCCTTCCAGACCGACACCATCAGCACGTCCTCGGGGCCGATGGTGTAGGTGGCCGACGTGGGCGTCGCCTCGTCGGCGGCGGTGCCGCCCACGAGGCGTGGAGGCGTCGGCGATGCGCATCCGGTGGCCGCTGCCAGGAGCACCACCCCGACGAACAGCCGAGCTGAACGCTGCAAGAGGCCCTCGTTAGGTGATCAGGGTCACTGGATTGGTTTCGGGGTCAACTGACCCACTTGAATCTGTGACTGATGTTACAGGCTGTTGGTGAGGAGTCAAGCGAAAAGCCCCAGGTCAATTGAGGCCCGTATCGGCAAGCCGACTCCCGCTTGCCTCCTGGCCTGCCTGGAGGCTGTACGGTGCAACCGTCGGAAGAAGCGTGTGGTTCCGGGAGATTAAGGGGACCGTCGCCAGGATGGCTGGAGGTCGCGGCAGGGCCGCGGCCGGGCCGAAGGCACCTGCCCGCTGGGCCCGGAAGCCTGATTGCCGATGGCTCGGGCTAGGCGATGCCGATGGCCGGCGTGGTCTGCCCGAGCACGACGCGCACCGTCCCGTCGGGGCCCGCGACGGAGCGGACGTCCGCGAAGTCCGGGTTCGCGGCCAGGCGACGCACCATCGCGCCTCCCTGTCCGGCGCCGGTCTCGAAGACGAGCCACCCGCCGGGTCGCAGGAACCGGCGGGCGCAGCGCGTGAGTCGCTGGAGGATGCTGACGCCGAAGGGGCCGCCGTCGAAGGCCATGCGCGGCTCGTGCCTCGAGATCTCGGGCGGCATCCGGTCGACCCTGGCTTCGGAGATGTACGGGGGGTTGCAGGTCAGCACGTCGACCTGGCCGAGGAAGCCGGGCTCCTCGAACGGCGTCAGGAGGTCGCCGACCCGGACCTCCACGCGCTCGTGGAGCCCGAGCCGGACGGCATTGCGGCGCGCCAGGTCGACGGCCGCGCTGGAGAGATCGGCGGCGTAGACGGTCGCTCGCGGTGCATTGGCCGCGAGCGCGAGCGCCACGTTCCCGCTCCCGGTGCAGACGTCCACCACCAGTGCGGTGCCGCGTGCGGCGACGGCCGCGCGGACGCGCTCGAGGGCGACCGCGACGAGCAGCTCGGTCTCTGCCCTCGGGATCAGCGCCTCGGGACCGGCCAGGAGTTCGAGACCGAAGAAGCGCTGCCGCCCCGTCAGATGGGCCAGCGGCGTGCCGCGCAGGCGGGCCTCGAGGAGCCTCTCGAGGCGCGCGACCTGTCCGCTGTCGAGCGGCATCGGCGTCGCGCTCGCGGCAGCGTGCGCGGACAACGGGACGCCCGCGGCCAGGTGCCACAGCGCGCGCAGCGTGGTCTCGGGGGTTTCCTCGGGCTTGTCGGGCAGGGTCGTGAGCGTTGCCCTGCACCGCGCGAGCAGCCGACGGTAGAGATCGGCAGCCGCGAGGTCCTCGCGCGCGCCCGCGACGGCGCTCGCCACCATCGCTTCACCCGTCGCCCGCGGCATTCCGGACCTCCGCTACTTGCCGGCACCAGTGGCCCGATCCAGGCCGGCTTTCTCTGATTCGCATAGTATCAGGCGACCCGTACATGATCCGGGCGCACCTGTACGGCGAATCCCCGCGCCGCGGGCTCACGACGTGAGGTGCCGTCGACGCGGTCGCACGCCTCGGTGACGGCCGATCGGTCCAGGCCGATGTCGGCCGATCAGCGTCCCCTACATTGCCCGGCTGGTGAGATTCGTGCCGCCTCCAGCGGAGGGCTCCACCGCCCGGTTCGACCCGGGGAACGCATCGGACGCGAACGCGAAGGCCCTCCCGGTCGCCCGCGCAGTCCCGAGCGCGCGCTCGCTCTCGCGCAGGAGCTCCGAGGCGCGCGAGCCGTGCGCCGGGAAGCAGGCGGCGCCGGCCACGATCCGGGTCTGGGGCGGAATGTTGCGGTCGCGCAGGAGGCGCTGGACGAAGCCCTGCGCGGCCGGCACGTCGGCGACCGGAAGGAGGATGTAGAACCGCGAGACCGCGGCGCGGCCGATCACGTCGGTCGCGCGGACCTGCTCGCGCAGGTGCTCGGCGAGGGTCATGGAGGCCAGGGTCCGCCCCGCCTGGGTCGGTCCGTCGCCGGCCGCGGCCTCGATGGCGACGACGGCAACCGGCAGCTTGTAGCGGGTGGCCTTGCGGACCTCGAGGTCGAAGAGGAACTCGAAGACCTCGCGGCGGAGCACCTTGACCTGCTCGTCGAAGAGCGGTGGGCGCCTGCGACCCTGTCCCTCGCGCGGCTGCGCGCCGTTCTCCCCTCCCGTGCCCGCGGCCGCCTCGTCGGCGGGCCCCGGGGCATGCCGCGCCACGAGCGCCTCGAGACGGGCCTGGCGCGCCGGATCGGCGGCGGCCTCGGCGGCGACGCGGCGGTACTCGTCGACGAGCCTGAGCGGCACGTCGACGAGATAGGCGATGTCCTCGGGGTCGCGCCCTTCGCGCAGGAACGCGACGACGCGGGCGAAGCTGCCGATGATGCGGCCGACCATGCCCGGGGAGTGGAGGATGCGGCGCGACACCTCCCAGTCGTCGAGACCGTCGAGGGTGAGGCGGACCGCCTCGACCTGGTGGGGGACGATGGGCCCGAGGTCCTTCTGCTGGCCGCGCGTCGGCAGGAAGATGCCGTGCTTGCGGAAGTACGCGATGTCGCGCTTGACGGTCTTGACGCCCGCGCCGAGGATCTTGGCGAGGCCCTCCTGCGTGAGGTCGATGCCCTGGTCGTGCGCCTCGGTGGCGATCCGCAGGAGCTTGAAGCGGCGCAGTCCGATCACGCCGTGGCGCCGGCGGGTCTCCTCGTCCTCCTCCCCCGCGTCGTACGTGACGAAACACTCACCGCGCGCACAGTCGCGTAGCGGCTTGCCGGCAGGCTCCGATGACAGAACGCCGGAAATCTTGAGCTGGCCGACTCGCGGTTCGGCGGGGCTCCGTACGGTCACGCGATCCCTCTGACGAGTCTCCTTGAGGCGGCAAGGCCCGAGCAGGCCTGCTCGCCCACACGTGTTCCATTCTACGTGAGAGAATGTGATTCCTGAACACAAAAAAGGCGCCCGGACGGTTGTCGTCCGTGCGCCGCCTCTCCCGCGGCCGCCCGCAGCCCGGGGCGGCCGACCTCAGCTCTCCTGATCCAGCTCCGCGTAGCGCGCGATCGCGAGCCGCGCGGACGCCGAGACGTCGGTGAAGGCGACCTCGCACTGCCCGGATTCGGGCATCGGGGTGACCGACCCGACGAGGGAGACCGGCCGGCGGATGCCGGGCAGCCGCAGCCGCACCTGCACGCGGACGCCGGCGGGGACGATCATCGCGGCCCGCAGGCGAAGGCGCTCGGGCGACAGATCGTGCACGAGCTGCCGAAGCGGCGGGTAGTCCGCGGAGAAGAACACTTCGGCTTCACACAGGTCGCGGAACATTCGGCGGAGGGTAGATCGCGACGCGACCGCGTGTCGGTGACGTGGCGCACCGGCGCGACGAACTCGGCCACCATCCGGGTCCGTGCGCCCGAATGCGCGAGGCCCGGCGACCCGCGCGGGCGAGCGTCACGCGCTCCGGCGTGCGCCGCCCGGGGCCTCCTCCTCCGTTGGGACCTCGGCGACCTCCGCGGGCGGGGTTCCCGGCTCGGCCGCGGCCGGGGCCGCCACGTCCGGGAAGGCGTGGAGGCGGGTGCGATTGCCCCCACCCTCGCGCGCCTGCGACAGCATGGTCGCGGCCATCTCGGTGAGCGCCTCGGGCGAGTCGAGCGCGCCGGCGGCCAGCGACGCGCCGCCGACGCTCACGGTCGCCCGCATGCCCGACTCGGGCGAGGCGGGGTCGCCCCCGCCGTCGAGCCCGGCCATCAGGCCGCGAATCCGCTCGGCGACCCGGTAGGCCGCCTGCGTGTCGGCGGTCATGATGACGCCGAAGCGCGAGGCGCCGAGGCGGCCGACGACGTCCGTCTTGCGCAGTGTCGAGCGGAGCTGTCCCGCCAGGGCGCGGTTGAGGACGCTGCTCGGCAGCGGCCGCCCCCGACTGCCGCCGTCGAGCTCGATGAGCAGGAACGTGAGCGGCTGGCCGTAGCGTCTCGCGCGGCGGATCTCGTGCTCGAGCAGGAACTGGAAGAACTCGCGGCGTAGCACCTTGACCTGCTCGTCGTAGATCGGCAGCCGCCCGCGGCCGGTCTCCTCGCGCGCCGGCTCGGGCTCGGGTCGCTTCGCCAGGATCTCGGCCATCCGGCCGGCGTGCTCGGTGTCCGCGTAGCGGTCGCGCAGCGCGAGGAAGTCGGAGAAGAGCCGCTCGGAGAGGCCGAGGCTCGCCGCCGCGGCGCGGCGCTCGGCCCCGCCGTCGGCAAGGGCGACGACGCGGGCGAAGGTGGCGAGGTAGCGCTCGATGGCGCGCGGCGGATGCAGGATGCGCCTGGCAATCTCCCAGGTGGGCTTGCCCTCGATGGCCATGCGCACCGCCTCGACCTGGTGGGTGAGGACCGGCCCGATGTCCTTCTGCTGGCCGCGCGTGGGGAGGAAGAGGCCCTGTTTGCGGAAGTACGCGATGTCGCGCTTGATGGTCTTGAGGCCGCAGTTGAGGATGCGGTAGGCGAGGTCCTCCTGCGTGAGGTCGATGCCCTGCTCGTGGGCCTCGGTGGCGATGCGCAGGAGCTTCATGCGGCGCAGCCCCGTCACGCCGAAGCGCCGCCGCACCTCCTGGTCCTCGCTGCCGGCATCATACGTGACGAAGCATTCCCCGTGCTCGCAGTCCTTCAGGCTCTTGCCCGCCGGCTCCGACGCCAGCACCCCGCTGATCTTGAGCCGCCCGACGCCGGCACCCGGACCAGAACGCTCCTGCCGCCGTCTTCGCTCCCGGCGAAGCCTCATTCCCGCCTCCGCGCCCGAGTCTGGATGGGAAGGCCATGGATACCAGGAACCGAATGCGGCACCGACGTCTTCCGATGCGCCGCTTTTCGGCACTCTAGGAGAGCTTGCTGCCCGATGTCAACGCATACCTTGCCCGACGGGTGGCGTTGTGATCGTATGCACGGTGATCGAGCGACCGGCATCACTTCTTGCTTCACAAGCGGTCGGAAATGTCGTATGGGTCATATGACATCGAGAAAGGGCCTGGTCGGTTCGGGCCCTGGGACCCTGGAGGAGTCATGGCCTGGCGTGCGCGCACCTTCGGCCTGGTCGCGGCGGTGGTGACGGTGAGCTTGGGTCTCGCGACCCCGGCGCACGCCGAGGGGGGCGCCGGCCGCTCGGCCTCCGGGGTCAGGCTCCTGGCCGATGCGCGCTGGGACCCCGCGTACACCCTCCGCTTCCGCGCGGCCGAGCCGCCGGCGGCGCCGGCGGAGACCGGAACGCCGACCTTCCGATCGGGCAGCCTGGACGCGGCCGGGGCCCGGGAGGCGCGGCAGTCCGTCGCGCTCTCCGATCGCGTCCCCACGCCGCGCGAGTACATCGAGACGGAGGTCCCCCTCGCCTCCCGGCCGGGACGGGGGGATAGCTGGGCCGAGGTGGTGGTGCCGGCCGAGCGCGACGTCGGGCTCTTCCTGGCCGCGCAGTCGGCGCTGTTCCTCGACATGGCCCAGACGCTCGAGATCAACGGGTCGTCCGATTTCAGAGAGACGAACCGCCTGCTCGGCGAGCGGCCAAGCGACGGCGCCGTGCTCGCCTACTTCGGCTCGATCGCGGCGCTCCACACCGCCTCCTTCCTGACGCTCGACGGCCGGTGGGCCAACGTGGTCTCGCGGGCGATCCTCTTCGTGCAGGTGCCGGCCGTCGACAGCAACGCGCGGCTCGGCGTGCGAATCAGCTTCTAGGACGGATCCCGACAGGGTGAGGCGCGGGGCGGGTCGGCTGCGGCCCGCGGAAAACGACCGGCGTCGGTCCGCACCGTTCGCCTGCCTGGAAAATGGAAAGACCTGACCCCATGGACGAGGAAAGGAGTTGGTGGGCGCGGCTGGACTTGAACCAGCGACTTCCACCGTGTGAGGATGGCACTCTAACCGCTGAGTTACGCGCCCGGATCGGTCCGTGGGTGGATGGTGCCGGTATGGTACCGGCCAGGCGGAGGCCGTGTCAAGCGCGGCCCCGTCCTGCCGCGGCTCAGAGCGCGAAGTACGCGATGCCGGCCGCCTCGGCCGCGGCCCTCGGGAACCGCCCCTTCACGTCGATCAGGACGGGCGTGCCCCGGCACCACCCTGCGAGCGTCTCGAGCCTGAGCGGCGCGTAGGCGGCGTGCGCGACGGCAAGCACCACGCCGTCCACCGGGACGGCCGCCGCGGGATCGGCCACGACGGTCCGGCCGCGGTACTCCTCGGCGATCTCGTGCGGGTCGGCGATCGGGTCGTGGAGCCGGCACTCGACGCCGTAGTCCTCCAGCTCCCGCACGACGTCCACGACGCGGGAGTTGCGCAGGTCGGGGACGTTCTCCTTGAACGTCAGCCCGAGCACGAGCACCCGGCAGCCGCGCACCCCCTTGCCGGCCCGGATCAGCGTCTTCACGGTCTGCTCGGCGACGTACTGGCCCATCGCGTCGTTGATCCGCCGCCCGGCGAGGATGACCTCCGGGTGATGCCCCAGCGCCTCCGCCTTGTGCGTCAGGTAGTAGGGGTCGACGCCGATGCAGTGGCCGCCGACCAGGCCGGGCACGAAGCGCAGGAAGTTCCACTTGGTGCCGGCGGCGGCCAGCACCTCGCGCGTGTCGAGCCCCATCCGGTGGAAGATCAGCGAGAGCTCGTTCATGAGCGCGATGTTGAGGTCGCGCTGCGTGTTCTCGATGACCTTGGCCGCCTCGGCGGTCTCGACGCTGGCCGCCCGGAAGACGCCGGCCGCGACCACCTGCCCGTACACGTCGGCCACGACGTCGAGCGTGGCCGGGTCGCTCGCCGAGACGACCTTCACGATCCGCTCGAGGGTGTGCTCGGTGTCGCCCGGGTTGATCCGCTCGGGCGAGTAGCCGTAGGCGAAGTCGCGCCCCGCGGTGAGGCCCGAGGCCCTCTCGAGGAGCGGGACGCAGACCTCACGGGTGCAGCCGGGATAGACGGTGGACTCGTAGACGACGATGGCGCCCCGGCGAAGCTGCTCCCCCACGAGGCGCGAGGCGGACGCGAGCGCCCGCAGGTCGGGCCGCTTGGTCTCGTCGACCGGCGTGGGGACCGCCACGACGACGAAGTCCGCCTCGGCGAGCCGGCGCGGGTCGCTCGTGTACTCGACCTCCGCGCGGGCGAGGTCGTCGGGGGTGACGGCGCCGGTCGGGTCCTCGCCCCGGGCGAGCCGGGCCACCTTCTCGGCCGCGATGTCGAAGCCGACGACTCGCCCCTTGCGCCCGAACGCGACCGCCAGCGGCAGGCCGACGTAGCCGAGGCCCACCACGGCGATGCGGCGGCCGGCGACGAGCCCTCCGCTCATCGGGTCGCCGCCCTTCCGGTCTCCCGGTACCACTCGACCGTGCGGGCGAGGCCGTCCCGGAGGCCGACCGACGGCTCGTAGCCGAGGGCGCGGCGCGCGGCCTCGATGTCGGCCTGCGAGTCGCGCACGTCGCCGGCACGCGGCTCGACGTGGCGCGGCGCGACGCGCGACCCGGTGAGCGAGGCGAGCTCGTCGAGGAGATCGAGGAGGCTCGTCCGCTCCCCGCAGCCGACGTTGAAGACCCGCCCCGCGACCCGGTCGGCCGGCGCCTCGGCCGCTCTCAGGTTGGCGGCGACCGCGTTGGCGACGAACGTGAAGTCTCGCGTCTGCCGGCCGTCGCCGTGGACGACGGGCGACTCGCCGCGGAGCAGCGCCGTCACGAACTTCGGGATGACGGCCGCGTACGGCGAGTCGGGCGTCTGACGCGGGCCGAAGATGTTGAAGTATCGGAGCGAGACCGTCTCGAGCCCGTAGAGGCGATGGAACGTCTCGGCGTACAGCTCGCCCACGTACTTGCCGATGGCGTAGGGCGACCTCGGGCGGGCCGGCATCGTCTCCACCTTGGGCAGCGTCTCGGTGTCGCCGTAGGCCGACGAGGAGGCCGAGTAGACGAATCGCGAGACGCCCGCGTCGCGCGCGGCGAGGAGCGCGGCGAGCGTCCCGGTGGCGTTGTGGTCGTGGCTCGAGAACGGGTCGGCGACCGAGCGGGGGACCGAGGCGAGAGCGGCCAGGTGGAAGACCCACGACACGCCGGCGAGGAGGGGGCGCAGCGCGGCCTGGTCCCGCACGTCGCCCTCGACGAACCGGATGGCGCCCCGGACGGACCGGAGGTTGTCGAGGGCGCCGGTGGACAGGTTGTCGACGACGACGACCTCGTGCCCGGCCGCGAGCAGCGCCTCGACCAGATGCGACCCGATGAAGCCGGCGCCGCCGGTCACGAGGGTCTTCGCCATCGGTGCCTCCCTCTCCGCGGCGCTCCGGCCGGCGCACCCGATTCCACGCACTCGAACCGGCGCCCCGAGCAAGCGCCTTCGGGGATTATTGGTGCCTGCTCGGCACGTGTCAATCGAGCGGCGGCAGGTACGACCGGTCCGCCTCTGGCACACCGCTTGCTCGGCATGCGGTGCGTCATGTCCATGGACGTGCGCCCGCGCAGCGCGGCTGGCCGTCTGGACGCCGGGCGGCGTTTCGCCCAGGCGCTGGCGCCGGAGCTGACGCCCCAGGCCATCAGGCGGCGGGTGGCACACGTGAACGTGCTCCTTCGGGCGAGCCTCCTCGGCGCGCTGCAGATGGACCTCGGCGTGGCGCTGAACGTGCTCGTCGACCAGGCCGCCGAGATGGTGCACTTCGACCGAGCGCTCCTCTACCTCTGGGACGAGGACCGGGAGCGGCTCACGCTCGCGGTCACGCGCGGCGTCGAGGCGCCGCTCGACGACGCCCTCGCGGAGGGCACGCGCCTCACCGAGTGGACGCTCGGGCTCGGCCAGCCGATGCTGCTGCCGTCGCCGGACGATCCGGAGGCGGCGCTCGTCCTCGGTCCCCTCGAGGCCGGCTCCGCCCTCTCGGTCCCGCTCTTCGCGGCGGGGCAGCCGCGCGGCGCGCTCGAGCTGTTCGCCCGGCGGCGCGGCGCCTTCTCGACGGAGGACGCCCGGTTCCTCATGATCCTCGCGGTCCAGGCCGAGGCGATCCTCCACCGCCACCAGGACCGCGCCCTCCTCGCTCGCCTGGCCACCACCGATCAGCTCACCGGCCTCTACAACCGGCGGTACTTCGACGAGACGCTCGCCCGCGAGCTGACGCGGGGGTTGCGCGCCAGGCGCCCGCTGTCGCTCCTCATGGCGGACGTGGACCACTTCAAGGCCTACAACGACCGCTACGGGCACGCCGCGGGCGACCAGGCGCTGCGCGACGTGGCCCGCATCCTCGGGCACGCGGCGCGGCGCGGCGACACCGCGTGCCGCTTCGGGGGGGAGGAGTTCGCGGTGATCCTCCCGGAGACCGACGAGGTCGGCGCCCTCACCTTCGCACGCCGCGTCACGGAGGCGGTCGAGCGGCACCGGTTCCCCGGGTCGGGGCCGGAGCCGGACGTGCGGCTCACGATCTCGATCGGCACCGCCACGGCGCCGGTCGACGCGCGCGAACGGGCCGACCTGGTGCACGCGGCCGACCTGGCGCTCTACCGGGCGAAGGCGCTCGGCCGCAACCGCGTGGTCCAGGCGGCCGAGCTTCCGCCCGAGGAGGCGCCCGCAGCCGACGCCTCCGGCACGATCGACTACGACCTCGTCATGCGGGCGGTGAACTCCTTCGCGACCGTCGGGCAGCTCCTCGACCTCCTCTCCCGCATGGCGATGGAGGCCGTCGGCGGCGGCCGGGCCTCGCTCATGGTGCTCGACCGGACGCGCAGAGAGCTGCTCGTCAAGAGCGCCCACGGCCAGAGCGCCTCGCCGGCCGTGCTGGCCACGTTTCGCGTGCGGCTCGGCGAGGGCGTGGCCGGGGTCGTCGCCGCCACGCGGCGCGCCTTCGCCACGCCGGACATCGCGGCGCTGGCAGCCACGATGCCGGGCTTCCGGCCCAACGGCTCGGGTGACTACACGAGCCGCTCCTGCCTCGCGGTGCCGCTCGTCGCCCGCGACGAGGTCATCGGCACGCTGCACGTGGCCAACCCGCGCCGCCGCGAAGCCTTCACGGAGGCCGACCTCGACGTGGTCCTCGCGCTGGCCGAGCCGATCGCGGACTTCGTGCGCGAGGGGCTCGGTCTCGAGCGCGAGCAGCGGCGCTTCCTCGAGCTGGCGGCCTCGGCCATCGCCGTCATGGTGGACGCGCGCAGCGGCTTCCACGGCCACGGCCGGCGCGTGGCCGACCTCGCGTGCGCCCTCGGCCGCGAGCTGCTCGTGCCGGAACCGCAGCTCGCGCGGCTGCGGGTGGCGGGGCGGCTGCACGACATCGGCCGCCTCGCGATCACCGGCGATCTCTTCCGCAAGCCGGGCCCGCTCACCGAAGCCGAGACCCGTCTCGCGCGCACGCACGCGACGCTCGGCGCCAAGATCCTCGAGGCGGTCCCCGGCTTCGAGGTCGAGCGCGCGATGGTCCTCTCGCATCACGAGCGGCTCGACGGCAGCGGCTATCCCGAGGGGCTCGCGGGCGCGCAGATCCCGCTCGCGACCCGCATCCTGTCGGTCGCCGACGCGTTCGACGCCATGACCTCGCCGCGTCCCTACCGCCCGGCGATGTCGCAGGCGGAGGCGCTCGCCGAGCTGGAGCGACGGGCGGGCGCGCAGTTCGACTACCGCGTGG
>DASVDK010000231.1:0-3977 GCA_036381125.1 Thermodesulfobacteriota bacterium | reverse complement strand
CCTCGAGGCGCTCGAGGTCGCCGACCGGCAGGTAGAGGAGCGCACGGCCGCCCAGGGCCGCCGGATCGACCCGGTAGAAGATCCGCTCGACCTGCGGCAGGTGGGTGAGGCGGCCGGCCAGGGCGTCGGCGAAGGCGGTGGCCCGCGCCGCGTCGCGCCCGTCCACGACGACGACGATCGACAGGGCGTCGTCGGGGAACTCCCGCACGTACTCCAGGTAACGCGCCGTGTGCGGGATGGCGTCGGCGGTCGCGATGTCGTCGCGGCTGCCGTGGAACGACAGCCTGGCCACCGAGATCCAGAGCGAGGCGACGACGGTGAGCAGCGTCACCGCGAGCACCGGGAGCGGCCTCGCGGCGCACGCGTCCACCACCCGAGCGAGCAACCGTTCTCCGCGTGAGAGAGAGGAAGACGTCGGGTCGGACGGGCTCGGGCGCGGCGGCATCGCGCCGCATTGTAGCGGAGGCGGAGGGCCCTGCCTGCGGCGTCAGCCGAGGATCGACTCGAGCGCCGCCAGGAACTCCCGGTACTCGTCGAGCGAGACGTCGCCCATGTTCGCCACGCGGAAGATCCGCGAGGCGAGCGGGCCCTGACCCGCGTAGACGACGAACCCTCGCGCCTTGAGCCGATCGTGCAGCTCGGCGTAGGTGAGGCCGCGCGGCAGGTCGAGCGCCGTGATCGTGTGGCTCCGCAGCTCGGGCGGCAGCAGGCACGAGAGCCCGAGGCGGGCGAAGCCGTCGCGCAGGAGCGCCGCGGCGCGGCCGTACCGGGCGATCCGCCCGGCCACGGTCTCCTCGAGCAGCTCGGCAAGCGCCTCGTCGAGGGCGTAGGCGGTCTGCACGGCAGGGGTGAAGAGGGTGTCGCCTCGCTCCTGCGCCTGCCAGTTGGCATGAAGGGCGAGGTAAACGGAGCGGGGCGGGACGGCGGCGAGGCGGTCCATCGCGTCGCGCCGGACCAGGACGAACCCGAGCCCCGGCGTCCCCTGGATGCACTTGTTCGCCGTGCCGACGCAGAGGTCCACGCCGGCGCCGGCCAGGTCGATCGGCTCGCCGCCGAGGCCGGACACCGAGTCGACGACGAAGAGCTTGCCGGCGGCCCGCGCGAGCCGACCGACCTCGTCCACCGGGTTCACGAGGCCGGTGGTCGTCTCGTGGTGCACGAGCGCGACCGCCTGGACGTCCGGCTCGGCGCGCAGGGCCGCCTCGATGCCGGCAAGGTCGGCCGGCGCCGTCCACTCCGCCGCGACCTCGACCACGCGGATGCCGTGGACGCGGGCCATCTTCGCGATCCGGTCGCCGTACACGCCGTTGTTCACGACGAGCATGGCGCCCCCCTCGCCGACCGACGAGGCGACGGCGGCCTCCACCGCGGCCGTTCCCGAGCCGGTGAGGAGGACCGACGTGTACCCCTGCGGCGCGAACGCCTCGCAGAGGCGCCGGCGGATCCTGGCGAGGAGGTCGGCGCACTCGGGCTCACGGTGGCAGATGTCGGGCCGCAGGAGCGCCCGGCGGACGCGATCGGACAGGTTCACCGGGCCCGGGTTGAGGAGGATGGGGCGGCTCGGCACGCTAGCGACCTCCGACGGCGGCGCGGAAGCGGTCCCGGATGGCCACGGGCGGATACGGGATGCGCGGCACATCCGCCTGCGCCGCGGTCACCCTGACGAGGACGAAGTGGGGGCCGGCGCCGGCGAGGGCGGCCTCGACCGCGTCGCGGACCTCCCCTGCGGCCGTCACGGCACGCGCCGAGGCGTAGCCGGCCGCGGCCGCGAGGCGGTCGAGCCGCACGTCGGCCGAGATCGACCGCTGGCCGCCGGTGGAGCCGTAGACCGCGTTGTCGAAGACGACGTGGGCGAGGTTCGCGGGGGCGACCGCCGCCACGAGGGCGAGCGTCCCGAGGCCCATGAGGAGGTTGCCGTCGCCGTCGAAGACGACGACGCGGCGATCGGGCCGGGCCAGCGCCAGGCCGAGACCGATGGCCGACGCAAGCCCCATGGAGCCGATCATGTAGAAGTTCTCCGGCCGGTCGGCCACGGCGTGCGACTCCCGACCGATGTAGCCGTTGGCGTGGATCGCCGGCTCCCGGCCGATCGCGCCGACCGCCGCGCGCAGCGCCTCGAGGCGTGAGAGGACGGCCGGCGGCGCGCTCCCCCGCGCGACGTCGGCCGCCGGCGCGGACGGCGCCCGGCCGTCCGCCGCGGGCGGGCGCCCCGGCGTCTCCTCGAGGACGCCGGGCGGCACGAGAACCGCGACCGGCTCCATCCGGCGCGTCGACTCGGCCGCCGCCCACTCGAGCGTCGACGCGGCCGCCTCCCGCGTCAGCTCGCGGTGCGCCATGCCGAGGAGGTCGAGGAGCCGAGGTGTGACGGCCCCGGTCAGCAGGTGCTCGGGGGCGTCGCGCCCGCCGTACCCCCGCCACGTCACGAGGAGGAGCGCCGGGAGCCTGTAGAGGAGCGAGAGCGACGCGAGGGCGTTCATGCCGGTGCCGAGCCCCGAGTTCTGCATGATCACCGCGGGACGCCGGCCGCCGAGCCAGGCGCCGGCGGCGAGCCCCAGCGCCACGTCCTCGCGCGGCGCCGGCACGTAGGGCAGGCGCGGGTGCGTCTCGAGCGCGCGCAGGAGCCCCTCGACGAGCGAGCAGGGGACGCCGGTGAAGAAGTCGTACCCGAGCCCTTCGAGGACCTCGGCGAGGTCGCGGCCGGTCACGCCGCGCCGCCCCTGGGGCGGTCGGGGGACGCGGCGCCCGGCCCGTTCTGCACGAACTCCGCCTCGCGCGCCCTGAACTTGGCGAGCTCGACGAGCTGGAAGATGTCCTCGAGCGGCACGACGTGCGGCGCGGCCGCCTCGATGCTGTGCGCGCCGGCCAGGGCGCTCAGCGCCTCGCGCATCGCCTTGACGGCCGCGCGGAGCAGGTGGTTGGCGACGATCACGAGCTTGACGCCGGCCGCCTCCAGGTCCTGGACGCGCACGGACGGATAGAGGGTGGGCACCACGACGATGGGCGTCGCGAGGTCCCAACGGCGCATGAAGTCGAAGACCTCGTCGGCCGTCGGCCCCTTGTGGTGGAGGAGGATCATGTCCGCGCCCGCCTGCGCGTACGCGCGGGCCCGGGCGAGCGCTTCGGGCACGCCGTAGCCGGCGATGAGCGCCTCGGTGCGGGCGATGACCACGAAGTCGGGGTTGCGCTGAGCTCGCTTGGCCGCGCGGATCTTGCCCACGTGCTCTTCGGCGGGCGCCAGCTCGCGCCTGATGTTCGTATAGAGGCTCGAGCGCTTCGGGAAGACGTTGTCCTCGACCGAGATCCCGGCGATGCCGGCCCGCTCGTACTCCTCGACGGTCCGGATGACGTTGAGCGCGTTGCCGTACCCGTTGTCGCAGTCGGCGATGACCGGCACGCCCACGGCGTCGTTCATGTACCGGGCCGCGTCGAGGTTCTCGGTCATGGTGAGGAGGTTCATGTCCGGCATGGCCCGCTGGGCGGCCGCCACGGTGAAGCTCGACGCCCAGACGACCGGAAACCCGGCCTCCTCGGCGAGGCGCGCGCTGAGCGCATCGTGCGCGCCGATCGCGATGGCCGCGCCGGGTTGCGCCAGGAGCGCCCGAAGCGCGGAGGCCTTGTTCGGAGTCGAGATGTCTCGTGCGTTGCGCATGTGCCTCCTTACCGCGGCGCTGGCTCGCGTCATTGCATGCCGCGTGGCACCCGTGCGGGATCCTGCGGAACGGTCCGGACCGCAGTCCCGGGGCGCATCCCGAGTATCATAAGGGAACCTGGGGAGAGGAGCAGCAATGCAGGCGCCGATTCGGCCAGGGCATGGCGCTGTGCCGGGCGAGGTCGCCCGGGCGGTGGCGGCCCTCGACGTCGAGGCGGTCCGGCGGACGTACCGGGCCCAGAACGAGTTCTTCTACCTCGAGCGCTGGCTGCCGGCGCCTGCCGTCGACAGCCTCCTCGCCGACGTGGCGCGCGTGCGGCCCGCGATC
>DASVDK010000230.1:0-2668 GCA_036381125.1 Thermodesulfobacteriota bacterium | reverse complement strand
CGCCGCCGAGGTCCATCTCCGCCTCGGCTGCCCGCACGATGCGGTCCATGACCCGGACCGTCTCGACCGGGTAGAGGCCCACCGCGCTCTCCTCGGAGAGCATGACCGCGTCGGTCCCGTCGAAGACCGCGCTCGCGACGTCGGTAACCTCGGCCCGCGTCGGGCGGGGGTTGTCGACCATGGAGCGGAGCATCTGCGTGGCGGTGATGACCGGCTTGCCCGCCTGGTTGGCGAGCCGGATGAGCCGCTTCTGGATCATCGGCACGCGCTCGAACGACGTGTCGACGGCGAGGTCGCCGCGGGCCACCATGAGGGCGTCGACCGCCTCGGTGATCGCCTCGAGGTGGTCGAGCGCCTCGTGCAGCTCGATCTTCGCGCAGATCGGCGTGTCGTAGCCCATGTCGGCGATGACCGCCCGGGCGTCGGCGATGTCCTCGGCGCGGCGCACGAACGACAGGCCGACGAAATCGATCCCCTGCTCGAGCCCGAACTTGAGGTCGGCGCGGTCCTTCCGGGTGAGGCAGGGGAGCGAGAGCTTGGTCATCGGCAGGGCGACGCCCTTGTGGGACGTGAGGCGGCCGCCGACGACGACGGTCGTCTGGACGTCGGGGCCGTCGATGCGCTCGACCTTCAGCTCGAGGAGCCCGTCGTTCAGGAGGACCGGTTCGCCCGGCTTCAGGTCCCCGGGGAGGCCGGCGTAGTTGACCGAGACGCCCGACTGGGTCCCCTTCACGTCGCGCGTGGTGAGGACGAAGCGGTCGCCGGCCGCCAGCGTCACCCCGTCCCCCTCGAACTCGCCGATGCGGATCTTCGGGCCGGCCAGGTCGGCGAGAAGGGCCACCGGGCGGTCGAGCGCATCCGCCATGTCGCGGACGAGGTTGATCGACTCCTCGTGCTGCTCCTGGGTGCCGTGCGAGAAGTTCAGCCGGACGACGTCGACCCCCGCCTCGATGAGGCTGCGAAGGACGTCGGGCTTGCGGCTCGCGGGCCCCAGCGTGACGACGATCTTGGTGCGTCGATACGACCCCGGTTGTCGCGTGGCGAAGGTCATGAGCGCCGACGACCTCCGTCAGAGCTGTCCCGCCGCCTCGAGGGCGGCGCGGAAGCCGGCTACCTGCTCCGGCGAGGGGGCGAGGAGCGGCGGCCGCGCGGGGCCGCCGTAGTAGCCCCGCAGGTCCATGGCCGCCTTCGAGGCCGGGACGCCGTACTTGCCGATCGCCTCGTGCATCGCGAGCAGGAGGTTGTTGGTCTTGCGCGCCGCCGCGAGGTCCCCCGCGTCCCACTCCTTGACGATCCGGACGCACAGCTCCGGCACGAAGCAGGAGATCTGCAGGATGGCCCCGGCCGCGCCGAGCGCGAGCGCCGGGAGCACCACCTGGGCCGACCCGGGGAAGACCAGGAAGTCGGCGGGGGCGTTGCGGATGATCTCGGCCAGTTGCGGGATGTTGCCCGACGAGTCCTTGATGCCGACGATGTTCGGATGCGCGGCGAGGCGGGAGACGAGCGCCGCGTCCATGTTGTGCCCGGTGAACTGGGGGACGTTGTAGAGGAACACCGGCACCTCGGACGCCTCCGCCACCGCCACGTAGTGGCGGTAGAGCGCCTCGGCCGTGAGGAGCGGCTTGTAGTAGTTCGGGTTCACCACCATGACGGCGTCGGCGCCGGCGCGCGCGGCCTCCTTGACGTACTGGATGGCCTGCGGCGTCGACTCGGCGCCCGCGCCGGCGATCATGAGCTGCTCCCGCGGGATGTGGGCCCGGGCGACCTCGAGCATCGTGCGCCGCTCGTCGGCCGAGAGCGTCAGGAACTCGCCCGTGGAGCCGAGGATGAGGTAGCCGGCCAGGCCGGTGGCGCGCCACTTCGTCAGGTTCCGGCCGAGGGCCTCGTAGTCCAGGCTGCCGTCGGCCTTGAACGGGGTCGTGACGGGGGGGATCACGCCGCGGACGGTGAGGGGCACGGCTTCCTCCATTGTCTATACTGGGCCTCGGTCTCGCGCGGCCGTGGCGAAGGGCCCGCGTGCGGAACTTCAAGTGGCGGAGTGTAGAGCCGCGGCGGCGAGAGTGTCAACGCGCGCGGAGGGAGAGGGTGACGGGGCAGTCGGGTACGCTCGCGGTGCTGGCCGCCCTGGCCGTCCTCGCGTTCCTCGTCGCCTGGTTCTGGCATCGGGCGCGCACCGCCCGGCGCCGCCGGATGCTCGGCGCCTGGCTGGCCGGCGGGGTCGAGGTCTTCGGCGGAGCGGCCTCGACGCGCTGGGTGTCGGCGGGCACGCTGCAGGCTCGGGTCGAGGCGGCGGCGCCGCCGTTCCGGACGCTGTCGCTGACCGCGCGGCTCGATCCGGCCGGGCTCGCCCGGCTGCCGGTGCCCGGGCGCCTCGGCCGCCGGCTGCGCGCCCGCGACCGGCTCGTCGTGCAGTCCGATCTCACCCGCGCCCCCCGCGCCGAGTTCGACCTCTTCTACGCCGGCGGACCGGCCGGGCGTGCCGCCGCCGCGGAGGCGCGCGCCCTCCGCGCCCGGGTGAGCGAGGTGGGCGAGCCGGGGCGGGGAGGGCGCGGGCCGCTCGTCCTCGCCGAGACGTCCGGCGCGGCCGTGGCGCCGCGCGAGGGGCTCCTCGGCATCGCCCGGCGAATCGACGAGCTGTCGGCGGAGGTCCGTCGCGTGGCCGTGCGCC
>DASVDK010000229.1:0-10781 GCA_036381125.1 Thermodesulfobacteriota bacterium | reverse complement strand
AGGGGCGGTGAAGGGGTAGTGGGGTCAGGCCTTTCCATTTTCCAGGGGGTCAGGCCTTTCCATTTTCCAGACGGGGATCCGCCTTCGGTGCGCCCCGTGCCCCGGATGGAGACGTCGCCGGTGGGCGAGCGGGATCAGGCAGGGGATCGGCTCAACGCCCGCGCGAACGTCTCCGGGTCGACGTTGCCGCCCGAGAGGACGACCGCCACGGTCTTGCCGCGGCAGTCGAGGGCGCCCGAGAGGGCGGCGGCCAGCGCGACGGCGCCGCCCGGTTCGACGACGACCTTGAGCGCGTCGAAGGCGGCCGCCATGGCGTCGAGGACCTGCTCGTCGCTCACGACGAGCCCGCCGGCGAGCCGGGGCCGGTTGACCTCGAAGGTCATCTCGCCGGGGGCGGCGGCGAGGAGGGCGTCGCAGATCGACCGGCCGCCGGCCCGGTTCTCGACGCGCCGCCCCTCGGCGAGCGAGCGCGCCATGTCGTCGAAGCCGGCGGGCTCGACGGTGTAGACCTCGGTGCCGGGGCTCTCGCGCTCGAGGGCGAGCGCGCAGCCGGCCGCGAGGCCGCCGCCGGAGCAGGGGACGAGGAAGGCGTCGAGCCGCGCGCCGAGGCCCGACGCCTGCCGCGCGACCTCCAGGGCGAGCGTCCCCTGGCCGGCGGCGATCATCGGATCGTCGTACGGCGGGACGAGGACGAGGCCGCGCTCGGCCGCGAGCCGCCGGCCGATGGCCTCCCGGTCGTCGCGGAGCCGGTCGTAGAGGACGACCTCGGCGCCGTGCGCCCGCGTCCGGTCCACCTTCATGCGCGGCGCGTCGGCCGGCATGACGACGACGGCCGACGTGCCGACTCGCCGCGCGGCGGCGGCCACGGCCTGCCCGTGGTTCCCCGACGAGAACGCCACGACGCCGCGCCGCCGCTCGTCGTCCGAGAGCTGGAGCAGCCGGTTCATCGCGCCCCGCCACTTGAACGCCCCGGTCCGCTGGAGCATCTCGGCCTTGAGGAGCAGGCGCCCGCCGACCCGAGCGTCGAGGAGGGGGGACTCGAGGAGCGGTGTCGTGACGACGTGCGGCGCGAGGCGCTCGGCCGCCGCGAGGACGTCGTCGGGGCCGGGGATCACGGGCATGCTCGCCGCACGGAGGCGTCGAAGCGCCCCCGGAAGGCGGGATCGCCCGCGGCCGTGACGTGGACGCTGGCGCCGGCCGGGCGGACGGGAGGCTGGTCGATCACTCGATCCGCGTGACGTCGATGGGGCCAGGGGATCCGTTGTCGCGTCTCGTTCGCGTGCCGCACCACGGGGACACCATAGCCGTATCGGACAGCCGACGCAAACTAGGCGACGACCCCCGCCGCCTCGAGCGCGACCAGGAGGAGGCGCTGCACGCCGCGAGCGCCGTCCTCGTTCTCGAACCACTCGTGCAGCGTGTGCGCGCCTCCCGAGACGCCGCCCGCGCCGAGCGTCACGGCAGGGATGCCGCGGGCGATCGGCACGTTGGCGTCGGTCGAGGACTCGGGCTCGGTCGGCGAGAGCCCGAGGGCGAGCGTCGCGGCCCGCGCGGCGCGGACGAGGGGGGCGTCGGCGGGCGTCTCGCCGCACGGCCGCGCGCCGACCAGCTCGACCGCCGCCGAGAGGGGCGGCCGCCCGTCGCCGCCGCGGCGCGGCGCGCCGGCGGCCCGGCGCGTCTCGGCCTCGGCGGCCTGCGAGGCCGCGCCGCGGATCGCCGAGTCGAGGCGCATGAGGGCGGCCTCGCCGGTGGAGCGCACCTCCAGCAGGCACTCGGCCGTCGCGGCGACGGCGTTCACGGCCGATCCGCCGGCCGCCGTCCCGACGTTGAGCGTCGTGCGCGGCTCGGTCGGCAGCGGGAGGGCGGCGAGCCGGGTGATGAGGTCCCCGAGCGCGTTGAGCGCCGAGGGGGCGCCGGCCGAGCCCCAGGAGTGGCCGCCCGGGCCGGTGAAGGTCACGCGGTAGCGCCGGCTGCCGACGGCCCGGCGCACGATCCGCCGCGCGTCGCAGCCGTCGACGGCGATCACCTGGCCGATCGTCCGCCCGATCGGGCTCGCCTCGAAGACGTGACGCACCCCGCGCAGGTTCCCGAGCCCCTCCTCGCCGACCGACCCGATGAAGAGCAGCTCCGAGCGGCAGGCGATCCGGGCCGACGCGACGGCGCGCGCCACGGCGGCCATGCCGGCCAGGCCGCGCGCGTTGTCGCCGATGCCGGGCGCGACGTAGCGGGGCCCTTCGCGCCGCACGGCGAGGTCGGTCCCTGCGGGGAAGACCGTGTCGAGGTGGGCGATCAGGGCGAGCGCGGGCCGGCGCTCCCCGGCGGCGGGCGACGCCGGCCACCGGCCGAGCACGTTGCCGACGGCATCGAGCGTCACGTCCGGGAGTCCCGCGGCGACGAGCCGCTCGGCCAGCGCGCGGGCGCGCGGCCCCTCGTCGCCGGTCGGCGCCGCGATGGCGGTGAACACGAGCTGGTCGGCCAGCGTCTCGGCGTCGGTGGCGGCGATGTGCTCGAGGGCCCGCCGGACGGCGTCGGCCTTGAGGCAGCTCAGGCCGGCCGAGGGGGGGACGGCGGGGACGCTCACGACGCCGCCGCGAGGCGGCCGAGCGCCCGGGTGGCCGCCTCGGGGTCCTCCGCGCCCATGATGGCCGAGATGACGGCGACCGAGTCGGCGCCGGCCGCCCGCACCTCCCGGATCCGGGCGTCGGTGATCCCGCCGATCGCGACGAGCGGGATGCCGACGGCGGCCTTGACCTCGCGGAGGAGGTCGAGCGTCCGCTGGGGGCGGGTGTCGGTCTTGGTCGCGGTGGGGAACATCGGCCCGAACCCGATGTAGTCCGCCCCGTCGGCCTCGGCGGCCCGCGCCTCGTCGACGGTGTGGGTGGAGACGCCGACGAGCCGCCGCGTGCCGACGAGGCGCCGCACCTCCACGCAGGGGAGGTCCTCCTGGCCGACGTGGACGCCGTCGGCGTCGGCCAGGAGCGCCACGTCCACGCGGTCGTTCACGATGAAGAGGCAGCCGGCGTCTCGCGTGAGCCGGCGGAGCGCCTTCGCGGCGGCCAGGACGTCCCCGGCGTCCGCGCCGCCCGGCCCTCCCTTCATGCGGAGTTGCAGGATCCTCGCGCCGCCGGCCAGGACGGCCCGGGCGAGCGACCGCGCGCGGTCGACCGGGTCTCGGCCGCCTCGCGCCGCCGCCGGGTCGACGATGGGGTAGAGGGGCGGCAGCGCGAGCATCAGAGGTCCGCGCCGCCGCGGCCGCCGCTCTCGCGCGGCGGGAGGGCCGCCTTGCCGCCGTTCTCGCGCGAGCCGCCGCGCGTCGCGCGGACCGGTACGCCGAGCACCGACAGCTTCTTGCGCAGCGTGTTGCGGTTGATGCCGAGGATCTCGGCCGCCCGCACCTGGTTGCCGCCGGTCCGCTCGAGGATCAGCTTGAGGAGCGGCCGCTCGACGACCTCGATCACCTGTCCGTAGATGCCCGACAGCGAGAGCCCTTCCATCTGGTCGAGGAACCGCCGCAGCTTCACCTCGAGCAGCTCCTCGAGCGAGAGGTCGTCGATGCGCGGGCCCTGGCCGCGCGTGGCGAGCAGCTCGGGGAAGTCCTCCGGCAGGAGCGTCGGGTTCGACGACAGGACGACGGCCCGCTTGAGGGCGTTCTCGAGCTCGCGGACGTTGCCGGGCCAGTGGTGCGCCGTGAGGAGCCGCAGGGCCTCCTTCGAGAGCGACTTGCCGCCCGCGGCCAGCTCGCTGCGGAAGCGGGAGAGGAAGAAGTCGGCGAGGGCGGGGATGTCCTCGCGCCGGTCCCTGAGCGGGGGCACCGGGATGCGCGCCACGTCGAGCCGGTAGAAGAGGTCCTCGCGGAAGCGGCGCTGCTGGACGAGGGCGCGGAGGTCCTGGTTCGTGGCGGCGATGATCCGCACGTCGATCGGAACGGTCCCCTTCGAGCCGACCCGGTCGATCTCCCGCTCCTGGATGACGCGCAGGAGCTTCGCCTGCAGCTCGAGCGGCATCTCGCCGATCTCGTCGAGGAAGAGCGTGCCGCCGTGGGCCTGCTCGAAGCGGCCGATCCGGCGCTCCACGGCCCCCGTGAAGGACCCCTTCTCGAAGCCGAACAGCTCGGCCTCGAGGAGGTCGCGCGGGATGGCGGCGCAGTTGACGGCGACGAAGGGCTTGCCGAGCCGGTCGCTGTGGTAGTGGAGCGACCGCGCGATCAGCTCCTTGCCGGTGCCGCTCTCCCCCTCGATGAGCACCGTCACGTCGCTCTTGGCGACCTTCCCGATGAGCTTGAAGATCTGCTGCATCGGCTCCGACTGCCCGACGAGCAAGTAGCCCTGGTCGTACTTCTCGCGCACCTCCGCCTTGAGGGTCTCGATCTGCGAGGCGAGGGCGCGGGCGTCGAGCGCCTTGCGCACGAGGACCTTGAGCTCGTCGAGGTCGACCGGCTTGGTGAGGTAGTCGTAGGCGCCCCGCTTCATCGCCTCGACCGCGTTCTTCATCGTGTTCTGCGCGGTGAGGATGATGACCTCGGGGCCGGTCGGCGCCTGCCCCCGCGCGCCGTTCGCCTCGGCGGACGCGGCGCCGTCGCTCCTGAGCGTCGTCAGGACGTCGAGCCCCGAGAGGCCGGGCATCCGGATGTCGAGGAGCACGAGGTCGAAGCGCCGCTCGGCCGCCCGCGCGAGGGCCGCCTCGCCGGTTGCCGCCACCTCGACGTCGTAGCCTTCCTTCTCGAGCGCCCGCCGCAGGACGAACCGCATGCTCTCTTCGTCGTCGACGATCAGCACCCGCTCGGCCATCGTGTCACCCGTTGTCGGCGCCGGTCGCGAGCCCCTCCGGGCTCACGGGCAGCCAGGTCGTGAACGTGGTCCCCCGCCCGGGGGTGCTCGCGACGGCCATCGTGCCGCGATGGGCGTGGACGATGCGGTGCGAGAGAACCAGCCCCAGGCCGGTGCCGCGCCCCTTCGTGGTGAAGAAGGGGGTGAACAGCTTCGCCTGGTCGTCCGGCGAGATCCCCGGTCCGCTGTCCGACACGTCGATGGCCACCACCTGCGTGCGGCGCCCGCCCTGGCTGTCCCGGGACCGGATCCGGTAGTCGGTGTCGAGCCGTGACACGACCCGCAGGACGCCCTTCCCCCCCATGGCCTCGAGCCCGTTCTTGACGAGGTTCAGGAAGACCTGCGTGAGCTGCTCGGCGTCGCCCTGCACCTCGGGGAGGGACGGGTCGAACTCCTTCACGATGGTCGCCTGGCCGCGAGCTTCGCTCGTCGTCTGCAGGAGGAGGATCGTGTCGAGCAGGCCGTTCAGGTTGACCGGCGCGAAGCGGGGCGGCCGCGGCTCCGAGAAGGTGAGCAGCTCCGTCAGGAGCCGGTCGATCCGACCCACCTCGCGGATCATGACGTCGATGTACTCCCGGTAGCCGTCGAGCGCCGCGTGGCCGGCCAACTCGTCGCGCAGGAGCTGGGCCGCGCCCTTGATGCCGCCGAGGGGGTTCTTGACCTCGTGCGCGATGCCGGCGGCCAGGGTGGCCCACCCGCCGAGCCGGTCGGCGCGCCGGGCCTCGGCGTCGAGCGCCCTGAGGCGCGACAGGTCCCGCAGCGCGAGCACGGCGCCGTCGGCCGAGCCGTCGCGGCGCGTGAGCGGCGAGCAGACGACCGAGACCGAGCTGCGCGCGCCGCGGCGCCCCTCGAGCGCGACGTCCGGGTCGGCGCAGGAGAGGCCCGACTGGAGGCAGCGCGCCGCGAGCGCGTGGAGGGCGTCGGCCCGGGGGAGGAGGGTCTCGAGCCTCGAGCCGATCGCCGTCGTGCGCGACAGCCCCATCAGCGCCTCGGCCGACTGGTTCACGGCGACGACCACGCCGGCGGGGTCGAGGACGACGACGGCGTCGTCGAGCGAGTCGAGGATGTCCTCATAGTACCCCTCGCTCGGCATCGCCAACCCTAGACGGCGCAGACGGCCGGCGCGTCGCAGCGGTCCTGTTCCGAGGCGGCGCCGCCGCGCGGCAGCGGCTCGTCGCCCTTGATCCGCTCGACCCGATCGAAGAAGCGCTCGATGGTCTCGCGCACGGCGTCGGCGCGATCGAGCCGGTTCACGGTGTTGCGGAACTCGCCGCCGTCGGGCAGCCCCTTCGTGTACCACGCGAGGTGCTTGCGCATCTCGCGCACCGCCCGGGCCTCGCCGAAGACCTCCACCTGGAGGTCGTAGTGGAGGTGGACCTGGCGGCGAATCTCGGCCGCCGTCGGCGGCCGGAACGGGCCCCGTCGGCCGAGCTTCGCCAGGGTCTCCTCGAAGATCCACGGGTTGCCCATGGAGCCGCGGGCGACGAACGCCCCGTCGGCGCCGGTCTCGCGAAGCATCCGGACGATGGCGTCGGCCGAGAAGAGGTCGCCCGAGCCGAGCACCGGGATGCGGACGGTCTGCTTGAGGTCGCCGATGGCCTCCCAGTCCGCCCGGCCCGTGTACATCTGCTTGACCGTCCGGCCGTGCATCGTGATCGCGGCCGCGCCCTCCGCCTCCGCGATGCGGCCGATCTCGCGGTAGTTGCGCGAGGTCGCGTCCCACCCCATGCGGATCTTGAGCGTGAGCGGGATGCGGATCGCCGCGCGGATGGTCCGGAGGATCTCGGCCACCTTGAGCGGCTCGCGCAGGAGCGCCGAGCCGGCGCCGTAGCGCGTCACCTTCTTCACCGGGCAGCCGAAGTTCACGTCGATGAGATCGGCCCCTTCGGCCTCCGCGATCCTGGCCGCCTCGGCCAGCTCGGACGGGACGCCGCCGAAGAGCTGGACGCCGAGCGGA
The DNA here is from genome assembly GCA_036381125.1 of Thermodesulfobacteriota bacterium. Classification (GTDB taxonomy): domain Bacteria; phylum DASVDK01; class DASVDK01; order DASVDK01; family DASVDK01; genus DASVDK01. The sequence continues at coordinate 3,998 of DASVDK010000229.1, read as the reverse complement.
CGCTCCGCCCCGTGCTTGCGCATGAGGGCGAACGACTTGCCGCTGCCGCGCGTGAGCCCTGCGGCGCTCACCATCTCGGTGAGCGCCAGCGCGCAGCCGTGCTCGCGGGCGAGCTGCCGGTAGACCAGGTCGGTTACCCCCGCCATCGGCGAGAGGACCAGGTTGTTCTCGAGCGTGAGGGAACCGATCTGCATGGGACCTCGACAGGACTGACTAAAGTTTGGGCATTCTAGCGGGGGTGCGGGGGATCGGCAAGGCGGGGTCGAGCCCTGACCCCCGCTCAGTCGCCGGCGACCGGCGCCACGAGCGGCGCCTCGAGGCCGGGCGCCGACCAGCGCAGGCGGAGGTGCGTCGCCTCTCCCTCGCCGCGCGGGAAGTAGAGGAAGCCGCTGATGGTGGCTCCGGCCGCGACCGGCCCGGCCTTGAGACCGTATCGGATGAGGTCGCCCGTCGCCTCTTCGTACGTCCGCCGGCGCGGCGCGGGCCGGTAGTAGTACCCGGGCGGCGGCCAGTACCAGTAGGGATCGTAGTACGGGTCGTAGTAGTACGGCCAGCCGTAGTACGGATACCCGAAGTGGGCGCCGAAGCCGAAATAGGTCGTGACGGGGCGGAGCCGAGGCGTTGCGTCGCTGCGCTGGCGGCCGTAGTGGCCGAAGAGGGCGATCGTCGCGTCGCGAGGCGCGACGGCGGTGCGGACGCCGCCGGACGGATCGAGGAGCGCGAAGTCCTCGAAGCGAAGCTCCACCGGCGCCTCTCGCGAGTTCTCGACCGTCGTCTCGATCGCCAGGTAGTAGCGATCGAGATCGGGCGGGAAGGCGCGCCACTGATCGGCCACCGCCGTCAGCGCCAGGCCGCCCGCGCGTACCGTCTGCGCGGGCGGCGGCTGCGGCGCCTCGGCACGCGGGCTGCCGGCACACCCGGTCACCACCACCGCCGCGGCCACGAGTGCCAGCTGCGCCCCTCGTGTCATGGGCTCCCTCCAGCGATCGGGCGAGAAATGGGCCCCGATCCCTGAGAATCGCTCTCCGGCGAAGCGTAGCGCGGCGGGGATCGCTGTCAAACCGCCGACTTCGCTCCTGTTTCGGGTTGACAGGCGGCGGTCGGCTCGGGTACGTTCGCACGCAGCCGCGCACGGTCCGCGGAGTCGGGCCGGGGCCACGGGTTCGACTTCGTCGGAGGTGTGCACGTTGGCGCTCCCCACCCGACTCCCGAGAGTACTCCTGCTCGTGGCGACCACGGTCGCGATGCCGCTCGTCTCCGGCGAGCGCGCCTTCGCGGCGGGGCTCGAGGCGGCCGAGGCGTTCGCCGCGCCGGCCGAGTTCGTCGTCCCGATGGCGGCGCCGCCCGGGCTCTCGGGCGCCCTCGCGCCGACGCGCGTCGACGCGCCGGTCGAGGCGCGGCCCGGCCTGCCGAGTTCCGCCCCGGTCGTCCCCGTCACCCCTGCTGCGTTCGCCCCCACGCCGGTCCCGATGTCCTCCCCCTTCTCGGCCGCCGAGCCGGTGCCGTCGCCGTCCGTGAACCGGCCGGAGTCGTCGTCTCCGGCGGTCGAGGCGGTCGTCGGCGGGGAGGCGGCCTCGCCGGCGCTTTCCGCCGCGCCGTCTCCTTCGGATCAGACGGTCGGGAGCTCTCCTTCGGCTCTGCCGACCGCACCATCTCCGTCGCCGGCACGGGCGGCGGCGGGCGCCACGCCTCGTTCGTCGCCGGCAGGAACGGAGACGGTCGCCACGCCGAGCGCGTCGCCGACCGGCGAGGGGGCGGTGGCCGTCGGCAGCGTGGCCGCTTCGGCCCTGCCTGCTGCGCCGTCTCCGTCGCCGGCCCGGCCGGAGGCGGCCGCAACGCCCAGCTCGGTCGACGTCCACGAGACGCCCGACAAGAACAAGGTGGAGGTCGAGGTCGACCGCGGCAAGACCGGCCAGGCCGAGAGCGTGGAGCTCGACCTGCCGAGCCTCGAGGACGAGAACGAGAAGATCAAGGAGGCCGTCCCCGAGACCGGCGACGCGGTCGCGGACGCCGAGCCCGAGTTCGACATCCCGATCGTCGTGAACCGGAAGGTCGAGCGGTGGCTCGACTACTTCCAGACGGTCGGCCGCAAGCACATGGTGGTCTGGCTCGCCCGCTCCGAGCGGTACATCCCGATGATGCAGGCCATCCTCAAGGAGAAGGGGCTGCCGTCGGACCTCGTCTACCTGGCGCTCATCGAGAGCGGCTTCTCCACGCGAGCCCGCAGCCACGCCTCGGCCGTCGGCCCCTGGCAGTTCATCAAGAGCACCGCCCGGCGCTACGGACTGCGCATCGACTGGTGGATCGACGAGCGGCGGGACCCGGAGAAGTCCACCATCGCGGCCGCCAACTACCTGAGCGACCTGCACGACATGTTCGGCTCCTGGTACCTGGCCGCGGCCGGCTACAACGCCGGCGAGGGCCGCATCGTGCGAGCCATGCGGCGGGTCAGCCTGGACCTCGACGTCGAGGAGGCGGAGGAGGAGGAGATCGCCGCGGCGCGTGACGCGGCCTTCTGGCACATCGCCGAGCGGCGCTACCTGGCGGCCGAGACGCGCGACTACGTGCCCAAGCTGATCGCGGCGGCCCTCATCGCGAAGAGCCCGGAGAAGTACGGCTTCACGGACATCGAGTACCAGGAGCCGCTGGTCTACGACAAGGTGGAGATCTCCGACGCCACCGACCTCGCGGTGATCGCCCGCGCGGCGGGGACCACGTACGAGGAGATCAAGGCGCTCAACCCCGAGCTGCGGCGATGGGCCACCCCGCCCAACTACCCCGGCTACCAGGTGAAGATCCCGTTCGGCACGCGGGAGACGTTCCTCAAGAACTTCGGCCGCATCGCGCCGTCGGAGCGGATCACCTATCGCCGCCACATCGTCCGGGCGGGCGAGACGCTCTCGCGCATCGCCTCGCGCTACGGCGTCGACCTCGCGCAGGTGCGCCGCATGAACGGCCTGCGGGGCAGCCTGATCCGGGTCGGCCAGAGCCTGATCGTGCCGATCCCGGCCGATCGGGCCTACATCGCGCGCGGCCAGGACGGTGACGGCGAGGTCAGGCCCGGACGCCGCACGGTCGCCACGTCGCGGCGGGCGCCGGCGCGGTTCTCGGCGCGCGGCGAGTTGCCGGCTGCCGGGACCACGCGCCACCGGGTGCGCCGCGGCGAGACCCTCTGGGAGATCGGCGAGCGGTACGGCGTCAGCGTCGCGGACCTCCGCCGGTGGAACCGCCTGTCCCCCCGGCACGTGCTGAAGGCGGGCGAATCGCTGATCATCATGCCGTCGAAGCGCGCGCGCACCATTCGCTACGAGGTGCGCCGCGGCGACACCCTCAGCGAGATCGCGGCCCGCTACGACGTGAGCGTCGCCGACCTGCGGCGCTGGAACAACTTCTCCCGTCGCCACGTGCTCAAGGCGGGGGAACGGATCGTCATCGAGGTCGCCGGCGAGACGTAGGCGACCGCGTCCGCGGCCGGAAAACCGGGGCCCGGCGCGCCCTTCGGCGCCCCGGGCCTTTTGCTATCGTTTGGGCCATGCAGACGAGCCTCAGCGTCGACGAGGCGATCCGGCAGATCCTGCGCGCCGTGGCCCCGATCGGCACCGAGCGGACCGACCTGCTCTCGGCGGTGGGCCGTGTCCTCGCCGAGGACGTGACGGCCGATCGGCCGATTCCCCCCTGGGCCAACTCGGCGATGGACGGCTTCGCGGTCCGCCACGACGACCTCGCCGCGGCACCCCCCTCGCGCGAACGGCCCCTCGAGCTGGCGGTCGTCGACGAGATCGCCGCCGGCCGGATGCCGACGCGCGCCATCGGGCCCGGCGAGGCGGCCCGGATCATGACGGGTGCGCCCCTGCCGGTGGGCGCCGACACGGTGATCCCGATCGAGGATGCGGAGCCGCGTGACGGCCGGGTGCGGCTCCTCGCGGGGGCCGAGCGGGGCGCGCACGTCCGGCCGGCGGGTCAGGACGTGCCGGCCGGCGAGCGCGTGCTGCCCGCGG
>DASVDK010000228.1:0-2803 GCA_036381125.1 Thermodesulfobacteriota bacterium | reverse complement strand
CCACGCTCCTCGAGGCGGTGCAGGCCGCCGGCGGGACGGTGCCGGTCCTCTGCCACAGGCCGGGGCTCGACCCGGTCGGCGTCTGCCGCGTCTGCGTGGTGGAGGTCGAGGGGGCCCGCGTCCTCGCGCCGGCCTGCGTCCAGAAGGCCCAGGCCGGCCAGGTGGTGCGGACCGACACGCCGGCCGTGCGGACCGCGCGCGCGACGCTCGGCGAGCTGCTCATGGCCGACCACGAGACCCCCTGCGCGCGCGAGCGCCTCTCGGGCGACTGCGAGCTGGAGGCCTACTACCGGCGCTACGGGCCGCGCAACGGCCACGGCGCGGCCGCGGCCGAGCCGGCGCCGCCCCGCTTCGCGCCGCGGCCCGAGCCGCCGCGACGGCTCGACGACTCGGCGCCGATGATCATGGTGGATCACGGCGCCTGCATCCTCTGCGACCGCTGCATCCGCGCCTGCGACGACGTGCAGGTGAACCTCGTCATCCACCGGGGGGGCAAGGGCGGCCGCACGCGGATCGTGTTCGACGACGACCGGCCCATGGGGGCGTCGTCCTGCGTGGCGTGCGGCGAGTGCGCGGCCGCCTGCCCGACCGGGGCGCTCGTCGATCGGCCGCTCACGGGGCTCGACTTCCGCGGGACGACGAAGACCGACGCGGTCTGCCCCTACTGCGGCGTCGGCTGCCAGATCACGTACGAGACGAAGGGCAACACCATCGTCCGCGTGCAGGGGAAGGCCGACGGGCCGGCCAACCTGGGGCGCCTCTGCGTCAAGGGGCGCTACGGGTTCGACTACGCGCAGCACCCGGATCGGCTCACGGTCCCCCTGATCCGGCGCGAGGACGCGCCGAAGACGCCCGACCTGCCGGCCGACCGCCGCTCGCTCTTCCGCGAGGCGACCTGGGACGAGGCGCTCGACCTCGCGGCCCGCCGGCTGCGGGAGATCCGCGACGCGTACGGCCCGTCGGCGCTGGCCGGCTTCGGCTCGGCCAAGTGCACGAACGAGGAGGCCTACCTCTTCCAGAAGCTCGTGCGCGCGGGGTGGGGGACCAACAACGTCGACCACTGCACCCGCCTCTGCCACGCCTCCTCCGTGGCGGCGCTCCTCGAGACGATCGGGTCGGGCGCGGTGACCGACATCGTCCGCGACGTCGAGCACGCCGATTGCGCGCTCGTCATCGGCGCCAACCCGACCGAGAACCATCCGGTCGCGGCCACGTTCATCAAGCAGGCGGCCCGGCGGGGCCTCACGCTGATCGTGGTCGACGTCCGGCGCACCGGGCTCATGCGGCACGCGACGCACGCGGTGCAGTTCCGCTCCGGCACCGACGTGGCGTTCCTGAACGGCCTGATGCACGTGATCCTCGAGGAGGGGCTGGCCGACCTCGACTTCGTCCGGACGCGAACCACGGGCTTCGAGGCGCTGGCCGAGACGGTGCGGCGCTACCCGCCCGAGGTGGTTGCCGGGATCACGGGCGTGCCGGCCGAGACGGTGCGGGCCGTCGGCCGCGCCGTCGGCCGGGCGAAGAACGTCATGATCTTCTGGGGCATGGGGATCAGCCAGCACACGACCGGCACCGACAACGCGCGCTGCCTGATCTCGCTGGCGCTCCTGACCGGCCAGGTGGGTCGGCCGGGGACCGGGCTTCACCCGCTGCGCGGGCAGAACAACGTGCAGGGCGCGTCCGACGCGGGGCTGATCCCGATGGTGTTCCCCGACTACCAGCCGGTGAAGGACGCGGCCGCCCGGGCGCGGTTCGAGGCGGCGTGGGGAGTCGCGCTCGACCCGACGCCGGGGCTGACGGTCGTCGAGATCACGTCGGCGGCGCTCGAGGGGCGCATCCGCGGCATGTACGTGCTCGGCGAGAACCCGTTCCTCTCCGATCCGAACGTGAACAAGGTCAAGCGGGCGCTCGCGCGGCTCGACTGGCTGGTCGTCCAGGACATCTTCCTGACGGAGACGGCCGGCTACGCGGACGTGGTGCTGCCGGGCGCCGCGGCGGCCGAGAAGACCGGCACCTTCACCAACACCGACCGCCGCGTGCAGCTCACGCGCGCGGCGGTCGCGCCGCCGGGCGAGGCGCGGCCCGACTGGGCGATCATCATCGAGATGGCGAACCGCTTCGGCTTCCCGATGCGCTACGACTCCCCCGAGGCGGTCTTCCGCGAACTCTGCGCCGTGTCGCCGTCGATCGCCGGCCTCACCTACGACCGCCTCGCCCGCGAGGCGGTCACCTATCCGGTCCCGGAGCCGGGCCACCCCGGCACGACCGTCCTCTTCGACCGCGACTTCCCGACCGGCCGCGGGCGCTTCGTGCCGGCCGAGTGGGAGCCGGCGCGCGAGACGCCCGACGCCGACTTCCGCTTCGTGCTCAACACCGGGCGGCTCCTCGAGCACTGGCACACCGGGACGATGACGCGCCGGTCGCGGGTGCTCGACGCCCGCGAGCCGTCGCCCTGGGTGGAGATCGCGGCCGAGGACCTCGCGCGCATCGGCGCGCGCGACGGCGAGATGCTGCGGGTCACGTCGCGCCGCGGCACGATCACCCTCCGGGCCGAGGCGTCCGGCCGCGTCGCACCGGGCAGCGTCTTCATCCCCTTCCACTTCCACGAGGCGGCGGCCAACGTCCTGACGAACGACGCCCTCGACCCGTTCGGGAAGATTCCGGAGTTCAAGGTCTGCGCCGTGAGGATCGAGAAGGCCTGACCCCGGGGGCTACCCGAGCAGCTCCAGGTTGCGCCGCGTCTCCTCCAGGGTCCGGCTCGAGCTCGAGGGCGCGCCGGTACTCGGCCCTGGCCTGGTCGGGC
>DASVDK010000227.1:0-16839 GCA_036381125.1 Thermodesulfobacteriota bacterium | reverse complement strand
TGCCCGGGAAGATCCGCTTGAGGGCCGCGACGAGATCGGCGTCCGATCCCTCGTCGACGAGGTGCGACAGGGTGGCGAGTTGCCGGCGCAGCTCGCTCCCCTGCCCGGCCGGCGTGACGATCAGTTGCACCTTCGGGATCGCGGTCGGCGCGGTCTTCTCGTCCGGCGCGACGAGTTCCTCGTGGAGCTTCTCGCCGGGCCGAAGCCCCGTGAACTCGATCCCCTCGTCGCCCCGCCCTCCGCGGCCGGCGAGGCGGAGGATCCTCCTGGCCAGGTCGACGATCCGCACCGGCTCGCCCATCTCGAGCATGGCGATCCGCCCCCGGATCTCGGGGAGGAGCGCCGCCTGCAGGATGAGCTGCACGGCCTCGGGGATCGTCATGAAGTACCGGGTCGCCTCGGGGTGCGTGACGGTGAGCGGCCTCCCCTCCTCGAGCTGCCGCTTGAAGATCGGGATGACGCTCCCGGCGCTGCCGAGGACGTTGCCGAACCGCACCGCCGCATAGGCGGTCCCCGGATGCGTCTGCTGGAGGTCGAGGACGACCATCTCGGCGAGCCGCTTGGTGGCGCCCATGACGCTCGTGGGGCGCACGGCCTTGTCGGTGCTGACGAGGACGAACGTCTCCGCTCCGTGCCGGCCGGCGGCGTCGGCGACGCACGAGGTGCCGAGGACGTTGTTGCGGATCGCCTCGCGGACGTTCGTCTCCATCATCGGGACGTGCTTGTAGGCGGCCGCGTGGAAGACCCGTGCGGGCCGGTGGTCGCGGAGCACCCGCTCGACGGTCGCCTGGTCGGTGATGTCGCCAACAACGGCCACGAGGAGGGCCGACGGGAACCGCTCGCGCAGCTCGCGCTCCAGGTAGAAGAGGTCGGTCTCGGCCTGGTCGAGGAGGACGAGCCTGGCCGGCTGGTGGAGCGCCACCTGGCGCGAGAGCTCCGATCCGATGGAGCCGGCGGCGCCGGTGATGAGGACGGTCCGGCCGCGCAGGTCCTCGGCGAGCCTGGGCAGCTCGAGCTGGATCGGCTCGCGGCCGAGGAGGTCCTCGATCTGCACCTCGCGGAGCTGGTTGAGCCGCACGTGGCCGTCGAGGACCTCGGCGATCCCCGGAAGGACCTTGAAGGGCAGCTCCGTCGCCTCGCACCGCTCGACGATGCGGCGCATCTGCTCGGGCGACGCCGACGGCGTGGCGATGATGATCTCGTCCGCGCGGAGCGCGCGGGCGAGCCTCGGGAGGTCGCCGATCCCGCCGAGGACCTCGACGCCGTGCAGGCTCGCGCCGGCCTTGGTCCGGTCGTCGTCGACGAAGCCGACCGGCCTGTAGCCGACCGGGAAGCGGATCATCTCGTGGGCCAGGAGGTTGCCCGCCTCGCCGGCGCCGACGATGAGGACGCGCTTTTGCCTCGCCCCTCCGCCCGTCTGCCGGTACCGCACCTGCTCGAAGGCGACCCGGTAGGCGAGCCACAGGCCGGCGGTGAGGAGGACGTTCAGCACCCACTCGATGAGGATCACCGATCGCGGCACCGGAGGTGCGAACGGCAGGACCTCGGCCAGGGCGTAGAAGACGAGGACGCCGACGCTCGTGCTGCTCGCGAGGTTGAGCACGTCGTGCGTGCTCACGAAGCGCCACCGCCCGGTCGCGAGCTTGAAGGCCCGCGCGCAGACGAGGCGGATGGCGACGAGCAAAAGGAGGCTCGCGACGAAGGTCTCGGTGTGCGTCTCCGGCCAGGCGAAGTCGAACCGGAGGAGGTACGCGAGGACGTAGGCGAGCCCGGTGATCGCGCCGTACGCGGCAAGGGCGGCCGCCGCCCGGTGCCGCCGGATCGAGTGGAGGACGCCCGCGCCGGGGAGCGTCGCGAGCCCGTCCGGTCCGGAACTCGCGGCAGGCGCCGGCGCGGCGGCCTGCGGCTCCGGGAGCGATCCGCCCGGCCGCCGCTCGGCCGCCGACTCCGCGGCGTTCCACCGCCGCATCGTCACGACGAGCGCCACGCCGAGGTAGACGAAGTTCGACATCACCGGCAGGTTGTAGTTGCCGATGCCCTGGACGGCGGTGCCGAGGAGCACCACGAACCCGGCGAGCGCGAAGGCGCGGCCGCGCGAGCTCCTGGCCCGGCCGAGGGCCCCGAGGAGCGTGCGGCCGAGGGCGAAGACGGCCCAGAGGGCGAGCCCGAGCCCCACGAGGCCGGTGTCGGTGAAGAGCTGGACCCAGTCGCTCTCGCCGTGCGTGAAGGCGACCGGCGCGGGGAGCGTCCGGACGAGCGGGAAGACCGCGCCGAAGCTCGCGAGCCCCGTCCCGACGAGCGGCGAGCCGCGCCAGAGCGCGAGGGCGTCCGACCAGATGTGGAGGCGCGGGCTCTCGGCCGGCCGGCCGACCTCGTCCGCGAGCCGCTCGAGGGTGCCGAAGAGGATGTCGCCGCCGATCCAGACGCCGGCCAGGATGACGAGCGCCGCGGTGATCGCCAGGCGCGCCCTGCGCCTGACGCCGGAGCGCGGCCGCACGCCGAGCGCGATCATGCTGAGGAGCGCCGCCGCGAGGCTCACGACGCCGCCCCGGGACCCGGCCACGAGCGCCGCGCCCCCCATGACCAGGATCAGGAAGGGGACGAGCCGGATCGGACCGCTCTCCCTCGAGTTCCAGGCGCGGATCCGGTCGAGGAGCGTCTCGTGGTGGTCGCGCCGCCGCCGATCCGCGGCCGACGCGAGGACGAACGCCATGGCGACCGGCACGACGATGACCATGAGCCCGGCGAAGTGCGCCCGGTTCACGAACGGGCCGAAGGCGCTCGCCCGCGGCGACTCGGGGCCGACCCAGTAGAGGTAGCCGTTCCAGGTGAAGCGCTGCACGAGCCCGAAGACGGCGATCGACGAGCCGACGAGGATCATCGTCCAGATCGCCCGGCTCGCCTGCTCGCGGCTGCGGCAGGTGTTGTAGTAGGCGAGGAAGAGGAGCGCGACGGCGAAGAGCTTGATCCCCTGCCGCGCCGTCTCCGAGGCGGCGAGCGAGATCGGGCCGAACGCCCACGCCGACGCCCCCACGGTCTCGCCGGCCGCCGACCTGGCCTCGCCGGCGATCGGCGAGACGAGACCGAGTAGCGGCAACGGCAGCGGCACGAGCTGCGAGAGGACCAGGGCGAAGAAGAGCGCCGCCGGCAGCCACCCGGGCGGCAGCTCGACGCGCAGCTCCCAGTCACGCGACATCCGGACGATCCAGGCCGCGGCGGCGACCAGGACGGCCAGCACCGCCACCGCCTCGGACCAGGGCTGCACGGTCCCGAAGGCGAGCGGCGTGAAGACCAGGAGGAAGAGGACCGTCCCCTCGACGACGCGATCCGCCCAGCTCATCGGCTCACCCTGCAAGCGGGGTGAGACTGACGTCGTCCACCCAGACCTTGCCGCCGAGGTTCCCCTCGGGGCCGGGCGCGCGCTCGCGCCTGAGCCGGATCCGCACGAGGGTCACGTCGGGAGGCACCTCGACCTCGGCGTCGAGCGGGACCCAGCCCTCCGTCGTGCCGGACACCGGCGCCGTCTCGCCCAGCACCTCGTCCCGGTCGTGGGCCAGCACCTGGAGCTTGAGGCCCGACCGCGTGACGAAGTCCTGCGCCCGGACGAGGGCGCTCAGGCGGTACGAGCGGCCCTCCTCGACCGGCACGAGCTGGGAGACCCCGTCGAAGTCGAGCGTCGGAAAGGCGTTGAAGGCGAGGCGGAGCGACTGGCGCCCGCTTGCCGCCTGCGAGCCGTCGATGCGGACCTCGACGCCCCAGACGCGCCGCACCTGCCAGTCGAAGCCCCACCCGAGGAGCTGCCCCTGCTCGAAGCCGCCGTTCCAGACCAGGTCGGACGCCTCCGGCCGGCCGGTGACCGGCGCCATCGCCGCCCAGAGCCGGCGGGCGGTGCGCCCCTCGCCTTGCTCGAGGAGGAGGTCGAGGAAGCGGCGCTGCAGCTCGGGCGCGAGCGGCGGGTTCATCGCGACGCGACGCTCCCACACCGCCTTCGACAGGTCGACGTCCCCGTCGCGGACGGCCATCTCGAGGATCGCCCGGAGGACGTCGGCGTCGTCGGGGAAGAGCGACGAGACCGGCTCGTCGGGCGCGAGGAGCGAGCGCGCGAGCTGGAACGCCGCGTCGCGGCGCGAGGGGTCGTACGTGAGGACGTAGCGGAAGTTCTCGAGCGCGAGGGGCGAGTCCCCGCGGCGCAGCGCGAGCAGCGCCGCCTCCCACCGCAGGGACACGCTGTGGGGGTCGTAGGCCAGCGCCCGGCCAAGGGCGGCCTCGGCCGCCTCGGCGCGGCCCAGGTGGTCCTCGACCGCCGCCAGGCGGAGCCAGGCCGCGCCGTGGGTCGGCCGCTCGAGGAGCGCCGCCTCGAGGTGCGCCCGCGCGCGCGAGACGTCGGCCTCGCCGAAGGCGTTCGCGTACATGTCCGCGGCCCTGAGCCTGAGGTCGGGGTTGCCCGGGTCGAGGGCGATCGCCCGCTCGAGGTCGGCCGGGCCCGACGCCAGGGCGGCGATGACCGACGCGGCCGCCTGCCGGATCACCCGGGCGCCGACCACCGCCAGGAGCCCGAGGAGGAGGACCAGCGCCGCCGCTCGTCGCGGCCGGGAGTCGAGACGGACGAGGAGGGTTCGCACGGGCGCTAGTCGCCCTGCCCGGATCGGCTCGCCGTCGGGCCGGCGGCCGCGTAGCCGCCGTACCCGTAGCCGCCGTACCCGTAGGCGCCGTAGTACTGGTAGTAGTAGCCGGCGCCCTTCACGTCCACGTCGTTCAGGATCACGCCGAGCAGGCGGGCGCGAACGCCGGCGAGGTTGGCGACGGCGCGTTGCGCGGCGTCGCGGCTCGACCGGCCGTGCCGGAGCACCAGGATCACCCCCTCGACCTTCGGCGCCAGCACCATGGCGTCGGCGACGCCGAAGAGCGGCGGCGCGTCGAGGACGACGTGCGCGAAGCGCCGGCCGAGGTCGTCGAGCACGCTCCGCGCCCGCGACGAGGAGAGCAGCTCGGCGGGGTTCAGCGGGACCTGGCCGGACGGGATCACGAAGAGGTTCGGGATCCGGGTCGGCTTGACGACCTCCTCGAGCGACGCCTGCCCGGTGAGGAAGGTCGACAGCCCCGGCGTCTGCGGCACGTCGAGGACCTCGTGCAGCCTCGGCTTGCGCATGTCGCCGTCCACTAGGAGGACGTCGCCCGCGCCGAGCTGGCCGAGGACGATGGCGAGGTTGGTGGCGAGCGACGTCTTGCCGTCCGCCGGCTGCAGCGAGGTGAAGAGGATCGTCCGCGGCGGATGGTCCGGCGACGAGTAGAGGAGGCTCGTGCGGAAGTTCCTGAACGCCTCCGTGAGGATCGACCCCGCGTCGTTGTGGGCGACGAGGGCGAAGGGCCCGGTCTCGCCGTTGGCGAGGGCCCGACGCCTCGCCCGCTGGCGCTCCACCGTCTCGAGCGCGGGGACCACGGCCAGGGTCGGCAGCCTGAGCGTCGACTCGACCTCGCGGGCGTCCTTGATGGTGGTGTCGAGGTACTCGCGGAAGAAGGCGAGGCCGACGCCGCCGAAGAGCCCCACGGCGCAGGCGAGGAGCAGGTTCAGCGCCTTGCGCGGCCGCGAGGGCCGGAGCGGGACCTCGGCCCGGTCGACGATGCTGATGTTCGAGACGAGGAGCGAGGCGGCGACGCTCGTCTCCTTCAGGCGCGTGAGGAGCGACGTGTAGAGGCCCTGCGCGGTGTCGACCTCCCGCCTGAGGAGCCGGTACTGGGCCATCTGGGTGCCGAGCTGGAGCACGAGGGCGCGCTGCGCGTCGACGGCGCGCTGGATCTCCTGCTCGGTCCTGAGCGCGGCCCGGTAGTCGGCCTCGAGCGAGTCGACGATCTTGCCGGTCTCGACGGCGAGCTGGCGGCGGACCTCCGCGATGTTCCGCTCGATGCGGCGCATGCGCGGGTAGTCGGGCTTGAAGACCTCGCCGAGCCGCCGGTACTCCCCCTCGAGCTTCACGAGCTGGTCCTTGAGGGTGCCGACGACGGGGTTGCTCAGCACGGCCGGCAGCGCCTCGACGTTGCCGCGCGCCTGGGCGAAGGCGCCCTCCTTCTCGATCCGCGTCGCCCTGGCCTTCATGAGGGCGTCGGAGAGGACGGCGAGCTGCTGCGTGACGAGGTCCTGCCGCTCCCCGCCTCGCCCCTCGGCGCCCAGGAAGAGGATCTCGTTCTGCTGGAGGAAGGCGGTGAGCTGCGCTTCGGCGTCCTCGAGCTTGACCCGCGCCTCGTCGAGCTGGCGCGCGAGGAACTGGCTCGCCGAGCGGGTCGCCTCGACCTTGAGGTCGAGGTTCTGGGCGATGAACGCGTCGGCGATCGTGTTGGCCACGCGGGCGGCCAGCTCCGGGTGCTCGCTCTCGAAGCTCACCTCCACCAGGCGCGCGTTGCGGACCGGCCGGACGGTGAGCCGCTCGAGGAAGGCGCGCGTGAGCGGGGACTCCTGGACCAGGTCCTCCGCGCCCTCCGGCGGCGGCGGGGGCGGCATCGGCAGGAACCGGACGAGCGTCTCGCGCGCCCACGCCATGGTTCCCGCGAGGAGGCTCCTCGGCTCCGTGTTCTGGAACTCCGGGTGCTGGTCGAGCGCGAGCATGCCGATCACCCGGTTGGCGATCGTCCGCGACTGGAGGATCCGGTACTGGGTCTGGTAGTAGTCGTCCTCGGGGTCCGACTGGACGACCTCCTCGAACTTGAGGACCTTCGGCGACTCGCGCTCGATGCGGAGCGTCGCCGTGCCGGTGTAGATCGGCTTCGTCGTGAAGGTCCAGATGGTCGCCGTGAGCACGGTGGCGACGAAGACCGTGACGACCGTCCAGCGGTGGCGCACGAGGACGCGCCAGTAGTCCCGGAGGTGCGCCTCGTCCTGATCGGGCGCGTACGCGTAGACCCGGGTCGGCTCGAGTGCGGGGGGAGGCGGTCCGACGCCGCCGTGCGCCTGCGGCAGGTCGCTCATATGCCCTTCGAGAACCCGAAGATGCCCTTGAAGAAGTCGGCCACGCCGAAGAAGAACGCCTTGGCGTAGGACTTCCCCACGACGATGACGTCGTGCTTGCGGATCTCCGGCGCCGGCGCCCCCTTCTCGATCGCCTCGAGGCTGAAGTCGAGCACCTCGCGCGAGCCGTCGGGGTGGGTCCGGTAGATCCGCACGTCGTCCCAGTCGGCGGTGCTCGTGACGCCCCCCGCGGCGCTGATCGCCTGCTGGAGCGTCGTGCGCGTCTTGAGGAAGAACGACCCCGGCCGCTCCACCGACCCGCTGACGTAGTACGACCCGGCCTTCGGCACCTGGATCACGTCGCCCGCCTGCAGGACGACGTTCAGCTCGTCGCGGCCGCTGGCGAGCTGCTCGAGGTCGATGCGGGCCATGACCTCCTCGGTCGGCCCGCCGGCGGGCGGAGGCGCGGCGGCGACCGGCTGCCCGGCCTGGGCGAGCGCCACGGTGCCGGCCGGGACGCGGCGGATGAGGTAGACGACGTGGTCGGCGTCGTCGGCAAGCCCCTCGGCCAGGGCGAGCGCATCGGCCAGGCGGAGCTGGCTCGTCATCGGGTAGACGCCGCCGCGCCGCACCGCGCCGAGCACCGAGATCCGCTGGCTCTTCTGCTCGAGCACGAACACCGACACCTGCGGGTCGTGCATGTACTTCTCCTGGAGGCGCTCGCGGATGGCCGCCTCCAGCTCCTGGGCCGTGCGGCCCGACGCCGGCACCTCGCCGATGAGCGGCAGCGTGACGGTCCCCCGCACCGGCACGCGCACCTTGAGGCCGGTCAGCTCCTGGACCTCGAAGACCGACACCTCGACGAGGTCGCCCGGGCCGATGGGGAGGTCCTCGCCGCCCGCCGGCGAGACCTGCGCGAGGAGGCGCGTGTTGAGCGCGGCGGTGCCGGGCTCCGCCGGCGCCGGTGCGGCCGCGCCGTCCGCCGGCAGGGGCGGGGCGGTCCGCGCGGCGCCGCAGCCCGCGAGCGGCCCGGCGGCCGACGCGATCAGGATGGTGAGCAGATACGCGAGACTTGCGCGCACGTCCCTTGCCTCGCTCTGACGCGGGGCGTCGGCCCCGCGTCCTCGAGCCGTGGTGGTCACCGGCCGGCGGCGAATCGGCCGTGCCGCGCCGCGCCCGACGCTACGGGCAGGGGCTGACCGGCGTCGCGGCGCTCCGGCAACCGCTCGGGTCGGAGTCGTTGGCCGCGCCGGCGATCACCGCCAGCCCCGCGGTGCCGGCGATCACGGCGCCCGCGATGAGCGGCGGCGCCGCTCCCGCACCGGCGGCCGCGGCGCCGCTCGTGGAGACCGCCGGCGTCGGCGTCCCCGTCGCCTGGGCGTAGAACACCGGCCCCGAGGTGTAGCCGACGAAGGCGCCGTTCACGTCGAAGAGCGGCTCCGCCGTGGCCCGATGGACCTCGGGCACGGACGCCATGGCGAGCGCGACCGTGCGCGGCGCGAATGGTCCCGTCAGGTCGTTCGCGTACCCCGGGTGGACGACGAACTGCCCATCGGGCCGCACGTAGCCGAGGTTCTCCCCGCTCGCGGCGAAGACGCTCCGCGAGCCGGCCGGCGCCGCCGCCTCGTCGAGGTCGGTCGTGAAGACGGCGCCGGACGCCGCCGGCGGCTTCGGCAGGAAGACCGGCTCGAGGCTCGCGAGCCGCACCGGCTCCGCCGCGGCCGTCGGCCGCACGGCGAGCCGGCCGCGCGACATCTTGAGGCCGGTCGTCTCCTCGGCCGCGAAGACCTCGCCCGCCATCGGCTCGCCGCGCACCGGCTCGAGCGCGGCGGCCTCGGTCGTGATGACGACGCGCGTCGCCTCCGGCAACCGGAACGTGAGCCGGCCGTACTCGAGCGCGATCTCGAGGCCGTCCGCGGCCTCCCGCACCCGGACCGCGCTGTAGGGCAGCACGTTGACGCGACTGCCGTCGGCGAGCTCGAGCATCGCCGCGCCGCTCGTGCTCCGGATGCGCGCGCCGTCGAGGACCGGCAGCGAGCGTCCCGTCAATGCGAGCCACCGCGCGCCCGAATCGATGGAGATCTCCGCCGCGCGAACGCCGCGCGCCGTGCCGAGCGACGCGGGAGCGCTCCACGCGGTGATGGGAGACGCCATCATCGTCGCCGCAAGCGTTGCGGCCAGCGTTCGTGCCACCAGGTTCGTGCGGTTGATCAAGTCGCGTCCTCCCCGGGAGGTGACCCGGGCGTCGGCGAAGGAGCCGCGCTGCGCGCTCCACTGCCCGGGTCGCGAAGGTCATCCATGCAGAAGAACGGGAGGAACGGCGAGCGCACCAGGCCAGGCGCTCGACGCTCGGCACGGTTTTACGACTTGTTCAGTTGGCCTGTCAAGCACAAGCCGGCCTGGAAACAGGCCGCTGGCTTGCTCGGCACGCACGAGGTCGGCCGCCGCGCGACGCCGGTCACACCGCGTCGCGCCGTCAGCAAGATCTCCACGGGCCATGTGACCCCTTCACGAGCGCGTTCGGGAATCGCGCCGCGACGACAGGCTCGTCCCGGACGCCACCTACGGTCCGACCGGAGTCGCGGGCGGGTCGCCGTCGGAATCGCTGCCGGCGAGTTCCCCGGTCGCCGCGGCGGCGGCGCCCCCCACGACCGCCAGCACGCCGACCGTGTAGTGCCACGGCCACCGGGTGATCCTCGGCTTCTCCGCGGCCGGTTCGTCCTGATCGGGGACCTCGGCAGCGCCCTCGGTTGCCTGGGCCACCCGGGTGAGCGGCGGCCGATCGCCCGCCGCCGCGTAGACGAGCCCCTCGCGGACGAAGCCGACGTAGCCGGCGTTGGCGTCGAGCAGCACGACGGCCTCGCCGCGCGCCTCGAACGGGATGCGCGCAAGCGCCCCCTGGACGACCTGGCGGGGGTAGGGCTGCGCCAGGTCTCGCGCGAAGCCGGGCTGGACGACGACCTGGCCGTCGCGACCGACGTAGCCGACGTTCTCGCCCTCGGCGGTGAAGACGGCGCGCGCGCCGGAGGGGGCCGCGGCCGGCACGTCGGCGCTGAAGGCAGCGCCCGGCGGGGGCGGCCCCGGCACGAAGACCGGCGTGCGCCCCACCTCGAGGGTGCGCCGCGCGCCGGTCGTCTCGCGCACGGTTACCGTGCCGCTCGCCATGCGCACGCCGGTCGTGCCGGTCGGCGCGGCGAGGACCTCGCCCGCGGCCGCGCGACCGGACACCGGACTCACCCGCGCGGTCGACGTGACGATCGACAACCGGCTCGACGGCCGCACCTGGAAGCCGAGGCGGCCGTACTCGAGCGTCACCTCGGCCGCCGCGACGGCGGCGCCGCTGCGCTGCGAGACGCGGGCGACCTGAGCCGCCGCGCCCGCCGCCGCGTCGACGCGCACCGCGCTGAACGGCATCACGACGAGGCGGCTGCCGTCCGCGAGGTCGACGGCGACCGCGCCGGTCGTGGTGCGCAGGCGCGAGCCCGACATGACCGGGAGCGAGCGGTTCGCAAGCGACAGCCAGCCGCCTCGGCCGTCGAGCGAGAGCGCGGCCGTGCGGACGCCGCGTGCGCTGCCGAGCGCGACGGCGGCAAGCGACTGCGAAGGGATGACGAGCGCGCCGACGAGCGCGGCGACCCAGAAGGTCGAGAGGAGGTTCCGACGATGGTTCATGCGCACCTTCCTGGATCGTGGCGAGTGTTCGATCCACTCCGTCCACGTGGTCCCGAGGTCGGCGCGCCTTCTAACGTAGATTGGGTCGCGAGCCAAGAACAAAATCGGCGTCACATCGCGAAACCCCGAGATGCGACGGCCGTTTCACGCGTGAGACACGTGTCACGTGCCCGGCTGGTGGCGGACGCGCCGCGCGGCCGGCGCGCCCGCTGCGACTGGCCGACGCGCCGGCCGACCGGCGCGTCGCATGATGACGGGTCGATGATGGGTGAGAGGCGCCGGCGCAGCGCGGCTTACGGCGAGACGGGGCTCGCGGGGCTGTCGCCGCCGCCGCCGCCCCCGCCCCCGCCGCCGGCCGCCGCGGCAATCCCCACGCCGATGCCGCCGGCAGCCACGGGCGCGGCAGCGTAGTAGTACCAGGGCCACCCCTCCTCGGGGATCGTCTCCTGGAAGACCGGGCCGCCGCCGGCCTGGGCCGTCATCGGGTAGAAGGCCGGTCCGGACACGTAGCCGACGGCGTCACCGTCGACGTCGAAGAGCGGCGTCGCCCCGGGCTGCCGGTCGGGCGGGATGGCGGCCATCGCGCGCCGCACGATCTCGCCTGGGAAGGGGGCGGTCAGGTCCGACGCGAAGCCGGGGTGGACCACGAGCGTCCGCGTGTCCTCCAGGTAGCCGACGCTGTCGCCCTGCGGGCCGAAGACCGGCCGCCCCGATCGCGCCGCCTGCGGCTCGTCGTCGGCCGCGAAGACGCGAGCGCCGGCGGCAACCGACGGCAGGACGATCGGCTGCCGCGACGCGACGAGGACCGGGGCGCGGGTAGTGAGGTCCACGACGTCGATCCGGCCGCTCGCGAGCCTCACGCCGGTGCTCGCGCCGGCGGCCACCTCGCCCGCAGCGGCCTCGCCCGGGCGCGGCGCGAGCCTGGCGGCCGGCGTGTGGATGACCGCCCGGGACTCCGCCGGCCACCGGAACGTGAGCCGGCCTCGCTCGAGCGTGACCTCCAGTCGATCGCCGGCGGACCGGATGGCGGCGGTGCTGAAGGGGAGCACGCCGATTCGCGTGCCGTCCACGAGGTCGACGACGGCCCCGCCGGCCGCCGTGCGGATCCGGGTGTCGGCGAGGACCGGCAGCGACCGGCCGCCGAGCGGCAGCCAGCGCGTGCCTCCGTAACTCTGCTCCGCCACCTTGACGCCGCGCGCGGTGCCGAGGGACGCGGCCGCCGGGGCCGCGACCGCGCGGTGTACCGGAAGGGCGTGCGCCGCGAGCGCGAGGACGAGGACGAGGCGGGTCAGGAGTCGGCCCGTGCGACGGATCACGGCTGCCTCCTTCGGCGCCGCGGGTCGATGCGCGCGCACCCGAGGCCGCGGACGCCTGCAGATGGATGGACACGATGACGCTACATGACCGCCGGCCGGCAGGTCAAGCGTGGCGTTGGCCGCTCACCGACCGGAGGCCTCGCGTCCCCGCCCGGCATCCCGCGTGCGGGCAGCGTCCTGATCGCCCGCGATCGGGTGCGGTTCCGGGGCGGGCGGCTCGGCACGGGTCGCCTCCGGCTCGCGGGCGGCAGGTCCGCCCGTCTCGGCGACGCGCCGGGACCGGACGAGCGGCGGCAGCCGGAGCGCGATCAGAAGGGCGACTCCCGCCATGACGGCGCCCGCGAGGAACGCCCCGCCGAGGGCCGACGCGAAGCGCTCGGCCATGGCCGGCCCGCCCCAGGTGGCCCCAATGAGGTCCCCCTCGCCGCCGCCCGCCTCGACGCCGAGGCGCGCGGCGAAGATGGCGCCCATGACGGCCGTGCCGACCGCGCCGCCGATGCTCCGGCCGAACTGCTGCAGCGAGGTCGCCAGCCCCAGGCGCTCGGGCGCGGCCTGGGCCTGGACGAAGAGCAGGAGGGTCAGGTTCGAGAGACCGCTGCCCGCGCCGAGGAGCGTCACGTCGGCAAGGAGCCAGAGCCGGCCCGTCTCGGGCCCCATCAGCGCGAGCACGACCAGCGCCACCGTCATGAGGCCCGTGCCGGTGACGATCGTCGGGCGGTGGCCCACCTTGAGCATGAGGCGCGCGGCCAGGATGGCCGTGCCGACCCAGCCGAGCATGAGCGGCGTGAGGGTGGCGCCGGCCTCCGTGGCGCTCGCGCCGGTGGTCGCGCGGACGTAGAGCGGGATGAAGGCGATCGCGCCGAAGATGGCCATGCCGACGAAGGTCGCCGTGCCGAACGCGGTCGCGCTCGCCCGGTCGCCGAGGGCGTCGAGCGGCAGCATGGGGTCGCCGGCTTGCCGCTCGACGGCGACGAAGAGGCCGATCAGGACCGCGCCGGCGACGATCCAGGGCCACCGGGGCAGGGTGAGCCCCGAGAGGCCCGCGAGCAGGATCGACACGGCCGCCAGCAGGAGCGCGCCGCCGAGCCAGTCGATGCGCACCTGGCCGCTCCGCGGCCGGTCGGCGTACGTGGCCTGCAGCACCGCGACGGCCGCGAGACCGAACGGCACGTTCACGAAGAAGACCCAGCGCCACGAGAGCGCGTCGGTCAGGAAGCCGCCGATCAGCGGCCCCACGATGGAGCCGATCCCCCAGACGCTGCTGAAGACCGCCTGCATGCGGGCTCGCTCGCGGAGCGTGTAGATCTCCCCGATGATCGTGAGCCCGATCGGCACGATGGCCCCGGCGCCGAGCCCCTGCACCGCGCGGAAGAGGACCAGCAGGAACATGGACGTCGACAGGCCGCAGAGCATCGACCCGAGGAGGAACAGGCCGACGCCGATCACGTAGGTCGTCCGCCGGCCGTAGAGGTCCGACAGGCGGCCCCAGATCGGCACCGTGGCGGTGGAGGTCAGCATGTACGCGGTGAACACCCAGCTGTAGTGCTCGAGCCCGCCGAGCTGCGCGACCACGGTCGGCATCGCCGTCCCCATGACCGTCGCCTCGAGCGCGCCGAGGAACATGCCGAGCATGAGCCCCGCCGTCACCGCGATCCGCCGCCCCGGCGGCAGCACCGTCAGCGGCCGTTGCCAGTCGTCACCCTTCACCATTCCTCCTCTTCCCCGGGGTCAGGTCTTTCCATTTTCCATGGGGTCAGGTCTTTCCATTTTCCATGGGGTCAGGTCTTTCCATTTTCCAAGGCTCGCCTCGACGCGACCTCGCAGAGCCGGCTCCACCCGTACACGGCTCCCGATGGCGCGAGCCACCTTGCTCACCGCTGCCTTCCCGGCACCGAAGCGTGCCGCCACCTCGGCAAGGCCGCGACGCGCGACGCGGCGTGCAAGGAAGATGGCGACGCGGCGGGCCTCCCTGTACGGCGTCCGCGGCTCCATCAGCTCGGCCACCGGGAGCCGGTAGGCCGCGGCAACGCCGGCCAGGACCTCGTCCATGCTCGGCGTCTCCGGCCAGGGCTCGGCAACGGGCGAGAGCAGGTCAGGATCCTCCACCGCGGCCACGCGCGCGCGGATCTCCGACACGAAGGCCTGGCTACCGAGGACGGCGCGTCCGCGCATCTCGGACCAGAGCGATCGGTCCCGCGCCAACCCCTCGGCGACGAAGCGCTGATAGGCTTCGGTCGCGGTCGCACGACGCGTGCCGAAATGACCGAGAAGCCAGTCGGTCGTCAGCCACGGCGGGCATGGGGCGAGTCCGGCCGTCGCACGGAAGCTGCTCCACGGCCAATCCTCCGGTGAGTCGACGAGCTCGGCTCGCACCGGGTTGAGCACGACGTAGCGACAGACCTCGAGCAGATAGCTCTCCTTGTCGACAAGGATCCCGGAGAACCGACCCTGGAACAGGTGACCGACCCGTTCGTGGCGCCGGTTGTAGGCCTGACTGTACTGTCCGTTGAGATAGTGGATCGCCTGGGAGACGTTGGCACGGGGGGTCTCGACGACCAGGTGATAGTGATTGGTCATCAGGACCCATGCGTGGCAGATGACCTCGTGCTCCTCGATCATGCCGGCCAGCGTCCGTACGAAACGCTGGCGGTCCTCGTCGTCGGCGACGATGGGGCGACGTTCGTTGCCGCGAGCCGTGACGTGGTAAACGGCCCCCGGGAAGGAGACTCGAAGTGGACGAGCCATGTGCACCTCCTGGACAGGTTCGACAGGCGCAGACCTGCCCCGGCGCACGGCTCGAGACGGCGATGGAAGACCTGCCTGTGAAAGACCGGTCCGCGCGCTCGGCGCGGAAAACGTTGAGGCCTGACCCCATGGAAAATGGAAAGACCTGACCCCATGGAAAATGGAAAGGCCTGACCCCCGGTAGTTCAGACCCCCGGTAGTTTACCTGGAGAGGGGGAGGATGTTTCGGGGGCAGGCGCGCGCAAGGCGGTCGAATCGCTGGACGATCAGGGTAAGCGGCACCACTGTCACCGGGCCCGCGGTGGAAAGGTGATCCTGCCGCCGACGGCGACAAGGTCGGGCACGCAAGCGGGCAGCGGCACGTGGGTTACCTCGGCACCCTACCGGTGAGTCGGGAGAGCTTCGATCACCGAGCCTCCGACGGGGCGGCCTTCGGCGCTCCAAGCGCTTCGCTCACCCGCCGCGAGGCCGCGAGGAGCCGCTCGGCCAACAAATCCCGTCGCTCGATCGCGCGGGCGCGCAGCGTCGCCACGTTCAGGGCCGCGGCCACCTGGCCGGTGTGGTCCCGCACCGGGGCGGCCAGCGCCGCGATCCCTTCCACGTTCTCGCCGTCGCTGAACGAGTAGCCGCGCTCCCGTATCCCCGCAAGCTCCTCTGCGAGCCGGACCGGATCGGTGATCGTGGTCGTCGTCACGGGGAAAAGTCCTCGCTCGGCGACGACGCGGTCGAGGAGCCCCTCTGGCCCGAACGCGAGGAAGAGCTTTCCAGGGGCGGTCGAGTGGAGCGGGCGTGGCGTGCCGAGGCGAGTGTTGAGCCGCACCGACAGCGCCCCCTCTACCTTGTCGACGTAGACGAACTCGGTGCCGTGGCGCACCGCCAGGTACACGTCCTCGCCGATCTCGAGCGACAGCATCTCGAGGTGCGGCCGCACCATCCGGACGAGGTCGAGCACGCCGATGATCCGCCACGCGAGGCCGACCAGCGCCGGGCCGACCGAGAACCGGCGGGTCTCCGGGTCGAGCACCACGACGCCACGGTCGCGCAGGTGGTCGAGGAGCAGGAAGACCGTGCTCTTCGGCAGACCGAGCCGACGGCTCACGTCCGATCCGGTGAGGCCGCCCTGGCTCGAGGCGAGGAGGGCGAGCGCGTCGATCACACGCCCGTACGCGCGGCCGGCCGGCGCCCCGGCCGGCTGGTCGGTGCGCCGCGGCCTACCCGGCGGCCGCGGCACGGCGCTCCCGCTCTCGTATGGCCTCGTCCCGGTCCAGGAGGGCGCGGGCACGCTCGACGATCGGGATGTCGACCATCTTGCCGTCCACCTCGAAGGCGCCGATTCCGGCCGCGACCGCCTTCTCGTAGGCCGCGACCACGCGGCGGGCGTGCGCCACCTCGTCGGGGGACGGCCGGTACTCTTCGTTGAGCACCCGGACCTGCCCCGGATGGATACAGCTTGCGCCCAGGAAACCGAGGCGGCGCGATCGGCGCACGACCTCGCGGAAGCGGTCGAGGTCCTGGTAGTCGGCGACGGTGCCGACGAAGCCGAGGGGGAGAATCCCCGCGGCGCGGGCCGCGATGACGACCTGAACCTTCGGGAAGAGGAGACCGTCGGCCTCGGGCTCCATCCCCACCGACAGCGCGAAGTCCTCGGAGCCGAGCGTGAGGCCGACGACGCGCGGGTCGGCCGCTGCGATCGCCTCCATCCGGAGGAACGCGTCGGCGGTCTCGATCATGGCGACGAGCTTCGTCGAGCCGACGGTCATCCCGCGCTCACGCTCGAGCTCGCCGACGACCTCGGCGATCATCCTGAGGTGATCCGCGCTCTCGACCTTGGGAATGGCGAGCCCCTGGACACGGGGCGAGACGGAGGCCTCGAGATCCTTGAGCGCCTCCCGCCACGGCCGGTTGATTCGGACGAGCACGTCGGCGCCGCCGCGGGCGACCTTCTCCGCCGCCTCCTGGACGAGCCGGCGCGCGGATGCCTTCTCGGCGGGGGGGATGCTGTCCTCGAGATCGAGCTGGATCGCGTCGGCCCCTCGAGTGTGCGCCTTGTCGACGAAGCGATCGACGTTGACGGGAACGTACAGCATCGAGCGCCAGACGGGCAGCGCGGCATCGCGCGGCATGGCGTCCTCCTCCTTCGACCGGCCGCAGTCCGTCAGATGACGC
>DASVDK010000226.1:0-2501 GCA_036381125.1 Thermodesulfobacteriota bacterium | reverse complement strand
CGGCCGGCGTTACCGGTCGAGACGGCTCCGCCACGGCGGGCCGTGTAGGTGTCGTAGAGGTAGGCGAGGAGGCGGCCGCCCTCGATCAGCGGCGTGCGCCGTTGCGGCACCCCCTCGGCGTCGATCGGGGCGGCGGCGAATCCTCCGACGTCGAGGCCGTCGTCGCTGAGGGCGAACGCCTCGTCGGCCACCTCGTCGCCGAGCCGGTCGGCGAGGGGCGAGCGCCCCCGCTGGACGGCGTCGGCGCCGAGCGCGCGGCCGAGGAGGGACGTGAAGGAGGCCGCGACCGTCTGGTCCAGCACGACGGGGCAGGACCGGGAGTCAGGCTTGCCGGCCCCGATCATCGCCGTCGCCCGCTCCGCCCCCTCGCGGCCGATCGCCCCCGGGTCGAGATCGGCCGGGCCGCGGGCCAGGCCGAAGCCGAGGCCGGTCTCCCGCCCGTCGCCGCCCTCGGCGAGCGCCTGCAGATACGCGTAACAGCTGGTCGCCTCGAAGTCGCCGGCCAGGCCGGTGGAGGCGGCTATGGCCACCCGGTCCGAGCTGTCGACGTAGACGGCCTGCTCGACCTCCACCACGCGCCGGTCGGAGTCGAGCGCGGCCCGCTCGACGGCAAGCGCCAGCTCGACCGCCTCGGCCGCCCCCCAGCTGCCGACCGAGGGGTCGCTGAGCCCCTCCATCGCGGCGGCGGCCCCGGCTGGCCGCGGCGGCCCCGCGTGCTCGTCCTCGTCGGCGACCCGCGCCGCGCCGACGGCGCGGCGGGCGATCTCGGCGATGCCACTGTCGCTGAGATCGGTTCCGAACCCGTAGCCGACCCGCCCGTCGATCCAGGCGCGCACGCCGACGCCGCGGCCGGTCGCCGCCGTGAAGCTCTCGACCTCGCCGCCGTGCACGCGCACCTCACGGCTCTCCTCCTCGGACCAGTACGCCTCGGCGTCGGCGCCGCCGGCCGCGAGGGCCTCCTCCACCGCGCGGGCGGCGACCGCTGGGCCGTCGCTCACGTCTGCGTCCCTCCGACCGTCATCGCGGCGATCCGGACGTGCCCCTGTCCCGTGCCCACCGGGACGCTCTGACCTCCCTTGCCGCAGATCCCCGACTTCATCCAGAAGTCGTTGCCGACCGCGTCGATCGCGGCCAGCGCCTGCAGGCAGTTGCCGATCAGCGTCGCGCCCCGGCACGGCCTTGTCACCCGGCCGCCCTCGATCAGGTAGCCCTCGGAGACGCCGAAGACGAAGTCGCCGGTCGCCGGGTCCACCTGCCCGCCGCCGAAGGAGACGGCGTAGAAGCCGCTCTGCACCTCGGAGATCATCGCCTCGGGCTCGGCGTCGCCGGGAGCGATGTAGGTGTTGGTCATCCGCGGGATCGGCAGGTGGCGGAAGCTCTCGCGGCGGCCGTTGCCGGTCGACTCTACGCCGTCCCGCTCGGCGCGGAGCCGGTCGTAGAGATAGGAGGTGAGCCGCCCGTCCTCGATCACGAGCGTCTTCTGGGTCGGGATGCCCTCGTCGTCGATCGAGTCGGTCCCCCACTCGCCGGGGAGGCAGCCGTCGTCGTAGGCGCTGAGCAGGGGGCGGGCGATCTCCTCGCCGAGCTTGCCGGCATAGACGCTCGCACCCTTCTGGACGTGGTCGGCCTCGAGGCCGTGTCCGGTCATCTCGTGGAAGAGGACGCCGCCGAAGCCGCCTCCGACCACCACCGGCATCGAGCCGGTCGGCGCCGGCCCGGCGTCGAGCAGGGTCAGCGCCTTTGCGGCGGCGCTCTCGGCGATCTCCCCCGGGTCCTCTTCGAGCAGCTCGAAGCCGCGATGGCCGCCGAGCGTCTCGGCGCCCGTCTCGACCCGCTCGCCGCGGCGCGCCACCGCCTGCACTCCGATCCGCACCCGGGTGCGGTCGTCGCCGCTGAACGCCCCCTCGGAGTTGGCGATCGCCACCTGGCGCCTGCCCTCGGAGTAGGAGGCGAGGACCTGCGCGATCGCGTCTCCGGCGCCGCGGCCGCGCTCGTCGAGCTCGCGCAGCAGCGCTGCCTTGCGCTCCGCCGGGACCTCCTCGGGGCGTTGCTCGATCGGCTGCGGCGCGGCTGCGCCGGCGCGCAGGGGGCGGGGCTCTCGGCGCCCGCCGCGCAGCGCGGAGGCCGCTTCCGCGGCGGCCCGCTCGAGGTCGATCGGCTCGAGGCCGTCGACATGCGCGAAGTAGGTCGTGCCCCCGTCCACGACCCTGATCCCGGCCCCCTGCTCGGCGCCCGCCTGCACGGACTCGATCCTCGACTCGTCGACGGCCATCGAGAGCCCGGCCCGCCGTTCGGCGAAAACCTCGGCGAAGTCGCCGCCGGAGGCCAGCGCCCGCGCCAGGACGCGCTCGGCGACCTCCGCGGGCAGCAGCTCGGCCGCCGTGTCGCCTCCGGCCTGCACCTCAGCGCTCCCGCCCACCGTCGGCGAGCTCGATCAGACGACCGGCCGCGACGAAGAGCTCACCGCCCGACTCGGAGTCACCGGCGTGGTCCACGCCCCG
>DASVDK010000225.1:0-13578 GCA_036381125.1 Thermodesulfobacteriota bacterium | reverse complement strand
ATGCGCTGCGGACTCTCGATCCGCTCCACATAGATCCCGGCGTTACCGTCGAGCATCATGAGGAAGACGGTCTCGCGCGTCTTCGCCATCAACTCTTCGAGAATGGGCCTCGCCTTGGCGCGGACCTCGAGGGAGTCGAGGACCCTGTTGCCGAGCTCGAGGAGCCGGAGGCCGAGCCCGTACCGGCCCGGCTCGGGTGCCGGCTGCACGAACTGATGGCGAGCCAGCACGGTCAGGAGCCGATAGGCGGTGCTGGGATGCAGGCCCACCCCGCGGGCGACCTCATGGACGCCGGAGTCGCGACCGACGGAGCCCAGATACGAGAGGATCCTGAGCGCCTTGTCGAGTGCCTTGACTTGAGGCCGACGTGGCGACTCCTCTTTGCCCGATCGCGCGGACCGCGCGGCGAGGGCCGGACCGGAGGCCGCACCTCCGTCCGCTTTGGAGACCGTCCTTCGTGTCGCCTCGCCGGTGCGCCGACGGCGCGAGGCGAGGCGGGTTTCGATGCCGGATCCCATCTCAGACGCTACCCCTCGCCCCTTCCCTACAGCTTCGCGACCAGCTCCATCACCCGGTCCATCAGGAAGCTCGCATACGCCCGGCTCTCCTCGTCGACCGTGATCGTCGGCTGCCGTACACACGAGGCCCGGAGCACGCCACGCCGGACGAGCAGGTCCTTCTCGAGGTAGTTGTGAGATTCGAGGCTCCGAAGCGTGAACGCGAGCCAGGGGTGGACCCCGGCGAAGACCTCGTAGGCCTCGGTGGCTCGCCCGGCGGTCGCGAGGTCCCACACCCGCTGCAGGACATCGATCACGGCGAGCCCCGGCATGACCCCGCCGATCCCCGCGGGGATCAGCTCGAGCACGTAGAGGCCGCCCCACCCCTCGAGCACGCGGACCTCGTCGCCGCACGCGGCCCGGATCGCTCGAACCTTCGCGCCCATCTGCGGCTCTTCGAGCTTGACGTACCGGAAGTTGGGGCACGCCTCGCGAAGACGGGCGCAGAACGCCGCATCGATCGTCGGGCCGGCCGGGTTCCAGTCCTGCACCAGCAGCGGCACCTCGACGGCCCGGCCCACGGTGCGGGCGAACTCGAGGTGGTCCTCCGGCGTGTAGGCGAACGCGCGGGGGAGCGCCACCGAGATGACCGACGCGCCGGCGTCCTGGTTGGCTCTGGCGAGCTCCGCGGCGACCCGGGCCGAGCCGTGGTTCGACTGCCCGATGACGGGGATGCGGCCGTCGACGGCCTTCACCGCCAGCCGGACGACCTCGAGTCGCTCGCGCTCGGACAGCTTGTAGAACTCGCTGGCGAAGGCCGGCAAGCACAGCGCCGCTACCTGTTTGGCGACGGCGAACTCGCAGAGCGCCGCGAGCCCATCACGGTCGATGGACCCGTCTTCGAGGAAGGGGGTCGGGATGATGGGAATCATCCCGCGTATGTCACGGGGTCGACTCACAACGCCCTCCAGGCGGCCCGTTTCACATCGTAAAATGATGCTTTAAAACAGTCCGTATGCGATTGGTAACGCGCTCCCGGAGCGCCGTCAAGTGACTCCCCGAGCTCGGCTGCGACGGGCCGGGGCGCTCGACAGCGTCGAGTCGGAGCGGGCGAAGGCGTCCGCCCGCTTGGGGCCGAGCCGACGAGAGCGCCCTGCGGTACACTGCGGCGCATGCCGGCCCCGGATCCGCCCGTCGACCTGGCCGTGGCGACCAGCCGCCGTCTGGTGCACGCCGCCTGCCCGCACGACTGCCCGGACACGTGCGCCATGCACGTCACCGTGGAGGGCGACCGGGCCGTCGCCATCGCGGGCGACCCGACGCACCCCTTCACCCGCGGCTTCCTCTGCACGAAGGTCTCGCGCTACCTCGAGCGCGTCTACAGCCCCGACCGGGTGCTCCACCCGATGCGCCGGGTCGGCAAGAAGGGGGAGGGGCGCTTCGAGCGGGTCTCCTGGGACGACGCGCTGCGCGACATCGCGGCCAGGCTCCGCGCGATCGCCGAGGGGCCGTACGGCCCGCAGGCCATCCTCCCGTACTCCTACTCGGGAACGCTCGGCCTGGTGCAGGAGGAGAGCCTGCCGCGGCGCTTCTTCCACCGCCTCGGCGCCTCGCTCCTCGGCCGCACCATCTGCTCGGCGGCGGGCGGGGAGGGGATCCGCGCCACGATCGGCGCCAGCGTGGGGACCGACCCGGAGGCGGTCGTCCGGGCGAAGCTGATCATCCTCTGGGGCACCAACACCATCACGTCCAACGTCCACCTCTGGCGGGTCGTCCTCGACGCCCGCGAGAAGGGGGCGCGGCTGGTGGCCATCGACCCCTGGCGCAGCCGCACGGCGGCGCACTGCGACGAGCACCTCGCCATCAGGCCCGGCACCGACGCGGCGCTCGCCCTGGGCCTCATGCACGTGCTCTTCGCCGAGGGGCTGGCCGATCGCGAGTACCTGGCGGCCTACACGGAAGGCGCGGCCGACCTCGAGGCGCGCGCGCGCGAGTACGACCCGGCCCGCGTGGCGGACATCTGCGGCGTCCCGGCCGAGCGGGTCGTCGCCCTCGCCCGCGCCTACGCCGCCACCCGGCCGGCCTTCATCCGCATCAACTACGGCCTCCAGCGTCACGCCGGCGGCGGCATGGCGGTGCGCACCATCTCGTGCCTGCCGGCGGTCTCCGGCTCCTGGCGCGACTCGGGTGGGGGGCTCCTCCTCTCCACGTCAGGCGCGTTCCCCATCGACCGCGCGAGGCTCGCCCGCACCGACTGGGTCCGGCCCGGCACCCGCACGATCAACATGATCGAGATCGGCCGGGCGCTGACGAACCGCGACGGTCGCTTCGACCCGCCGATCAAGGCGCTGGTCGTCTATGGCTCGAACCCCGCGGCCGTGGCGCCCAACGCCGCGCTCGTCCACGAGGGGCTCGCCCGGGAGGACCTCTTCACCGTCGTCCACGAGCAGTTCCGGACGGACACGGCGGACTACGCCGACTACCTGCTGCCGGCCACGACGCAGCTCGAGCAGTTCGACATCCACCGGGCCTACGGGCACTACTACCTGGTCCTCAACGAGCCGGCCATCCCGCCGCGGGGCGAGGCGGTCTCGAACACGGAGCTCTTCCGCCGCCTCTCGCGCGCCATGGGCTTCGACGACCCCGACCTCCTCTGCGACGACCGGTCGATCGCGGCCGGCATCCTCGCGGGCGGCGACCCGGCCTTCGAGGGGATCACGCTCGAGACGCTCGCGGAGCGGGGCTGGCAGCGGCTCGCGCGCCCCGGGCTCGACGCCCCCTTCCGCGAGGGGGGCTTCCCGACGCGGTCGGGCAAGGCGCAACTCGTGAACCCGGATCTCGCGAAGCAGGGCCTCGACCCGGTGCCGACCTACATCCCGCCGGTCGAGGCGGCGTCGCCGACGCCGGAGCTGCCGCTCGCGCTCCTCACGCCGCCGGCGCACCACTTCCTCAACTCCTCCTTCTCGGCCATCCCGTCGCTGCGCAGGGCGGTCGGGGACCCGACGGTCGAGATCCACCCCGACGACGCGGCTGCCCGCGGCCTCGCCGACGGCGCGATGGCGCGCGTGCGCAACGAGCGCGGCTGGTTCCTCGCCCGGGCCGTCGTGACCGACCGCGTCCGGCCCGGGCTGGTCGTGGCGCCCTCCATCCACTGGAACAAGCTCGTCCCGGGCGGACGCAACGCCAACTGGGTCACGGCCGACCGGACGGCCGACATGGGGGGCGGCCCCATCTTCTACGACGTTCGCGTGGAGGTCGAGCCCGCGTGACGACCGCGCTCGTGGAGACCGGCCCCCGGCTCCCCCTCGTCGAGTCCCTCGTCGCCCGGTTCCCGCATCTGCCGAAGGAGGCGATCGTCAAGGACGACCTCCTCAGGACCGGCGTCCGCTTCGATCGCAGCGCCTACCGCGACGAGGCGACGCAGAAGCCGAAGTCCTACTTCATCTTCTCCTTCGACCTCTCGACGCTCCAGGAGATGCCCGAGGAGACGGCGCACCGGCCGCCCGAGGAGATCGCGCTCGAAGGGGGCCCCTGGGGCTTCCGCCGCACCGTCGTCTCGGTCCGGCTGAACCCGCGTTCGCCCTACGTGGTGACGACGGACGGCGACGGCGGGCGGGTGCTGACGCTCGAGGGGACGCCGCTCGCCGGCGTCCACTACCACGAGATGCCGGCCTACTACCGGCGCAACCTCTCGAACGGCAAGTCGGTCGTCGAGATCGCGCCGACCATCGAGTGGGGTTACCTCGTCTACCTGACCGTCTTCCGCCTCTGCCAGTACTTCGGGCGCGACAGCGAGTGCCGCTTCTGCGACATCAACCACAACTACCGGCAGCAACTCGCGGTCGGCCGGCCGTACACCGGCGTCAAGTCGGTCGAGGAGGTTCTCGAGGCGCTCTCGATCATCGCCGAGACCGAACCGCTCGACGCGCCCGACCGGAGCCGCGCCTACACCGTGACGGGGGGGAGCGTCCTCACGCAGGTCGACGGCCTTGCCGAGGCGCCGTTCTACGCGCGCTACGTCGAGGCCATCGAGGCGCGGTTCCCCGGCCGGTGGATCGGCAAGGTGGTGGCGCAGGCGCTGCCGGTGAACGAGGCGCGGCGCTTCAAGGACGCCGGCGCGCAGATCTACCACCCGAACTACGAGGTCTGGGACCGGCGGCTCTTCGAGCAGCTCTGCCCCGGCAAGGACCGGCACGTCGGTCGCGACGAGTGGATCCGCCGCATCCTCGACGCGGCCGAGCTGTTCGGCCCCCGCCACGTCATCCCCAACTTCGTCGCCGGCGTCGAGCTGGCGAGACCGTACGGGTTCTCGACGGTGGACGAGGCGATCGCCTCGACGACCGAGGGGCTCGACTTCTTCATGTCGAAGGGGATCACCCCCCGCTTCACCACGTGGTGCCCGGAGCCGACGACGCCGCTCGGCCAGGAGAACCCCGGCGGCGCGCCGCTGGAGTACCACGTCCGGCTCCTCGAGGCCTACCGGGCGACCATCGACAAGCACGGCCTCCAGCCGCCGCCCGGCTACGGCCCGGCCGGCGTGGGACGAGCCGTGTTCTCGGTGAGCGCGTTCATGGACGTCCTGGCGCCCGACGGGATCGCCGCCTGAGCCGGTCCGATTGACGTGGCGGCGGGCGCGCTGTACCCTGAATGGAGACTGTCGGGGTCACATTTGCCCCTTTGTCGAGGCCCGATGCGGATCACGAACGCCGAGGACTACGCGCTGCGGACGATGCTCTACCTGGCGAGCCAGCCGGTGGGGCGCTTCTGCGCCATCGAGGCGATCGCGCGGGAGCAGGACATCCCGGTGCCGTTCCTGAGGAAGCTCGTGAAGCCGCTCCAGCGGGCGGGGCTCCTGGTGTCGCGGCGGGGAGCCGAGGGAGGCGTCGCGCTCGGCCGGGCGGCGTCGAGCATCACCTTCCGGGACGTGCTCGAGGCGCTCGACGGGCCGATCGTCCTGCAGCGCTGCGTGGGGGAGGCGGAGGCCGCCGACTGCTGCGGGATCATCGACCGCTGCCGCATGCGGGGCGTCTGGCAGCGCATCCAGGAGCAGCTCCTCGAGGCGCTCGGCGCGGTGTCGGTCGGGGAGGTCGCGGGGCCGCCGTCGGCCGGCATCCCGCTGCCGGTCGTCGCCGGCCGGCCGGTCCCGGGCGGGGCCCCGCGTCCGGCCGGGGCATGACCGTCGCCGAGGCGGCGCGCGTCGACGCCCGCCGCATGCTCTGCGACCAGGCGGTGATGGCCGCGGCGCGCGCGATCCGGTCGCTCCCGCCGGGCGGGAGGCTCGAGGTCCTGACGGCCTCCGACAGCGTGCGAGGCGATCTGCGCGCCTGGGCCGACCGGCTGGGGCACCCCCGGGGTGCGGAGGCGCCGGGCGAGGCGCCCGGCGAGGTGATCCTCACCATCGAGAAGCGACGGGACGCGAGGGGACGATGAGCGTCGAGACCGACAAGGGGGCCAGGCCGGGGCTCAACAAGAAGAAGGGCCGCCGTGGCCTCGTCATGGTCTACACGGGCGACGGCAAGGGGAAGACGACGGCGGCGCTCGGCATGGCGGTGCGCGCCGTGGGGCGAGGCTTCCGGGTGCTGATGATCCAGTTCATCAAGGGTTCGTGGCACTACGGGGAACTCGACGGCGTGAAGGCGCTCGCCCCGGCCTTCGAGATCACGGCGGGCGGCAAGGGCTTCGTCGGCATCGTCGACGACAAGCTCCCGCTCGAGGAGCACCGGAAGGCGGCGGCCGAGACGCTCGCCTTCGCGAAGGAGAAGGTCGCCGGCGGCGAGTACGACCTCGTGATCCTCGACGAGATCAACAACGCCGTGAAGGGCGACCTCATCCCGGTCGAGGGGGTCCTCGACCTCCTCGACGCGCGGCCGCCCCAGGTGCACCTGCTCCTCACCGGACGGGCCGCGCACCCCGCGGTCGTCGAGCGGGCCGACCTGGTCACGGAGATGCGCGAGGTGAAGCACCCCTATCAGCAGGGGATCCTGGCCCAGGTCGGGATCGACTACTAGGCGAGACCTCAAGGAGGCGGCGCATGATCGACACACAGCCTGCCATCACCGTCACCGAGGGGGCGGTCGCGAAGCTCCGCGAGATCCTGGCGAAGCAGGGCAACCCCGACCTGGCCGTGCGGGTGCGCGTGGCCGGCGGCGGCTGCTCGGGGCTCTCCTACCAGATGGGTCTCGAGCCGCCGGTGCCGCAGCCGGGCGACGACCTCTTCGAGTCGAACGGCGTCAAGGTGCTCCTCGACCGCGAGAGCCGGCCGTACGTCGAGGGCTCGCGGATCGACTGGCAGGGGAGCATGCTCGGCAGCGGCGGGTTCAAGTTCGACAACCCGAACGCCGCGGGCGCCTGCGGGTGCGGGGAGTCGTTCACGGTGAAGAAGAAGGCGCCGGCCGAGTCGTTCGACGTCTAGCATGACGACGCCCGCCTCCCTCGTCGACACCTTCGGTCGGACCGTCCGCAAGCTGCGGGTGTCGGTCACCGATCGGTGCAACTTCCGCTGCACCTACTGCATGCCGGACGAGGGGGTCCCCTGGCTGCCGAAGGGGCAGATCCTCACGTTCGAGGAGATCACCCGGGTCTGCAGCCTCATGGTGCGGCTCGGCGTGACGAAGCTGCGCCTGACCGGCGGCGAGCCGCTCGTGCGCGCGCGGCTGGTCGACCTGGTGCGGCAGCTCCGCGCCATCCCCGGGCTCGAAGGCCTCTCCATCACGACCAACGGGTACTTCCTCGCCGAGCAGGCCGAGGACCTCGTGGCGGCCGGCCTCAGGTCGTTCAACGTCTCGCTCGACACGCTCGAGCGGGCCCGGTTCAAGGCGATGACGCGCCGCGACGCCCTCGACCGCGTCCTCGAGGGGCTCGGCGCGCTCGAGCGGCTCGGCGTCGCGCCGATCAAGATCAACGCGGTCGTCATGCGGGGGCAGAACGAGGACGAGATCGTGCGCTTCGCCGAGATGGCGCGCCGCGGCCCCTACGTCGTGCGCTTCATCGAGTTCATGCCGCTCGAGGGCGGCTACCTCTGGCGCAACGACCTGATCGTGCCGGGACACGAGGTCCTCGAGCGGATCGCGCGGGTCTACCCGCTCGAGGTCGACCCGGAGTGCGACCCTCGCGACCCGTCGCGCGACTATCGCTTCGTCGACGGGGCGGGCAAGGTGGGGGTCATCAACTCCGTCACCGAACCGTTCTGCGCCTCCTGCGACCGGATGCGCCTCACCGCGGACGGCCAGTTGCGGACCTGCCTGTTCGCGACCGACGAGCACAACCTGCGCGACCTGCTGCGCACGGGCGCGAGCGACGAGGCGCTCGAGGCGTTCCTCCGCGCGGCGGTGTCCACCAAGTGGGCGGGCCACCTCATCAACCGCCCCGGCTTCGTGCCGCCGTCGCGCACCATGTCCGCGATCGGCGGCTAGGGGCGCCCGATGCTCGACGCGGTCAGGACGCGCCTCGAGCGCGTGGTCGTACCCCCCCTCGGCAAGAGCCTCGTGGCGCTCGGCGCCCTGCGCGACGCCGAGGTGGTCGAGGCGAACGGCCGGCGGGTCCTGCGCGTGGACCTCTTCTTCGAGGGGGTCGTCAAGGCGCAGGAGGCCAGGCTCCTCATGGTGATCTACAAGGCGCTCGAGCACCTCGAGGGGGTCGACGAGGTCGAGGTCGTCGTCAACGGCAAGCCGGCCGCGCGGCCGATGCGGCGCGCGCCGGTCTCCATCCCCGGCGTCCGGCACGTCGTCGCCGTGGCGAGCGGCAAGGGTGGGGTCGGCAAGTCGACCGTGGCGGTCAACCTGGCCGTGGCGCTCGCGCGACGGGGCGCGCCGGTCGGCCTCCTCGACGCCGACATCTACGGTCCCAACGTGCCCACCATGCTCGGGCTCCCCGCGGGGGCGAAGGCCGAGATGGCGCGCGGCCGCCTCGCGCCGCTCGTGGCGCACGGCGTCAAGACGCTCTCGGTGGGGCTCCTCGGCGTCGCGTCCGACGCGGCCCTCGTCTGGCGGGGGCCACTCCTGACGAAGCTCGTCCACCAGCTCCTCTTCCAGGCCGACTGGGCGCCGCTCGACGTCCTCGTGGTCGACCTGCCGCCCGGCACCGGGGACGTCGCGCTCACGCTGGTACAGGCGGCGCCGCTCTCCGGCGCCGTCCTGGTGGCGACGCCCCAGCGCGTCGCGCTCGAGGACGCGCTCCGGGCCCACACGATGCTCCGGGACGCCGGCGTGCCGGTCCTCGGGCTCGTCGAGAACATGGCCTATCACACCTGCGCCGGCTGCGGGCGCGAGGCCGACCTCTTCGGTCGGGGCGGCGCGCGTCGCGCCGCCGAGGCGCACGGCCTCCCGCTCCTCGCCGAGCTGCCGCTCGTCGAGGCGATCCGGGCCGGGAGCGACGAGGGTCGCCCGGCGGCGCTCGACCCGGAGCTGGCGTCGCCCTTCGAGGCGCTGGCCGCTCGGGTCGCCGAATCGCTGGCCAGGCTGAGGCAAGGCGACGACGGCGCCGGCGGCGCCTGACCGGCCGCCAGCCCCCCCTGGCATCCGCCAGGCACGCTTCCTGTACCGGTCCCCCCGCGGAGTCACGCCGAGCGGCCGCATGTCGCGACCCCGACGTGTCGTCGCGGTACCGATCATTCAGGAGGCGGAAGAGATGAGCACCGTTTCGCGCAGGCGTCGCACGGGGACCGCCATCGTGGCGGCGGGGACCCTGCTCCTGACTGGCGCGCTCCCGGCCGCGGCCCAGACGGCGAGCCAGCCGCCCTCGGGCGGCGCCGGGCAGTCCGGGCAGAGCGCCACGACGCCCGGCGGCGGATCGAGCACCGGGACCACGGGCGGCTCGTCCGCGGCGGGCCAATCCTCCCAGCAGCAGAAGAAGCACCAGACCGGCAAGTCCTCGCAAGGCGCCGGGCTGTCGCACGCGCAGCTTCGCCGGCACGCCAGGGCCGACATGGTCGTCGAGCAGAAGGCGCCGGACGTGTACGCGAAGGTCGAGCACGCGAAGGACCTCAACACGGAGCTGTCCCAGGAGGAGCGCCAGAAGCTGTCCCAGGCGCTGCAGGGTAGCGGCTACACGCTCGCCCAGTACGCCGGGGAGCACCACCGGATCATGGCAAGCCCGAAGATGCAGTCCCAGCTGCAACACATGGAGCAGCAGGTCAAGGCACAGGGCGGCCAGCAGGGTCCCGCCAGCCAGTCGGGGGCCGGCAAGGCCCCGAGTGGCCGGATGCCCCCGAGCACCGGCGGCGCCCCGTCCGGCTCGCAGTCGATGCAGCCCTCGGGCAGCGCGAGCCCCGCCGCGAAGTAGCGCCACGCCGTCCGGCCGGCCCGCACCCGACGCCTCGCGGGCCGGCCGGCGCCTTGTCGCCGGCTGGCGCGGCTGATACCATCGACCGCCGTGGATACCCGCCTCGTCCTCGTATTCGTCCACGTCCTGACCGCCGCCGTGTGGTACGGCGGCCTCATGGTCGCGATGGTCGCGATCCGGGCCGCCCGCGGCGCGGGGTCCCCCGCCTCGGGCGTGGCGGTGGTCCGCCGCTACCAGCGCGTCGCCTGGATCGCCCTCGTGGTGCTGCTCGCGACCGGCATCTACAACGTGGTGCCCTGGGTGCCGATGCTCCAGAGCGGGGGCGGCATGCAGCGCTTCATGTGGACTCTCACGGCGAAGGTCGCGCTCTTCGGCGCCGTCGTGGCGGTCACGGCGGCGCAGCAGTGGCTCCACGTCCGCGCCCTCGGGGCGGGCGAGACCAAGGCCTTCGACGGCTACCTCGCGCTCGCACGCGTGAACCTCCTGCTCGGCGCGATCGTCCTCTTCCTCGGCGTGAGCCTCACGGTGCGCGGAGGGCTCGGGTAGTGTTCGAGGAGGTGAGCGTCGCGGAAGCCTGCCGGCGGCTCGCCGGGCCCGAGCCGCCGTTCCTGCTCGACGTGCGGACCGACGAGGAGTTCCGCGCCCGCCACGCTCCCGGCGCGTACCTCATCCCCCTCGACCAGCTTGCCGCCCGTGTCGGCGAACTCGATGCCGCGCGGCCGACGCTCGTCGTCTGCGAGCACGGCATGCGCTCGCTCGTGGCCTGTCAGTTCCTCGTGGCCCGGGCGGGCTTCGCACGCGTGGCCAACGTCCGCGGCGGCATGAGCGCCTGGCCGCTGTAGCCGCCCGTGCGTGGCCCGCGCCGCCTCGCGCTCCGGACGCTCGGCGCCTGCCTGCTCGCCGTGCCGGCGCTCGCGCTCGCAGGCCTGGGATCGGCCGCCGGCGAGACGCCCGCGCCCGTCACGGTCGCCGCGATCCTCGATCTCACCGGCCCCGGCGCCGCGCTCGGCGCGGCCGAGCGGATCGGGCTCGCGCTGGCCGAGCGCGAGGTCGCCGCGCGGGGCGGCCTCGGCGGCCGGCCGCTGAGACTCGTCGTCTTCGACAGCGCCACCAGCACCCGGGCCGCCGAGCGCGCCGCGCGCATCGCCATCGAGGACGAGCGCGCGCTCGTGCTCGTCGGCGGCAGCACGCGTGGGCCCGCCTCCGCCCTGGCCGCTGCGGCGCAGCGGGCCGAGGTGCCGCTGATCGCGCTGGCCGAGGGCCGGGGCGGGGAGGGGGGCGCGGCGCCCCGGTGGGTGTTCCAGGCCCCTCCCGGGACGGCCCGCCTCGCCGACGTGCTGGCGGGCGACCTCGCCCGGCGAGGGCTCCTGCGCGTCGGGTTCCTCGAAGCCGCGAGCCCGATCGGCGCCGCCGGCCGGGCCGCCTTCGAGGCCGCCGCGCGGCGTCGCGGGCTCGCGCTCGCGCATCGCGAGGTCGTCGCCGACGAGACGGGCGACCTCGCGGCGATCGTGGCCGCGGTGCTCGACGCGAAGCCCCAGGCCGTCGTGGTCTGGGCGATCCCGCCGCTCGCCGGCGCCATCGCGCAGCCGCTCCTCGACCTCGCGCCGGGTCTGCCGCACTACCAGAGTCACGCCGCGCTCGCCTCCGCGTTCCTCCCGCTCGCCGGCGCAGCGGCCGCGGGGGTGCGGACCGCGGTGCCGCGCGTGATGGTGGCCGAGGCGCTCCCCGAGGCCGACCCCGATCGCTCGAGACTCGTCGCGTTCGTCCGGGAGGTGCGCGCCGCGGGTGGCCCCGGGTCGAGCCCCTTTCCAGGGTACGGGTACGATGCGCTCGGTCTCGCGGCGGCGGCCATCGAGCAGGCCTCGTCGGGCTGGGGCGGCGACGAGCCGGCGGCGCGGCGCCGCCTCGACGTGCGCGACGCGCTCGAGGCGATGCCCGACTACCGGGGCGTGACCGGCGTCTACCGCTACCGGCCCGACGACCACGGCGGGCTCGACGAGCGGGCGCTGGTGATCGTCGAGGCCGTCGTCCCGCCGGGCGGCAAGGTCGCGACGTGGAGGCCCGTCGCAACGGGCCGGTGAAGGAGGCGCTATGTCGTGGATCTCGGCGGTGCGGCGGGTCGTCAACGAGGCCGTGGACACCGGTCTCTCGTTCCTGCCGCCCGACACCGTGTCGCATCTCGGCCGCGCGTCGACGGAGCTGCTGCTCGCGGCCCGGGCGGTGATCGACGAGCAGATCGCGTGGAACGGCCGCCACGTCGAGCGTGCGGCCGCCATCCGCGAGGCCCGGCGGGCCCGCGCCTCGGCTCCGCCCGCCGACCTGGCCACCGAGGGGGCGTCGCGCCCGGACTAGGGCTCAGAAGCCGAACGAGAGGGCGAAGGACACTTCCTCGCGATCGAAGAGCCGGCCGGCGAGCGTCGCCTCCACCTGCGAGGTGGCGGCGTAGCGGAGGCCGGCCATGGCGCCCACGACGTTCTCCTGCCGGAAGTCGATGCGGCCGAAGGGGCCGTCGAACTGGCCGCGGATGATGCCGATCGACAGGCCGGCGAACGGGACGACGTCGCGGAACGCGTGCAGGCTGGCGCCCAGGAGGAACTCGCCGTCGATCCAGGTGGCCTCCACGTCGCCCTTGGCCGACTCGTGGCGGCCGATCGACACGCTCGAGCCCACCTTGAAGTACCGCTCGTCGACGAACCGGTAGCGCAGGCCGCCGCCGAACGCGAAGCCGACGTCGCCGTCGAAGTCGCCGCTCGGCAGGGCGTCGTCCTCGTCGAGCGTGAGGCGGGTCGCGCCGACGGTGAGGAAGCCGTCGAGGCCGTCGAGGAGGCCGAAGGCGCCGCCGATGCCGAACGTCCGCTCCGACGTGTCGGCGATGCGGTCCGGCCCCTCGAGGCGGATCTCGCGCGAGAAGACGCCCACGCCGGTGCCGTCGAGCCGGACCCGAGTCGCGCCGAGCGTGTCGGACGGGTCGACGATCGCGCCGGCCTGCGCGGGGCCTGCCGACGCGACGATGGCCAGCCCCAGCGTGGCGGCGAGCGCGAGGCGGCGGCGAGCCGCCCTCACGGCCGCCGGCCCAGGGACTCGACGGTGCTCGCGAGCCCCACGTCCCTGTCCGTCAGCCCGCCGGCGTCGTGCGTGGTGAGGGCCAGCGTGACGCGGTTCCAGCGGATGTCGATGTCCGGGTGATGGCCGGCCGCCTCGGCCTTGAACGCCACCGCCACCACGAACGCGATCGCCGCCTGGAAGTCGGCGAACGTGAACGTCTTGCGGATCGTCTCGCCGTCCAGGCTCCAGCCGGGCAGCGCCGCCACCGCGCGTGCCGCCGCCTCGCCCGTCAGCCGTGTCGCCATCGGATACACCTCCCAACGTCCTGCCGGGTCCGCAGAGTCTACCGCAGGGATCGCGACTGCACGGCCGCTCGGGGTCGGGCAACCGTGACGCGCCGGCCGGTCACCGTGCCGGAGAGGGTGGGGACGGTCGGGCGCCCGGCCGCGTCGACGGCGATGACGTCGCCCCGTTCGAGGGGGCGGACGGCGAAGGTCGCGGTCGCCCCCGCGAGGCGCTCCGACGCGGACAGCGCGTCGGCCCCTTCGGCTGGCGGGCAGGCCTCGGCAACCCCTCCGCCGCCTCCGCCGGCCGGGCCGCCGCCGTCCCCGCCGCCGCACGACAGGGCGAGCCCGGCAACCGCCGCCACGAGGAGGCGCCGGCCGCGACGGCCGCGAGCCGCCACCGCCGCCAGCGCCGCCGCGAGCGCGGCGGCGGGCGCCGCCTGCCGGGCCACCACGGTCGTTCCGGCCGGCTG
>DASVDK010000224.1:0-29398 GCA_036381125.1 Thermodesulfobacteriota bacterium | reverse complement strand
AGTGCGCGTGGACGCCTTCAAGCCGGAGCACGGGTCCCTCCGGCCGCGTCGGCGTCGTCCTCGGCGGCGCCCAGATACGCCTCCTGGACGCGCGGGTCCCTCGCGATCGCCTCGGGCGGCCCCTGGCAGAGGACGGCGCCCTGGTTCATGACGGTGATGACGTCGGCAATCTCGAAGACGACCTCCATGTCGTGCTCGACCAGGATGATGTCCACGCTCCGCGACAGCTCCCGGATCTTGGCCGCCGTCCGCTTCGTCTCGCTCGGGCTCATCCCCGAGACCGGCTCGTCGAGCAGCAGGAGCCTCGGCTTCATGGCGAGCGCGATGGCGATCTCGAGGAGCGCCACGTCCCCGTAGGAGAGGTTGCCGGCGAGCTCGTGCGCGTACGGCGTGAGGCCCATGTCCTCGAGCAGCGCCTCGACCCACTTTGCGGTGTCGGTCGACCGCCGCATCGGGCGGAGCGGGTGCAGGTAGGGCTTCTGCGCCTCGGCCGCGATCCAGACGTTGTCGAAGACGGTGAGGCCGCCGAAGACGCTCTTCACCTGGAGCGTGCGGGCGATGCCGGCCCGGCTGATCTCGTGCGGCGGCCTGCCGAGGATGTCCTGACCCCGGAAGATCACCCGTCCTGCGTCGGCCCGGAGGAAGCCGGAGATCAGGTTGAAGAGCGTCGTCTTGCCGGCCCCGTTGGGACCGATGATCGCGTGCAGCTCGCCGCCCGGCAGCGTGAAGTCGACCCGGTCGACCGCGACGAGTCCGCCGAACCGCCTGGTGAGCCCCTTGATCTCGAGGATCGGCGTCGTCATCGCTTCGACCGCTTCATGAGGAGGCCCATGACGCCCTCGGGCGCGAAGGCGACGAACACGATCACGATGACGCCGACGAGGAGGAGGTAGTGCTCCCAGTAGACCGACAGCTCCTCGCGCAGGACGATCAGCAGCGCCGCACCGATCGCCGGCCCGAAGAGCGTCCCGGCGCCGCCGACGATGGTCCAGACCACGCCCTCCCCCGAGACGGTCCAGAAGAGGTACTGCGCCGAGACGTACCGAGCGAAGAGCGCGAAGAGGACCCCCGCCACCCCCGCGAAGAAGCCGGAGAGCACGAAGGAGGCGTAGCGGATCCGGTAGGGGCTGAGGCCGATCAGGCTCGCCCGGGAGGCGTTCTCGCGCACGGCGACGAATGCATGCCCGAGCGGGCTCGCGAGCACGGCCCGCATCAGGAGGAAGCAGAGCCCCACCACGACGAGGATGAAGTAGTACTGGAACGTCGGGTCGAAGAGGCTCAGCTCCGTCCCGCCCAGC
The DNA here is from genome assembly GCA_036381125.1 of Thermodesulfobacteriota bacterium. Lineage (GTDB taxonomy): Bacteria > DASVDK01 > DASVDK01 > DASVDK01 > DASVDK01 > DASVDK01. The sequence goes on along the minus strand of DASVDK010000224.1, from coordinate 28,100 downwards.
TCCAGCACCGGCGGCGGCGAGAACGGGAGGCCGTCGTCGCCGCCCGTGAGGTCCTTCCACCCCACCGCGAGGAAGTAGAAGATCAGCGAGAAGACGACCGTGATGATGGCGAAGTAGTGCCAGGTCAGGCGGACGGCGAAGACCCCCGCGATCGCCGCCATCGCCGTCGCCAGGACCGCCCCGAGGAGGAACGACGGCCAGAACGAGAGGCCGAGCATGTCGATGCCCAGCGCGAGCCCGTAGGCGCCCACGCCGAAGTAGAGCGCCTGGCCGAAGGAGAGGAGCCCCGTGTAGCCGAGGAGCAGGTTCACGCTGGCCGCGAAGAGACTCCAGATCATGATCTCGGCGAGGACGTTGACCCAGAAGTCCTCCACGACGAGCGGGAGGACCCATGGCGCGGCGACGAGGCCGGCCGCGGCCACGATCCCGGCCCAGGCGAACGCGTCGAGGCGCCGCGCGCCGGCCGCGGCCCTCACGGCTTCCGCGCCACCGCGAGCCCCCGCAGGACGAGGCCGAAGAGCCCCTCCGGGGCGAATCGGATCACGACGAGGAGCAGCACGCCGACCAGCACGACGAACTGCTCGAGGTAGCGGGAGAGGTACTCGCCGAGGAGCATGTAGAAGGCGGTCCCGACGAAGGGTCCGACGAGCGAGCCGGTCCCGCCGAGGATCGCCATGACGATCGCGCGGCCGGAGTAGGTCCACTCGAAGAACTCGAGGTTCGTGTAGCGCGCGAGGAGCGCGTAGAGGGACCCCGACAGTCCCGCGACGCCGGCCGCCGCCACGAACATCATCCACCGGAGCCGGTTCACGTCGAGCCCGACGAGCTGCGCCCGGACCTCGTTCTCGCGCACCGCGACGAGCGCGCGGCCGAACGGCGACTCGACCAGGAGCGTTGCCAGCGCGAAGGCGGCGGCGACGAGCGTCACCGTGAAGTAGTAGGCGACCAGCTCGTTGCCGAAGCTGAGCCGGACGGGGCCGAGCGGCACCTCCGGGACGAAGTCGAGCGAGCGGGTCACGTAGGGGCCGGCGACCCAGCGCCAGTGGCCGGACGAGAGCACGGCCGTGACGAGCACCGACACGATCACGGTCACGATGAGGAAGTGGTGATGGCGCACGCGCGTCGCCACGAACCCGATCGGCACGGCGAGGAGGACGGCGGCGAGGATGGCGGAGACGATGGCGCCCCAGGTGTTGAGGCTCAGGGCGTAGGTCCCGACGTTGAAGCCGTAGCAGCCCGCCCCGAAGAAGACGGCCTGGGCGAACGAGAGCATCCCGCCGTAGCCGTACACCATGCCGAACGACATCGCGAAGAGGCCCCAGACGAGGATCTCGGCGACGAAGACCCGCTGGTAGTCCGGGACGAGCCAGGGCAGCACGACGACGCCGCCGGCCAAGAGCACGAAGAAGGCCGGAGGCACCACGCCGGGGCCGGCGCCGCCGGACGGCCGGAAGGCCGCCGCGGCGTTCACGCGCGGCTCCTCGCGAAGATCCCCTGCGGCCGCAGGAGCAGGACCACGCTCATGAGGACGAGCGACGCGATCCGGGCCGTCGTCGGCTCGCTGAAGCTCGTGATGACCCCCTCGAGCACGGCGAGGAGCACCGCGGCCGCCGCCGTCCCGGGGAGGTTCCCGAGGCCGCCGATGATCACCGCGATGAAGCAGAGCGGCAGGACGTCGAGCCCGAGCCGGAACTCCACCGTCGTGATCGGCGCCGCGACGACGCCGCCGAGCATCGCCATGGCCGTGCCGAGCCCGAAGGTGACGGCGAAGACGAGGTTCGCCGGCACGCCCATCGCGATGGCCGTCTCCCGGTCCTGGCGGACCGCGCGCATCCAGGTCCCGAACTTCGTCCGGTGCAGGAAGAGGAAGAAGCCCACGAGGGCGACGACGGAGACGGCCGCCGCGAAGAGCCGGTAGATCGGGTACTGGACGTTCAGGACGGAGACGGTCGCCCCGATCGGATCGAGGATCCGCTTCGGCGTGGCGCCGAAGGTGGCGCGCACGGTCTCCTGCAGGATGAGCGAGAGCCCGAAGGCGGCGACGATGGACAACGACGCCGAGGTCTGCACCGGCCTGAGGACCGCCCGCTCGGTGGCCGCGCCGAGGACGAGCCCCGCGAGCGGCACGACGAGGAACGCGAGCCAGTAGTTGTCCGTGTACTCGATCATGGTCCAGGCGAGGACGGTGCCGACCATGAAGAAGTCGCCGTGGGCGACGTTGATGAAGTCGAGCAGGCCGAAGATGATGGAGAGACCGAGCGCGATCAGGGCGACGATGAGGCCCCACACGAGCCCGTTCATCGCGAGGACCAGGACGAGGTCAGTCACACGCCACCATGCGGACCGGATCGAGAGGGCACGATTGATACTAGACTGTGGTGCGGGCCGAGTCCTTGTCAAGCCGAAAGACCGGGGCGCGCCTCGCCTCACGGCCGGCTGCCTGCCGGGCCGGCCGCGCGCCGCTCCCCCGTGGACCGACCGCCGATCCCGCGGACGCCTCCTTCCTATCGGCGAGCCGTGTCGACCCGTACCGACGACACGCTCGACGACCTGCCGGCCCGCGCGAGACCCGCCGGCGTTGCCTCGACGAGCGAGGGGGCGGTCACCCGCCCGCCGGGGCCGACCCGGGAAGGGGGCGCGGAGAGGAGCAGGCCGTTGGCGGTGCCGTCGACCGGGCCCACGTGCACGGCGCCGGCCCGCCTCACCGCCGCGCAAGCGGCCGGCGGGAAGAGGCAGTGGGAGACCTTCACCTCGTCGATCGTCACCACGGTGCCGGTCCCCCCCCGCGCCCTTGATGGCCTCCGCCATGGGCGCGCTCCCCTCAGATCTCGATGTCCATGAGGGGCGCGTACTGTTGCCCCCCGAAGATGTCCCGCTCTCCCAGGTCGCCGCAGGAGACGGGGCGGGGGATGGTGATCTTGATGGCCTGCGCCGCGTCGTAGTTGACGATCAGGATGTCCTCCTCGGGCGTCCCGTACAGGGACCGGATGAGCGGCTTGGTGATGACGTTGGCGTCCCGGACCCGCCTGTAGGTCTGCTCGTCGTCGAACATGATGTCGAAGGTCAGCTGGAAGGCCCCAGCGTTCTTGCTGCGGATGAGCCGCGTCACGTCCTTGAGCGTCGTCGCCATGTCCTCCCCCTAGACCTGCACGTACTCGATCGGGAACATCTCCAGCGGGTCGTCCACCTCGACGACGTGGTTCATCGTGAACCGGCAGACGAGGCCGCGCTCGAGCGGCGCGAGGGCGTAGGGAAACGCGACGCCCGTGATGAGGCCGCTCCATTCCTTGACGGGATGGTGCGCCGCGAGGTGGCTGACGCTCTTGCAGATGTCGGTCGCCCGCTGCTGGGTCTGCGCCGTCACCTCGAAGACGAGGCCCACCTCGTGTCCGACCGTCCTGTTCGGCTCGAGCGGGCCCATGACGCCGTCCCGCCCGTACACGATCACGTTGAACGTGTAGTCCTCCGGACGCACCTCGCCCGCGTACACGTTGTGGATCCGCTCCGCGACCCGCTCCTTGAGCGTCGAGAGCCAGGTGTCGAGCTGGCGCAGGATGAAGGGATCGCGGACGCCGCCGATCAGGACGCTCTGGTAGCCCACCTTCTCCGAGGCCTCGAGCTTGACGGTGTACGGCTTCGCCGGCACGAAGCGCGAGCCGGACACCTTGACGGCGCGGTCGTTCACCGCCTCGTACGTTGTGAACTCGGTGTCGAGCGTGCCGGCCGGCTCGACGAGGTGGAACGGGTCGCCGTTCTCGTAGAGCGTGTGCGACGCCACGCTCTGCGGCGAGCAGCGCAACTCGGGATTCGACGGCTCGATGATGAAGTGGTCCTCGCGGACGAAGCCGAGCATGCAGTCGGGATTGCGGCGCTGGACGACCGCGGCGGCGCCGCACTCGAGGATCTTCGCGGTGTGCCAGGCGATGCCCGGATCGATGCCCTCCCGCAAGAAGTACGCGGCGAACATCGAGGTGTCGCTGGAGCGGCCGGCGAGCACGACCTCGGCGCCCCGGTCGAGCGCGGCCATGAAGGGCTCGGCGCCCATCATGCCGACGATGTGCTCGGCCCGGTCGATCATTGCCTGGGTGAACGGCCGCTCGGGCCAGAGCGGCTTGATGCGCCCCGCGCGGAACTTCTCGGTGAGGTAGCCCTTCTGCTGCTCGGCGTGGATCAGCGCCATCTTGAAGTGGAGCCTGTGCTCCCGCGCCACCTCCTCGACGATGTCGCGCACGAAGGCGAGGCCGATGTCGGAGCCGGAGCCGCCGCACGAGCCGATCAGGAGCGGGATGCCGGCACGGCGGGCCCCGCGCAGCATGATCTCGATGTCCCGCTTGTACGCGGCGCGCGAGAAGAGCGGCGTGCCCGTGCCGAGCTTGTTGGGGCCGCTGTCCATGGTGCCCGAGTCCTGCCCGATGAAGTGAGGCTTCCGCTCCATGGCCAGGCGGAAGGACTCCGGCAGGTACCCCGAGCCGAGCATGCCGGTCGGGGCGAGGGCGACGATTTCTTTCATCCGTTGGCCTCCTTCAGAGTCAGGCGTGGAGCGGCTGCCCGACGGACGGGCCGCCGGCGGCGGCGTCGCCGGCCAGCAGGCGGCAGCGCTCGGGCGGCACTCGACCCGGACCCGGTCCCCGACGTCCACGCGAGTGCCCGAGCCCGCGCCGACTCGCAGGTGGATGCCGGAGGACTCCACCTCGATGTCGCAGGAGTCGCCCAGGCAGGTGAGGTCGACCACGTTAGCGCCATGGCCTCTTCCCGGTCGTGCGCGACGTAGATCATGGTGATGCCGAGCCGGCGTTGCAGGTCGCGGAGCTGCACCCGGGTCTTGACGCGGAGCACCGCGTCGAGGTTCGAGAGCGGCTCGTCGAGGAGGAGCACCCGCCGCTCGGGCGGGAGGAACACGCCCCGGGCCGGGTCGTTTTGCGACCTCGCCGTCGATGAGGACCTGGCCGGCGTCCGGGGTCTCGAGCCCGGCGAGGCAGCGCCGGAGCGTCGACTTCCCGCATCCGCTCGGTCCCGGCAGCACCGTGTACTCCGCGGGGGTCCGAAGCTGATGGCGACGGCGGCGAGGAACGGGGGGTCGCGCTCCTCGTCAGCGCTTCCGGGCGGCCTCGAGCGCGGCAAGCACCTTCGCCGTCGCGCCGGAGAGCTCGCCCAGCTTCGCGCCGGCCCGCACCTCGGCCTCCCGCGCCGCTCCCCGCTCCTGCCGCGCGATCGCCTGCTCGGCGACGGCGCGGACCTCGCCGCGGGGGAGGACGAGCACGCCGCTCTCGTCGGCCAGGATCGCGTCGCCCGGCCGCACCACGGCGCCGCCGCAGGCGACCGGGATGTTGAGCGCGCCGCCGAGGTCGTAGAGGCGCGTGGTGATCGGCGAGAGGCCCCGGCACCAGACCGGGAAGTCGGACTGCTCGATCTCCGCGAGGTCGGTGCAGGGGCCGTCCACGACGGCGCCCACCGCGCCCGCGGTCTTCGCCGCGATCGTCACCCCGCCGCCCCAGCAGGCGTGGCGGTCGTCGCCGAGCCGGTCGACGACCACGACGTCCCCCGGCCGGAGGAGCCCGAGCGCGTGGTGGAGCAGGGTGGAGTCGGGCCCCGGGATCGCCACGGTCACGGCCGTGCCGACGACTCGCTTGCCCCTGAGGAGCGGCTGGATGGCGCGGTGCATGAAGCCGATGTGCCGCCAGTGGCCGACCGTCGCCGTCTCGACCCTGGCGAGCAGCGCGAGGTCCTCCGCGGGAACCGGCTCCGGCATCGGCTCGATCGTGTACACCGCGGCCCCCCTAGCGGCTCACGCCGAGCCGGCGGTGCGCGTTCATGGGGATGAGGCCGCGCACGCGGGCGAGCTGCGCCGGGTCGATCGCCGCGGTGACGTGGCCGACGCCGTCCGACGCGCGGGCGACCACGTGCCCCCAGGGGTCCACCACCATCGAGTGGCCGTACGTGTGGCGCGTGTCGCCCTTCGGCCCCGTGAAGCTCCCCCACTGGGCGGCGGCGAGGAAGTAGGTCTGCGTCTCGATGGCGCGGGCGCGGCAGAGGACCTCCCAGTGGTCCTTGCCGGTCTGCAGCGTGAAGGCGGCGGGCAGGACGATGACGTCGGCCCCCCGCTTGCCGAGCGTGATGAACAGCTCGCCGAAGCGGAGGTCGTAACAGATGGCGCAGCCGACGGTGAGCCCCTCGAGGTCGTAGAGGACGATGTCCTCGCCCGGCCTGATCGTGGCCGACTCGTTGTACGGCGTGCCGTCGGGCGCGGTCACGTCGAAGAGGTGGATCTTCCGGTAGCGGGCGACCTCCCTCCCGCTCCGGTCGAACACGACGGTCGTGTTGTAGATGCGCGAGTCCCCCTCGATCCGCTCGAGGAGGCTGCCGGCGTGCACCCAGACCCGGTTGGCCTTCGCCACCCCCTGGGCCATCTCGTAGGCCGCGCCCCCCGGCACCCGGTCTGCCGCCGCGACCTTCTCGGCGGTCGTCCCGCCGGCGTACTCGAAGTGCTCCGGCAGCACGAGGAGGTCCGGTCGGTCCGCGGCGATCGCCGCCTCCATGAGCGCCTTCGCCTGCGCCAGGTTCTCGGCGCGGTCGCTCCGCGTGTTCATCTGGATGAGCGAGACCTTCATGGTCATGACTCCTCGCTGGTCAGCGCCCGAAGGCGCGCATGAAGCCGACCGTCCGCTCGACGAGCATGACGGTCAGGAGCGTGACGGTGATGAGGACGACCGCGACCGCGGCGATCAGCGGGTCGGTCCGCTCGTCGACGTACCGGTAGATCTCGACCGGCAGGGTCGAGAGCCGCGGGCCGACGATGAAGAGCGAGATCACGATCTCGTCGAAGGAGAGCGTTGCCGAGAGCGCTCCCGCGGCGACGATGCCCGGGCGGAGCAGCGGCAGCGTCACGTACCGGAAGGCCTCGAGCGGCCGCGCGCCGAGCGTCGCGGCGGCGTCCTCGAGGTCCGGCGGCATGACCGAGAGCGACGTGGTGAGCACCCGCACCGCGAACGGCAGGCAGATCGCGAGGTGGGCCAGGACGAGACCGGGATAGGTCGCGGCGAGCCCGAGCGGATAGAAGACGAGCAGCATCGCCAGCGCGAGCACGAGCGTCGGCAGGAGGAGCGGCGCGAAGAGCAGCGTCTGGACGAGGCCGCGTCCCCGGAACTCCATCCGGGCGATCGCGTAGGCCGCCGGGATGCCGAGGGCGAGGCTCGCGGCCGTGACCACGAGGGCGATGAGGAAGCTGCGCTGTGCCGCGGCGATGAACGCCCGGTTGTCGAGGAGGGTCTCGTACCAGCGCAGGCTCCACGAGCCGGGCGGGAAGTTGAGGTAGCTGTCGCCCGAGAAGGAGATCAGGAGCACGAGCACGAGCGGCAGGAAGACGAAGGCGTAGACGCCGGCGACGTACGCGCGACCGAGGAGGACCACGGGTCAGCTCACCCGCCTGAGGAGCCGCGTCACCAGGGCGAGCGCGGCCGCGAAGAGCAGGAGCATCACGAACGAGAGGGCGGCGGCCTTCGGCCAGTCGAGGTTGACCAGGGCGAGGTCGTAGATCTCGGTCGCGAGCAGGAAGACGCGGCCGCCGCCGAGCAAGGACGGCGTGATGAACGAGGAGATCGACAGCACGAACCCGATCGTCCCCCCGAGGACGACCGCCGGGAGGCTCAAGGGGAGCGTCACCTTGAGGAAGACCAGGTGCGGCGGCGCGCCGAGCGACATGGCCGCCTCCTCGAACGCCTCGTCGATCCGCCCGAGCCCGGCGAGCACCGTGAGGAACACGTAGGGCATGATACTCTCGGTGAGCCCGATCGTGACGCCGGTCAGGTTGTTCACCATGCGGATCGGCTCGGCCACGAGCCCGGCGGCCATGAGCATGGAGTTCACCCACCCGCCGTCGCCGAGCACGACCATCCAGCCGTAGGCGCGCAGCACCGCCGAGACCATGAGCGGCGACGCGACCAGGATGGCGAGCGGGGTCCGCCACGGCGACCGCCAGCGGTACAGGAAGAGCGCGACCGGGTAGGCGAGGAGCAGGGCGCCGAGCGCGGTCGTCAGCGAGAGCCGGAGCGTGTGGCCGAGCAACTCCAGGTAGAACGGATCGGTCAGCACGCTCACGTAGGTCTCGAGGCTCACCGCCTCGACGATGGCGCCGTAGTCGGAGCGGTTGAGCGACATCCGGACCAGCCAGGCCATCGGCACGAGGAACGAGACGGCGAGCGCGACGAGGGCCGGCACGACCAGGACGTAGGGCGTCATGTCGGGAAGACGATCGTCCGATCGGCGGGCCAGACGAGCCCGACCCCGGCGCCGGGCGCGGCCAGGCGGTCCTGATCGGAGCCCGGCCTGACCTCGACGAGCATTCTCGCCTCCGGCCCACAGTCGACCTCGACCTCGATCAGGTTGCCGACGAAGGTGCGCCGCTTCACGGTGCCGACGAGGCCCGGCTCCCCGTCCGAGAGCGCCGCGCGCAGCTCGACGACGTGCGGCCGCACCATGGCCGACATGGAGCGGCCGGCCGGAAGGGCGGCCGGGGCCGGGATCGGGCGGCCGGCCGCGACGAGCCGGCGCGCGCCGGCGCGCTCCTCCACCTCGCAGCCGATCGCGTTGATCCGCCCGACGAAGCCGGCGACGAAGGCGGTGGCCGGCCGGTCGTAGACCTCGGCCGGCGTGCCGGCCTGCTCGAGACGACCGTCGCGCATGACGGCGATCCGGTCGCAGAGGGTCAGCGCCTCCTGCTGGTCGTGGGTCACGAAGATCGTGGTGATGCCAACCTTCTGCTGGATCTCCCGGATCTCGACCCGCATCTCGTCGCGGAGCCGCGCGTCGAGGTTCGAGAGCGGCTCGTCGAGGAGGAGCACGTCCGGCTCGATCACCAGGGCGCGGGCGATGGCGACGCGCTGCTGCTGGCCGCCCGACAGCTCGCGCGGCCGCCGGTCGCCGTAGCCCTCGAGGCGCACGAGCCTCAGCGCCTCGGCCACCCGCCGCTCGACCTCGGCGCGCGGGACCTTCCGGAGCCTGAGCCCGAAGGCGACGTTCGCGGCCACGGTCATGTGGGGGAAGAGCGCGTAGCTCTGGAACACGAGGCCGAGGTTGCGCCGCCAGGCCGGCTCGCGGGTGATCTCCCGGCCGCCGAGGAAGACCGCGCCGCGCGTCGGCTGGACGAGGCCGGCGATCATCCGCAGCGTGGTGGTCTTGCCGCACCCCGAGGGGCCGAGGAGCCCCACGAACTCGCCCCGCTCGATGTCGAGGTCGAGGGCGTCGACCGCCGGCCTGCCGGTGCCGTAGTCGCGGGAGAGCGAGCGCAGCGCGATGTGTGCGTGCTCCATGCCGTCGTCAGCGGCCGGCCGCGATGACCTCGCGCCGCCAGCGGGTGTTCCACTGGTCGCGGATCTTCGCCACCCACCCCCAGTCGAGCGGCAGCATCTCGTCGATCCTGGCCGTGGCGGTCCGGCCGAGCGCCTCCTCGCTGATCTTCGCCGTCCGGTTGGCCGGCGCGTAGTACATCGCCTCGGTGAAGGCCTTCTGCGCCTCGGCCGAGAGCGCGTAGTCGATGAACGCCAGCGCCGCCGCCCGGTTCTTCGCGCCCTTCACGAGGTTGATCGTGTTGATCTGCATGACGCTGCCTTCCTTCGGCAGCAGGACGCCGAGCTTGCCCTTCGACTCGTTGCGGAAGAACTGCGCGCGCGCGTTCCAGCCGGTCGCCCACTCGAGCGTGCCGTTGAGGACGAGCGTGTAGCCGTCGGGCGACGGGTCGAACGTCTGGACCGAGGGCGCCAGCTCGGCGAGCTTCTTCACCGTCCGGTCGATCGACTTCGTCCAGTCCTCCCCGATCATCTTCGCGGTCATCACCGTGAACGCGATGCCCTGGATGTTCGGCATGCCGGAGACGCCGACCTTGCCCCTGTACTCGGGCTTCCAGAGCTCGGCCAGGCTGTCCGGCTTGCTCGTGACCTTCGTGGTGTCGTAGACGAGGACCAGGTTGTCGAAGGTGACCGCCGGCCCGTAGCCCTTCTGCACGATGGCCGCCGGGTAGAGGTTCGCGAGGTTCGGCACCTCCTGCTCGGAGATGGTGTCGAGCAGCCCCTCACGGTTGCCGACCAGGCCGGTGCCGGCGTCGAAGATGATGACGTCCACCTGCGGGTCGGACTTCTGGGCCCGGAGCGCTCCCAGCATCTGGGCCGAGTTGCCGCTGGTCGTGAACTTCACCCTGATCTTCGGGTGCTTCGCCATGAACGGCTCGACCACCGCCTTGACGTACTGGTCCTGGAAGACGCCGGCGTAGGACATCAACGTGACCTCGCCCGACGCCTCCTGGGCCTCCGCCCGCCAGGCCGCGGCGCCGAGGACGAGCAACCCGGCCGCCAGCGCGAACGCCGAGATCGCCGCACGCTTCATCGATCCCTCCTCCCGGACTCCCGGGGCCCTTCCGGTGACCCTGACGCCGTCACCACGAGCCGCATGCGAGCCAACGGAGCGCATCGTAGCAATGCTGCCGCCTCCTGTGCATGCGCGAGACACCGCGGACCGAGCGAGGCGTCGTCGATGTGATCGATCCCGTATTCCTCCGCTTCCTAACACTGGTATACAGTCGCTGCGCACGCCGCCTGACCCATGGGCCGCCTGTCTTGTCGACAAGCGGCGCTGCCGTGGCAGGCGCCTGGACAAGGGCAAGCGCGACTGGGAGGGGGGAGATGCCTCGCGGTTGGACACGCCCGTTCGCCTCGTGCGCCGCGCTCGTGGGCGCGGCGGCGCTGCTCGTGACCGCCGGCCCGGCCGGGGCGGCGGGCCGGGGCCACGGGTGGCACGACAAGAACAACTTCGAGATCGCGGTCCTGTCCGGCAGGGCCGACATGGTGACGGGCGGCGACGCGCTCGTCCGCATCGACGTGCCCCGGGGCGTCAGGCTCCACGACGTGCGGGTGGAGCTGAACGGCAGGAACGTGACCGGCGCGTTCGTCGTGAACGAGTCGTTCCGGACGTTCACGGGGCTCGTCACCGGCCTCGAGCTCGGCAACAACAGGCTCGAGGTGCGGGAGGACGAGCATCGCCGGGGCCGGGAGCCGAAGGCGCGGATCACCCTGATCAATCACCCCATCGAGGGGCCGGTCTTCTCCGGGCCGCACCAGCAGCCGTTCATCTGCGAGACGGAGTCCTTCACGCTCCCGGTGATCGGCGGCAACCTCGGCCCGGCGCTCGACGACAACTGCTCGATCACGAGGCGGGTGGACTACTTCTACCAAACCACCGCCGGCGAGTTCGCGCCCTGGCCGGCCGGCACGTCCAGCTACCCGGCCGATCTGGCGCAGACGACCAGCACGCTCGGCGTGACGGTGCCGTACATCGTCCGGATGGAGACCGGCACGGTCAACCGCTCCATCTACCAGACGACGATCCTGCACGATCCGCTGGCCGAGCCGGAGCCGAACTTCCACACGAAGCCGAAGGGCTGGAACGGGCGGCTCATCTACACCTTCGGCGGCGGCTGCATCAACGGCTGGTACCGGCAGGGACGGAGCACCGGCGGCGTGACCGACGACTTCATGCTGTCGAACGGCTACGCCGTCGCCTCGGCCTCGCTCAACGTCTTCGGCAACAACTGCTCCGACCTCACGGCGGCCGAGACGATGATGATGGTCAAGGAGCGCTTCATCGAGGCCTACGGCCCGCCCAGGCACACGCAGGGCTTCGGCTGCTCGGGCGGCTCCTACCAGCAGCACCAGATCGCCGACAACTACCCGGGCCTCCTCGACGGCATCATCCCCGGCTGCTCCTTCCCGGAGGTCGGCTTCGCGACCGTTAGCTTCATCACCGACGCGTGGCTCCTCGACAACTACTTCACCACCCGCGCGGGCGTCGAGTGGACGGCCGAGCAGAAGCGGCTCGTCACCGGCTTCGGCGTCTATGCCACGGCGCCGAACGTGGCCGTCGGCGCCCGGCGCATCGACCCGCGGGGCGACATCAACCGGAACTGCGGCGTGCTGCCGGCCATGCTCAGGTACGACCCCGCCACCAAGCCGGACGGCGTCCGGTGCGACGTCTTCGATCACCACGTCAACGTCTACGGCAGGGACAGGAAGACCGGCTTCGCCCGCCGGCCGCTCGACAACGTCGGCATCCAGTACGGCCTCAAGGTCCTCAACGCGGGGCTGATCACGGTGGATCAGTTCCTCGACCTCAACGAGAAGATCGGCGGCTTCGACGACGACGCGAACATCCTGCCGCCGGGGCAGCGTACCGTCGGCGATACGAAGGCGATGCGGGCGGCCTACCTCACCGGCCGGCTCACGAACGGCGGCGGCCTGCACGAGATCCCGATCATCGACTACCGGGCGTACAACGACGAGGCCCCGAACGGCGACATCCACGTCCGGTACCACACGCTGTCCCTGCGCAAGCGGCTCCTCAAGGCCAACGGCACCGCGGCCAACCACGTCTCGGTGGTCGAGGACAACCGGTACGGCCTCTACAGCACGGCGAGCCCGCTGCTCCGGCGGATGATCCTCACTATGGACCGGTGGATCACGGCCATCAACGAGGACACGCGGCCCGGAAGCACGTTCCAGAAGGTCGTGCGCAACAGGCCGCCCGACCTGCAGGAGGGCTGCCTGACCCGTGACGCGAGTCCGACCTTCGTCGCGGAGACGCTCGACCGCGACCCGAACTCGACCTGCGAGCAGCTCTATCCGTCGTACTCGTTCCCGCGGGAGGTGGCGGGGGCGGACATCGCGGCCGACGTCATCAAGTGCCGGCTCAAGCCGGTGAGCCGCCGCGACTACCGGGTGCCGTTCTCCGACGAGCAGTGGGCGCGCCTGAAGGCCATCTTCCCGACGGGCGTCTGCGACTGGTCGAAGAAGGGGGTCGAGCAGCGCGACCTGGCGGGGACCTGGATCAGCTTCGGCGGCAACTAGCCGGCGACGTCTCGCCTCGCCGGCGTTTCATCGCACCACCGGGCCGGGACGGCCGCGCGGCCGTCCCGGCCTTCCCGTCTTGCCTTACTGCGGGCTTGCGCCCGGCAGCGCGCCGGAGCCGCCGCTGCCGTACGGGCTCGCCGACGGCATGGCCCCGGAGCTGCCGCCGCCGGACGTGGTGCTGTCGGTCGTGCCGCTCGAGCCGGTGCTGCCGGGCGACATCGTGCCGCTCGAGGTGCCGGTCCCGTAGGGGCTCGTGCCGGTGGTGCCGCTCGACGTGGCGCCGCCCGGCGTCGTGGTGCCCGAGACGCTCCCCTCGGGGCTCGACGTCGTCATCGGGCCGCCGGTGCTCGAGGGGCTCGTCGAGGTGGTGGAGCCGCTCGTGGTCGACGGGCTGGTCGTCGCCGCGGGCTCGTCGTCGCGGTCGAAGGCCGCGCATCCGGCGGCGAGCCCGCCGCCGAGGATCGCGGCGGCGGCAAGGGTGGTGAGGGTGCGAGTGCTCATCGCGTCGATCTCTCCTGCGGTTGGCCACGAGCCTCCTGCCCGTGGACGTGCGGAGAGACGAACAGCAGGGACCGTGCCGACGCCGCGGGCGGGATGCGCATGGCGCCGATGATTCGCATCACGCCCGCGCGAGCGCCGTGCGATACGAGAGGTACTGCCCGCCGACCATGACGACGAGCAGCACGAGTGCGGCCGCGTAGCTGCCGGTGACGTCGAACACGCCCGCGGCCAGCGAGGGGCCGACGGCCATGCCGGCGCCGCCTACGAGGCGAAGGACGCCGTACGCGACGCCGAAGTCGGCCGGCGCCACGAGACGCCGGGTGCCGAGGGCGAGCACGATGGCCTGGGGGCCGAAGCCGGCGCCGAGGAGGACCGGATACGCGTAGAGCACCGACGAGCCCGCCCCGCCGAGGAGGAGCAGCAGGCAGCCGACGGCGAGGGCGGCGGCGACGCACTGCGCCGCCATGGCGGCGGTCTCGCCGAAGCGGCTCACGACGAAGCCGGCCGCGAAGCGGAAGGCGAAGACGCAGAGGCCGGTGGCCGAAGCGATCCAGACGGCCGCGGCCGCCTCGACGCCCTGGTCCTGGAAGAGCGCCACCTGCTGGGTCATGAGGCCGTGGAACGCGACGGGGCCGAGGAAGAAGGCGACGCCGATCCACGCCATCCCGGGCCGCTTCGCGGCCGGCGCGGAGCCGTCGCGGCGTGCGGCGGCGGCCGCCGCGGCGAAGCCGGGCGGGCCGTAGCGCATGAGGATCGCGTTCATCGGCAGCACGGTCACGAGCACGAGGACGCCGAGGCCGACGTAGGCGGCGCGCCAGCCGGCGGCCTCGATGACCGCGTGCAGCGCGGGCAGCCCGAGGAAGACGCCGATGCCCGAGCCGGAGTCGACGAGCGACATGCCGGGCGCGGCGCGCGGCCCGAGCCAGTTGGCGAGGATGGTGAAGAGCGCGAGCGTGCTGCACGCCTGGACGCCCGCGCCGGCGACGAGCCCGAACGCCAGGTAGAAGCCGGCAGCCGACTCGACGCGCGAGGCGAGGAGGAGGCCGCCGGCGAGGAGCAGCGACGCGATCCCGAGCACCGCGCGCGAGTCGACGCGCGGCAGGAGCCACCCCACGGCCGGCGCGCCGAGGGCGTTCACGATGGTGAAGAGCGTGTAGGCGCCGGAGATGGTGGCCCGGCTCCAGCCGAACTCCCGCTCGAGGGCGACGAGGAAGAGGCTGAACGAGTGCCAGATGAGTCCGGACACCGCCATGGAGACGAACCCCGCGGCCACGATGGGCCAGACGGGGCTCACGGCCATGCCGGGCTCACCCCGCTTACGCCTCGGCCTGCGCCGCCTCTCGGGCGGCCAGGGCGAAAACGCGGTCGCGCGCCTTCGCGATGCGCGCGGCCGTCCTGCCCAGGTCGGCCCGGTCTCGGGCGAGGTCGCGCCGGCGCGCGGCCAGCATCCGGCGGACGTTGGCCGGCGCCGGGCCGCCGAGCACGGTGCGGACCCTCACGTTGCGCGCGGGGTCGAGCGCGCCGGCCACGGCCTTGTCGGAGATGCCGAGCGGCTCGCCGAAGAGCTGCCGGCTCATCCGCTCGAGGTCGGCCGCGGTGATGTCGACCGCGGTCTTGCCGGCCTCGATCGCCTCGCGGACGACGCCGGCCACGATGTTGTGCGCCATCCGGAAGGAGAGGCCGGTCTCGCGCACGATCACGTCGGCCAGCTCCGTCGCGGTGCCGTAGCCGACCTGCGCCGCGCGGAGCATCACGTCCGCGTTGACCGTCAGCGCCTCGAGCACCTCGGCCGCCAGCCGGAGGATCCGGCGCGTCCGCATGGCGGCGTCGAGCACCGGCTCGTTGATGGCCGTGACGCCGTCGTTCACGTCGCTGAGCGACGTGTTCTTCGTGCAGGCCAGCGCGGCCACGAGGGCCCCGGTCACCATGCCGGTCGCGGCCTTGATGTGCTCGAGGGCGGCCGGGTTCTTCTTCTGCGGCATGATGCTGCTCACCGAGGCGTGCTGGTCGCCGATCTCGACGAACCGGAACTCGGCGGTGTTCCAGGCCTGGAGGTCGAAGGCGACCCTCGACAGGTTCGTCATGAGGATGGCGAGCGCCGCGCAGGTCTGGTGGATGTCGTCGCGGGCGGAGACGCCGTCGTACCCGACCTCGAGGACGCCCGCGAACCCGAGGGCGCGTGCCGTCCAGACCCGGTCGATCGGGAAGGCGGTCGTCGTGAGGGCGCCCGAGCCGAGGGGACACCGGTCGGTCTCGGCCAGCGCCGCCCGCAGGCGGCGGTGGTCGCGGGCCAGCAGGTCGGCGACGCTGAGGAGGTAGTACGCCAGCGTGATCGGCTGCGCGTGCTGCGTGTGGGTGTAGCCGGGCATGACGGTGTCGACGTGCCTCGCAGCGAGCCGGATCACCGTCTCCCTGAGGTCGGCCAGGGCGTTCAGCGTCTCCAGCACGGAGGCGCGCAGCGCCATGCGCCAGGACGTGGTGTGGAGGTCGTTGCGGCTGCGCCCGGTGTGGAGACGGCCGCCCACCTCCGGCCCGAGTCGGCCCACGAGCCACCGCTCGACGTACGAGTAGAGGTCCTCCTGGGTGAAGTCGACGTCGAGGGCCTCGGGGCCGGCCTCCGACAGCTCGAGGATCGCCTTGACGATCCGGCGGACGTCCCCCCGCGAGACGATCCGCCGCCGGCCGAGCATGAGCGCGTGGGCGAGGTGGATCCAGGCCTCGACGTCGAAGAGGTACTGGAACGAGCGGCCGACGGACGGCCTGTAGTAGCTCTCGACGAACAGCTCCGACGGCGGCAGCTTGACCCGTTCGCGAAGCTGGATGCTCACTGCCGCTTCCGGAGGTCGTTCACGATGCGGCGCATCTCGGCCGCGCCCCACCTGACCGCCTCGGCCGGATCCTGGCCCTGCAGCACGACGCGCTGCACGACGAGCGCGGGGATGTCCCGCGCGACGATGGAGCCGATGTAGGGGTTCGCCACGCCGGGGACCACCTTGCCGTCGACGATCCGGGCGCCCGCCTCGTTCTCGAAGTCGAGGCTGTTCGACGTGTCGTAGGCCATCTTCGCGAAGTCGGGCCGGTCCTTGAGGGCCGGCGTCCCCTGCCGCACGAGCGGGTGGTTGCGCACCGACGCGAGGGGCGGGATCAGGTGCGGATAGGCCGTCAGCGAGAACTCGGCCGCCCGGTCGCCGGTGAGGATGTACTTGAGGAACGTCTTGGCCGCCTCGACGTTCCCGGCCCCGACGCGCTCGGAGGCGATCGCGAAGCTGTTCTGGTTCACGAAGCGCACCCCCACGCCCGAGGGGCCGGCCGGCGGCGGCGCGGCGCGCGTCTTTCCCACGAGGTCCGGCCGGTTCGACGCGGCGTTGGCGATGAGGCGCGGCGCGTAGAGGTCGAGGGCGATCTTGCCGGTCAGGTAGGTGTTGATCATGTCGTTGTACGAGTACGACGCGATGCCCGGCGGCGCGTACCGGGCCAGCTCCTTGAGGAAGGCGAGGGCCTTGACCGCGGCGTCGCCCTTGTCGAACGTCACCTCGAGGTTCTTGTCGAAGTAGGTGCCGCCGGCCGACCAGAAGAGCGACGAGAAGAAGAGGCTCGTCATCCGGTTCTTGCCCGCGGGGAACACGGTGCCGTAGGTGTCGCCGTCCGTGAGCGCGCGCGCGGCGGCGAGCCACTCGTCCCAGGTCTTCGGCACGGCCACGCCCTTGGCCTCGAGGAGGTCCGCGCGGTACCAGAGCGTGGAGAAGTTGCCCAGGGTGTACGGCAGGTCGTAGATCTTGCCGTCGATGCGGATGATCAGCTCTTCGGGGAAGTCGGAGAGGCCGATCTCCCGCGCCACGTCGTCGAGCGGAACGAGGAAGCCCCGGCGGCCGAAGTTGAAGCGCTCCTCGGGCAGGATCTTGAAGACCTCGGGCATGGTGCGCGCGTTCATCGCCGCGGTCACCTTCTGGAGGCGGCCGTCGGTGCTCACGGCCTCCATCTCGACCCGGATGCCGGGGTGCTCCGCCTCGAACTGCTTGATCGCCCGATTGAAGAACTCGATGCTCGGCGGGTCGGTCTCGTTGTGCAGGAAGCGCACGACCTCGGCGGCGTGAGCCGGGCCGGCGACGAGGAGCGCGAGGACGACGGCGACGACGGCCTTCATGACCCCCTCCCTCCGTTGACTGGTCAACATGGCCATGCTAAAGGAACGGTATTTCGCTTGTCAACCGAGGAGACGCGGGTGGAGAGGGCTGGCGCACTCTACAAGGGGGACCGGCGGCTTGCCTATCTCTCGCTCCTGCCGAGCGCCCTCGTCATCACGCTCCTCTCGTTCGTCCCGACGCTCTCGGTCGTCCGCATCAGCCTGCAGCACGTCGAGACCGGCTCCGACGAGGGCCCCTGGGCGGGGCTCGACAACTACCTCTGGGCGCTCGCGAGCCCCGACTTCCACAACGCGCTCGTCAACTCGCTCGTCTGGACCTTCGGCAGCGTCGCGCTCGAGATGGTCCTCGGGCTCGGCGTCGCGCTGCTCCTGCACCGCCGCTTCCGCTTCCGCGGGCTGGCGCGTGCCCTCGCGCTGACGCCGTACCTCGTCCCCACCGTCGTGGCGGTCCTGACCTGGCGCTTCATGTTCCACGACATCATCGGGGTCCTGAACTACATCCTGATCTCGCTCGGCATCACCAAAGGCCCGGTGCTCTGGCTGAACGACCCCGGCATGGCGATGCTCTCGGTGATCCTCGTCGGGGTCTGGAAGTTCTTCCCGTTCGTGGTCCTCGCGCTCCTCGGGATCCTCCAGGCGATCCCCCAGGAGCAGTACGAGGCGGCCACCATCGACGGCGCGGGCGCGTTCGTGCAGTTCCGGGTGATCACGCTGCCGCACATCATGCCGGTGTTCCTCCTCTCGGCGCTCCTGCGGACCATCTGGACCTTCCACAAGTTCGACATCATCTACCTCCTCACCGGCGGCGGGCCGCTCAACGCCACGACCACCCTTCCCATACTCGTCTACCTGAAGGGGTTCACCGACTTCGAGCTGGGGCGGGCGGCCGCGGTCTCGATGCTCTCGTTCCTCCTGCTCGGCGTCGTCCTGGTCGCCTACTTCGTGGCGGTGCGCCGCGCGGAGGCCCGGCAATGAGGCGCGTCGGCCTCTACGCCCTCGTGTCGCTCGCCGTGACCGTCGTCGGCTTCCCGCTGTTCTGGATGGTCGTCGGCTCCTTCAAGACGCGGCAGGAGCTGTACGCCTACCCGCCGACCTTCTGGCCGTCGGACTGGACCTTCGCCAACTACCGCGAGCTGATCGAGCAGACGAGCTTCCTCGTCTACTTCGCGAACAGCCTGATCGTGGCGGGCGGGGCGACGCTGCTCGCGCTCGCCATCGGGTCGATCGGCGCCTACAGCCTCTCGCGCTTCCGGTTCCGGGGCCTGCGGAGCTTCGCGCAGGTGAGCCTCCTCTGCTACATGCTGCCGGAGGTGCTGCTCGTCATCCCGCTCTACGTCTACCTGGTGAAGCTCGGCCTGGCCAACACGCTCTTCGCGCTGATCGTGGCGAACACGGCCTTCACGCTCCCGCTCACCCTCTGGTTCATGCAGTCGTACTTCAAGGCGATCCCCCCTTCCCTCGAGGAGAGCGCCATGATCGACGGCTGCACGCGCATACAGGCGCTCTGCCGCGTGACGCTGCCGCTCGCCCTCCCCGGGCTCGTGTCGGTGGGGGTCTTCAGCTTCAACCACGCCTGGAACGAGTTCCTCTTCGCGCTCGTCTTCACCTCCTCCGAGCGCAAGAAGGTCCTCTCGGTCGGGCTCGCCACCTGGATCGGCCAGGACAACATCTACTCGTGGGGCATGCTCCTCGCCGGCGCCGTCCTCATCACGCTGCCGGGGACGCTCTTCTATCTCCTCGTGCAGCGGCACCTCGTCACCGGGCTCGCGGCCGGGGGCACCAAGGGGGAATGATGCGTATCGAACGCGTCGAAGCGATTCCGATCGAGATCCCGCTCGCCCGCGCCTTCTCGGGCAGCGGCTACCACGTCACCACGCGCAACACGGTGATCACCCGCATCCACACGTCGAACGGCCTCGTCAGCGAGGTCTACAACGGCGACAACCGCGCCCACGGCCGCGAGGTCGCGAGGATCGTGGAGGAGGAACTCCAGCCGCTCGTGAAGGGCGAGGAGGTCTGGGCCTACGAGCGGCTCTGGGAGCGGATGTTCACGCGCTCCATCCCGGCTCGCGACCGGAAGCTGGTGATGGAGGCGATCGCCTGCGTCGACACCGCCCTCTGGGACCTCATGGGCAAGGCGTCGGGCACGAGCGTCTGCCGGCTCCTCGGCGGCTACCGGGACCGGCTGCCCGTCATCGCCATCGGCGGCTACTACCAGCAGGGGAAGACGATCGCCGACCTCGCGAAGGAGATGGAGTGGCTGCGCAGCGTCGGGATGGCCGGCTGCAAGGTGAAGGTGGGCGGGCTCTCCCCGGAGGATGACGCGAAGCGGGTCAAGGCCGCCCGCGAGGGGGGCGGGAAGGACTTCATCATCGCCGTGGACGCCAACCGCGGGTGGAGCGTGCGCGACGCCATCCGCTTCGCCTCGCTCGTCGAGGACCTCGACATCCGCTGGTTCGAGGAGCCGGTCCACTGGCACGACGACGCGCGCGGCATGGCGGAGGTTCGCAGGCGGACGCGGATCCCCATCAACGCCGGCCAGAGCGAGGTGACGGCGGCCGGCGTGCGCCGGCTCCTCGACGCGGGGGCCGTGGACCTCGTGAACTTCGACGCGTCGGAGGCCGGCGGGATCACCGAATGGCGCCGCGCCGCGGCCGCCTGCGCCCTGGCGGGGGTGCAGATGGCGCATCACGAGGAGCCCCAGATCGCGGCGCACATGCTCGCCGCGGTCCCGCACGGCACCTACGTGGAGTGCTTCCCCGATCCGGACCGCGACCCCATCTGGGACCGGCTGATCGTCAACCGCGCGCCGGTGAAGGACGGCATCCTCGAGGTGCCGCAGGGCCCCGGCTTCGGCCTCGAGCTCGACTGGGACCTGATCCGCAAGTACCGCCTGGCATGACGGCCTCGCCCGCTTCGGTGGGGATCGGCCGCGTCGATGCGGACAACGGGCATCTCCGCCTCCGCCGGCGGGCACGAAGGCTCGGAGGTGCCCCGGCGTGATGCGTCGAGGTTACACGGTTACGGGACACCCGTGTAACCCGAGGGCAAGCGCCCGCCCCCTACGGCGCGTCGTCCGCCGCGCGCAGCTCCTCCTGCCGCATGGCCTCGGCCGCGTCGTACAGACGGTCGAGCAGCTCGTAGACCTGGCTGGTCTCCTCGGCGCTCAGGCAGGCGATGGAACGCGCGTGGCGCGCGCGCTTGGCGACGAGGATGCGCTTCCAGACGGCCCGCCCGCTCTCGGTCAACGTGAGGACGATGCGCCGGCTGTCCGAGGGGTCCTTGGCGCGCCTGATGAGGCCGCGTCGGATGAGGGTGGCGAGGGCGCGGCTCACCATCGCCTTGTCCATGGAGGAGTGCTCGACGACGTCGCAGGAGCCGAGCGGCTCGTAGTGGCCGACGACGTTGAGGAGCCTCACCTCCGGGATGCCCATGTCGAAATGGCGTTGGTAGTAGCGCGAGGCGCTCTTGAAGTACGAGCTGGCGAGGCGGTGCACCTTGAAGATCAGGTTGTCGAACAGCCGGTACTCGTGCCCCGCGGGCGGCCGGGCCGTCGCGCGAGGTCTCAGATCGCTCACCTTGGTGGCCATTCACGGCTCCTCGCATCGATCCTGACGATCACTCTAGCGGAGCCCGAGGGCCGCTGTCACGCGCTGCGGCGCGACGCCTTGCGCCGGCGGGGACAGATCGTATACAGTTGCTGGGTACGACCCGGGGCTCGTCAGGCGCCGACCCCGGGCTGATCGGGGAGCCCCCTCGGGGCCTCCCCGTTTTTTTACGCCTGGGGCGCGTCGTACCCGGACACGAAGGGGCGGGCCGCGCCGGTCGCGGGATCGAAGGTGTGCCGCGGCTGGCGGCCGATGTCGCCGCCGTAGACGTGCACCGACACCGCCGGGGCCGAGCCGAGGTTGCGGATGCGGTGCACCTCGCGGTCGGGCGGCAGAACGTGGGAGACGTCGCCCGGGCGGAAGACGACCCGCCCCGCCTCGCGCAGCGTCGCGCGGTCGTACCTCGTCTCCTCCTCCTCGCCCTCGTACTGCCCGATCACCCCCCACGTCCCGTGGTCGTGCACCGGGGAGCCTTCCCCGGGGCTCCAGACGAACGACGCGACCGAGAAGGCGCCGTCCTCGGGCAGGTGGAGAAGGTACTGCGCGTAGGGCCGTCCCGGGATGGGGCGGCGGTAGCGCGCCTCGAGCCACGTCCGCTCCCGCACGAGCGCCCGCATGTTCGACTCCACCTCGGCCACGAGCGCGGCCCCGCCGCGCCCCGATCGGACGGCCGCGCCGACCGCCTTCACGAAGGTCTCGAGTGCGCCTTCCGGCATCCGCGTCACCCCCGGATCGTCCGCATGACCTCGGCCTGGTCGAACACCGCGGCCGGGTCGCCCGCGTAGATGATCTCCCCTCGCTCGATGGCGTAGAGCCGGTCGGCCACCCTGGTGGCCGTCACGACGTTGGACTCGGCGAGGAGGAGCGAGATCCCCATGGCCTTGATCCGGGCTACCGCGTCGATGAAGCGGTCGACGACCACCGGCGCGAGCCCCTCGAACGCCTCGTCGAGGAGGAGGACGCGGGGATCGAGCGCCATGGCGCGGGCGATGGCCACCATCTTCTTCTCGCCGCCCGACAGGTGCGTGCCGCGGCGGTCGAGGAGGCGGCGCACCTCGGGGAAGACGGCGAAGATTCGGTCTTCCAGCATGGCGGCCGGCGCGGCGCTCCCCGCACCCGCGTGACCGGCCGCGAGCCAGAGGCTGATGTCGAGGTTCTCCGCGACCGTCAGGTCGGGAAACACGCCGGCCCCTTCGGGCGCGTAGCCGACGCCGAGCCGAGCCCGCTCGTGCGGGGCGAGCCGCGTGATGTCGCGATCGCCGAGGACGACGCTGCCGGAGCGGACGGGGAGGAAGCCCATGATGCTCTCGATGGCGGTCGTCTTGCCGGCGCCGTTGCGGCCGACGAGGCAGACCGCCTCGCCGCGCCGCACCTCGAGGCTGAGGCCGCGCAGCACGTGGACCGGCCCGCGGTGCGTGTCGATCCCCCTAACCGCGAGCATGGACCGACTTCCCCAGGAGGACGGCGTTGACCTGCGGATGCTCGCGGATCTCGGCGGGGGGACCGTCGGCGAGCACCGTGCCCTCGTGCATGACCACGATGCGATCGGCGTAGCGGAAGACGACGTCCATGTCGTGCTCGATGATCACGGCCGAGATCCGCTCCGACCGGACGACGGCGGTGATGCGGTCCATGATGGGCGCCTTCTCGCGGGTGCTGACGCCGGAGGTCGGCTCGTCGAGGAAGAGGAGCCGGGGGGCCAGCGCGTAGGCGACCGCCACGTCCAGGAGCTTCCGCTCGCCGTGCGAGAGCCCGCCGGCCGTGGCGTACGCCCTGGTCTCGAGGCCGAAGTGGCCGAGGACCTGCATGGCCTCCTCGCGCACGTCGAGGTCCCGGTCGGCCAGGGCGAGGAGCCGGCGGGTTCGCTTCTCGCGGGCGAAGATCGGCAGCTCGACGTTGTCGAGGACGGTCAGGGCGTCGAAGAGGTTCACGAGCTGGAAGCTGCGGGCGATGCCGAGGTCGATCCGCTCGTGCACCGACGTGTGCGTCACGTCGACGCCGTCGAACGCGATGCGGCCGGCATCGGGCGGCAGGAGGCCGCTCACGAGGTTGACGAGGCTCGTCTTGCCGGCGCCGTTCGAGCCGATGAGGGCCAGCACCTCCCCCTCGCCGACGACGAAGTCGACGCCCCGCACCGCGATCAGCTCGCCGAACCGCTTCGTCAGGCCCGTCGCCTCGAGAAGCCTCATCGCGGCTTCCCCAGCTTCTTGAGGGTCCCCACGATGCCGTCGGGCAGGGCGAGGACCAGCGCGATCAGCACCGCGCCGAGGAGGAACTGCCAGTAGACCGTGTACCCGATGGCGTAGGTCTTGAGGTAGTTGAACACGATCGCCCCGACGATCGGCCCCCAGAACGTCCGGAAGCCGCCGAGCACGGCCAGGAAGACGATCTCGCCCGAGAAGGGCCAGTAGAGGATGTCGGGCGTGACGAGCCCGTTCAGCGGCGCCCAGAGCGCCCCGGCCAGCCCCGTGAAGGCCCCCGAGATCAGGAACGCGCGCCAGCGGTAGCGGCGCACCTGGATGCCGACGAACTCGGCCCGCGTCTCGTTGTCGCGCGTCGCCTGCAGCGCCTTGCCGAACGGGGAGTGGACGATCACCCACATGAGCGCCGTCGCCGCGACGAAGATCGCGAGGACGTAGTAGTAGTACCGGTGCGACAGGTAGCCGATCTTGTCCTCCGGCCTCCCGAGGAGACCGCCGAGTAGGATCGGGGTCGGCACCCGCAGGCCGTCGGTGCCGCCGGTGACCCAGAAGAACTTGAAGGCGAGGCTCCAGAGCACCTGCGAGAGGGCCAGGGCGAGGATCGAGAAGAAGATCCGCGTGTAGCGCACGCAGACCACGCCGAACACCGCCGCGACGACGGCCGAGGCGAGGAGGCCGCCGGCGAGGGCGGCCTCCATCGACGTCGTCCCCCAGTACTTGTACATCATCGCCACGGCGTAGGCGCCGACGCCGAAGAAGGCGGCGTGGCCGAAGGAGAGCAGCCCCGAGTACCCGAGGAGCAGGTTGAAGCCGATGGCGGCGATCGCCATGACGAGGCCGTACGCCATGAGGATGGCCTGGTAGGGCGCGGCCACGTAGGGCAGGGCGAGGAGCAGCGCCGCGAGGACGGCGCCGACGACGATCGGCCTCATGCCCGGCCGAAGAGGCCGGCGGGCCGGACGAGCAGCACGGCGGCGGCGATGAGGTAGAGGATGGCCAGCTCGATCTCGGGGAACCAGTTGATCCCCGCCTCCCGGACGAAGGCCACGATGAGCGCCCCCACGAGCGCCCCTTCCAGGCTCCCGAGCCCCCCGATGACGACCACCACGAACGACAGCACCAG
This sequence comes from Thermodesulfobacteriota bacterium, assembly GCA_036381125.1. Taxonomy (GTDB): domain Bacteria; phylum DASVDK01; class DASVDK01; order DASVDK01; family DASVDK01; genus DASVDK01. Next base: position 3,633 of record DASVDK010000224.1, on the reverse strand, counting down.
GGCGTCCACCCCCATCCCCAGCACCGCCGCCTGGCTCGGCACGATCACCGCGCCGCCGAGCCCGGCCATGAAGCAGCCGATCGTGAAGGCCTGCAGGTAGACGCGCTTCACGTCCACCCCCAGCGCCGCCGCCATCTTCCGGTCCTGGGAGGTCGCCCGCAGCACGACGCCGAACCGCGTCCGGTAGACGAACGCCCAGACGAGCATGGCGGTGACGATGCCGACGACGATGACGAGCAGGTTGTAGACCGGGTAGATCGCGCCGAGGAACTCGAGGCTCCCCAGCGCCGCCCAGAGCGTGGTGGCCGAGAGCGGCTGCGCCCCCCAGAGGAACCGGATCGCGTCCTCGAGGACCAGGAAGAGGCCGAAGGTGATGAGGAGCTGGTACTCCTCGGCCCGGCGGTAGAGGGGCTTCAGGAGCGTCGGCTCGATCAGCGCGCCGGCCAGCCCCGCGGCGACCGCGCCGACCGGCAGGACCAGGAAGAGCACCCCCACCGGCACCTGGGCGGCGAGGAGGCCGACCGACCAGGCCGCCACGTACGCGCCGATCGCGTACAGGCCGCCGTGCGCGAGGTTCACGATCCGCATGACGCCGTAGATGAGGGACAGGCCCCCCGCGATCAGGAACAGGATCGACGCGTACAGCAGCGCGTTCAGCACGTTGATGATCAGCGTGTCCATGGCACCACCCGGACGTCCGGGTCCATCGTGTTGCCGTTGAGGACCAGCGCGACGGCGACCGCGCGTGCCGGCAGCCCGCCGAGGTCGATGCCGAAGCGGTTGCCCTCGGGCTCGGCGGCCTCGCCGACGGCAAGGACGCGGCCCTCGGCACCGAGCGCAACGTACCGGGCGACGAGGGTGTCCTTCGTGATCTGGTCGGCCGAGGCGGCCGACCCGAACGGCTCGCGGATCAGCTCGTAGGTCCGCTGGTAGCGGAAGACCCGCTCGACCTCGGCCGACACCTCGAGCCGGTCCCCCTTCGCCTCGACGCCGGACACGAAGGCGCGGCGCGGCAGGGCGAAGCGATCGAACGTCCCGACGCCGAGCGGGTAGCTGAGGTCTCGGAACACCTGGAGGACGGCCGAGTCGGCGGTCCACCGATCGAGCAGGTAGGGGCCGTTGGCCGCGAGGAGGTGTCCGTGCTGCCGGAAGAACCGGCGAAGGGCGGCCCAGCGCGCCCGCGCCTCGTCGGCGGTGACGCGACCCCGGAGCGGCTCCGGGACGTGGCCCTCGGCCGCGAAGCGATCGACGAGCCCCGCAAGGACCTGCTTCACCCGCTGGTCCCGCACGAGGTCGATGCCGGAGAGCGTCCCGAGGCCGCGGGCCACCGCCTCGTCCATCAGGGCGAGGACGTGCCACGGGACGCTGCTCCAGGGGGGCGCGACGGCGGCGCTCTCGTCGCGCCCGCCCGCGAGGCGGCGCAGGTAGACGTCGACGACGAACACGTCGTAGGCGAGCGCCATGTCGGGCGCGAGCTGGACCGTCTTGCGGTCGACGCGCGCGACGTCGAGCCCCGCGAGCCGGTCCCGGGCGAGCGGCGCCACGCCCCAGCGCGCGGCGTAGAGGTAGGGGGCGATGAGGTCGGCCTGCGTCATGCGGCTGCCGTCGTGGAAGAGCGACGCGAGCGCGCGATAGCGGACGCGTGCGACGGCCGGCGTCCCCGGCTCGCCGACGGCCGCACCGGCCGGCACGGGTCCCGGGTCCGCCTGCCACGCCTCGACGACCACGCGGTTCGGCGACCACCCGCCGCCGTAGGGGTCGGGGATGAGGGCCGGGTCGCCGACCGCCGCCCAGATCAGCCGGCCGGCCGGGTCGGTGAAGCCCCCCACCGGGTTCCAGGCGGCGGCGGGGGGAGTCGAGACGCCGAGCCTCAGCCAGCCGTTCCAGGGGAAGTCCTTGAGCTTGGCGGTGCGGAGGAACACGGCCGACCCGAGGCCGCTCTGCGAGTCGAAGGCGACGTTCTCGATCCCCTCGCTGTACTCCGCGCCGTAGGGCTCGCGGCGCGTGACGTACCCGACGACGGCCCGCTCGCAGCCGGCCGCGAGCGCCGTGACGAGCGACCGCTCGAGCGTGGCGCGCTCCGCGGCGTCCCGCGGCTCGCCGGCCATGAGCCGGGCGGCCATCTCGTCGACGCGGCGGCGTGCCGCCGGGTCGGCGAGCGCGTCCGCCTGGAGGCGGTAGGCGTGGAACCAGCCGGCCTTGAGCCAGGGCGGCCCCGGGAAGCCCGCGGCGGCGGCGCGATCCTCCGCCACGAGGTCGTCGAGCCGAACCACCTCGACCCTGGCATCGGCCGGCGCCGCGGCCGGCGCGCGCCGCACGGCCGCCGCGGCCGCCGCGGCGAGGTCCGCGTGGACGAGGTAGTCGGCGTGGTACGGCGTGACGGCGTAGGGGTGCGGATGGCGGCCCGGCCCGCTCACGCCCGCCGCCGCGCGGGCGGCGGCGGCGCAGCGCGCCTCGGGCGTGCGCGCCGACGGCCCCGGGATCGCGACGAGGAAGCCCTCGAGCGACTCGACCGCGCGCACCTCGGCCGGCAGCGAGCCGCCGCCGAAGGGGTCGGCCCCGACGTAGGCGTGAAGGCTCCCCTTGCGGAGCGCCGCCGCGGCCGCCTCCGGGGCCACGGTCTCGACGCGGATCTCCTGCGGGTAGAAGGACGGATAGAAGGGCGACTCGTGCCCGGCGACGGCCGGGAAGGCCGCCGCCGAGTAGACGAGCAGGAGCGCGGCACGGAGGATCGTCGCGCGAGCCATGGCCGCGCTCCCCGGCACACCTAGGTCGACGAGGCCTTCGGCCAGGTCTGGTCGATCCAGGTGTACGTCGAGGTCGGCTCCCCCTTGGGCCACCCCGGCGGCGCCGTGATGTTCCGGATCGGCACGGTGATCATCCGGTCCGGGTCGAGGATCGGGAAGGGGTACTCGGGCACGTTCTTCACGAAGCCGGTGATGGCGTCCTTGTAGGCCTGGTGGTTGTCCGGCCGGAAGTAGATGTACCCGGCCGGCCCGGCCGTGGAGAGGTTCTCGAGCTGGCTGATGATCGCGTCGTCGTCGGGCCACCCGCCGGTGAGCCGGTTGGCCCGCTCGATGGCCATCCGGAGCATGTGCATGCCGGTGTAGGCGCCTTCCGCCTGGAAGTTCGGGTACTCCTTCCACCTGGCGTGGTACGCCTTCACGAACTGGGTGTTCAGCGGCCACCTGTTGCCGGCGGGATAGGTGAAGTGGTAGTTCGCGTGGACGCCGCCGATGACCCCCTCGGGGTGGTCCTTGCCGATCGCGTGCGGCGCGACCGCCATCGCGATCGTGCTCGTGAACTTCATCCTCTTGAAGAGGCCGTAGCCCAGGGCCTGCTTGTACATGGCGACGTAGTCGCCTCCCCAGACCGACGTGACGAGGAGGTCCGGCTTGGCCGACATGGCCTTCGTGATGTGCGAGGTGAAGTCGGTCGTCCCGAGCTTCGGCCACCCTTCGGACACGACCGTCGTGCCGGGCAGGAGCTTGTTGATGGCGATCGTGAAGTGGTCGAAGGCGTTGCGCCCGTACGAGTAGTCCGGGTGGATGTGGGCGATCTTGCGCACCTCCGGGTACGCCATCGCCGTGCCGACCGCGCACACGACGCCGTCGGCCGACTGGATGTTGGTGA
>DASVDK010000223.1:0-25622 GCA_036381125.1 Thermodesulfobacteriota bacterium | reverse complement strand
CGCTCCACGCCGACCTCTTCCTCCTCCTCTCGCAGATCCTCGTGTCGGTCACGCCCTGACCCGACGCCGAACGCCGAAAAAAAGAGCGGCCCGGCGTCTCTCGACCCGGGCCGAACCAGTGCGGGTTGGGATGGAAGGCGGTGAAAGGTTGGTATCGGCTCCAAAAGCAGGAGCCGTACCAACTCGGTCATCTCGCGGTCGATGCCGCGTCTGCTCTCTAACCAGTTGAATTCATTTGGTACGTCTGGTTACCCGACGCGCGCCGCGCTCCGGGCCCCATGGCCCTGTCCTCACCGGCGCCTCCACCCTGGAACGGGAGTGCCGCGACATGGAACCTCGGGCGTGCGAGGTGACAATTGACGGCGGCTCCCCGATGCGGGTATAACCCCCCGCTCTCACGAACGATCAGGAGACTCCCAGCATTCCGGAGGCACCGGATGTCGTTGCAGGAAGCCAGCTCCCACGACCACCTCGCCCAGCCCGAGCGTCGGGGCACTCCCTTCCAGCGCCGCAGGCACGCGCGGGTGAGCGCCAGCCTGCGCGTCGAGTACCGGATCGCCGCCGAGCCGGCCGTCCCGGAGGTTCCGGCGGCGCGCCTCGCCCGTCCCGGCGCTCGCGTGCGCGAAAGCGTCGCCACGTCGGTGAGCGGCGGCGGCCTGCTCGTCTCGACCGGCGAGCGGCTCCCGGTCGGCACCAAGCTCGCCATGACCGTCTACGTGCCCGCGGCAACGCTGGCGGCGGTACTGATCCCGATCGCCTGCGAGGCGCGCGTGGTGTGGACGGACATCGTGTCGGTCGAGCGCCCCGACGAGTACCACTGCGGCGTGGAGTTCGTCACGCTCGACGAGCGCGACCGCCAGCGCCTCGTGGCCTTCATCCAGGCGACCGAAGCCACCGCAACCGTCTAGCCGGGGTCAGGTCTTTCCATTTTCCATGGGGTCAGGTCTTTCCGTTTTCCAACCCGGAAAGCGTGGAGCCCTGGCCCCGGCGGTAGAGCCCTGACCCCGAGGCCTAGAGTCTGCGGAGGATGGCGGACAGCAGGAGGATGGCGGCCGCGAGGAGCAGGTTGACGACGAGGATCTGGGGCCGGCGCCGCTGGAGGCCGGCCAGGGCCGGCAGCGGCAGCGAGAGGCCGAGCGCGAGCGCGAAGAGGACGAGCGCCAGGACCACCTTCAGGCTCAGCAGGCGCCAGTAGAGCGGGTCGGCGGCGTGCTCGGCGGCCGCGAGCACCACGTTCTGCAGCCCCGTCACGAGCAGGACGGCGATCGAAGCCCAGAGGACGGGATGGAAGCGCCGCCCCGCCGCCTTGAGAACGGCCGCCCGCTGCTCGGCCGGCACGGCGCCGAGCGACCCGAGGAGCACCACGCGCAGGTAGAGCACGCCGCCCACCGCGGCCACGGCCGCCCCGAGGTGGAGCCACTGGCCGAGCGCGGCGAGCGTCACCGGCGCGCCCCCTACCCCTCGCCGACGAACTCGACCGGCACCGGTCTCGGCACGATGCCGGTCTCGTGGGCCGCCGCGAGGAGGCGGCGGATCGCCTCGCGGAGGTCGGGGCCATAGTCGAGCGTGTCGCGGTTGACGTACATGCCGACGAAGCGGTCGGCGAGGTCGGCCCCCATGTCGCGCGCATAGGGGAGCGCGGCCGCGATGGCCGCCTCGCGGTGCGCGAGACCGTACTCGATCGACTGCCGCAGGAGCCGCGAGAGCCTGACCATCGTCTCGGCACCGAGGTCCCGCCGGACGGCGTTCACCCCGAGCGGCAGCGGGAGCCCCCCGGTCTCCCCGTCCCACCACTCCCCGAGGTCGAGGACCTTGGCGAGCCCTTCGTTGCGGTAGGTGAGCTGTCCCTCGTGGATGATCAGGCCGCAGTCGGCGTCCCCCGCCTTGACGTACGCGAAGATCCGGTCGAACGGCACGACGACGCGGCGCGCCGCCTCCCCCACGGCGAGCCGGAGCGCGAGCGTGGCCGTGGTCAGCTCGCCCGGCACGGCGATGGTCGTGCCCGGGTCGCGGAGCGCGTCGAGCGGCATCGGCCCCCGGGCCACGACGAGCGGGCCGTACCGGCGGCCCACGGAGGCGCCGTGCGGCAGGAGGGCGTACCGGTCGGCCACGTAGGCGTACGCGTGGAGCGAGATCGCGGTGATCTCGAGCCGCCCCTCCATGGCCCACTCGTTGAGCGTCTGGATGTCGTGGAGGAGGTGCTCGAACTCGAACGCGGGGTCGGCCACCGCCCCACAGGCGAGGCCGTGGAACATGAAGGCGTCGTCCGGATCGGGGCTGTGGCCGAGCCTGAGCTTGCGCGGCGCGGTTACCACGTCTCCTCCGGGAGATTCACCTTCGGGATCTGCCCGACCCGCTCGCCCCGGACCGGCGCGAACCCGAGGTCGGGCCGCTGTCCCACGCGCTGCACGTGGTGGGGCAGGTACTCGCGGCCGTCGCGCTCGCCGAGCGGCTCCCACTCGGGCGGCCGCTCCGCGGGCGGCAGGAGGAGCCGCTCCTTCGTGTAGATCGCGTGCGCCTTGTTGAAGGGCGCGATCTCGAAGTGCGGCGTGAGGACGATTGCCCCGGTCGGGCAGGCCTCCTGGCAGTAGCCGCAGAAGATGCACCGGAGCATGTTGATCTCGTAGACCTTCGCGTACCGCTCGCCCGGCGAGACCGGCCTGTCCGGCGGGTTCTCCTCGGACACGACGAGGATGCAGTCGGCCGGGCAGGCCGCGGAGCAGAGCTCGCACCCGATGCACCGCTCGAGGCCGTTCTCGTAGCGCATGAGCTGGTGGACGCCCCGGTGGCGCGGCGAGATGGGCGCCGGCTCCTCCGGGTACTGCACCGTCACCGGCTTGCGGAAGACGTGCTTGATGCTGGTCGCGAGGCCCTTGACGAGCTCGCCGATCATGACTGTGGCTCCAGCGTGATGTGCAGGGGCCGCGTCGGGTCGCCGAGCGCCGAGATCGGCGCGTCCGCGAAGCCGAGCGGCAGGTACGCGACGCCGGCCGGCACCTCGGCCGTGACCTTCGCGAGGAGCGAGAGGCGGCCGGCGGCCGACACGGCGGCGACCGCGGCGCCGTCGGCCACCCGCAGCCGCGCGGCGTCGGCGGGGTTCACGGCGACGAACGCCTCCGGCATGACGCCGGCGAGGTACCTCGAGCGCGACACGAGCGTGCCGCCGTCGTAGAGCATCCGGCCGGTGGCGACCCGGAGCGGGAACCGGGCGGTCGCCGGCTCGGGGCCGGCGGCGGCCGGCGAGGCGGCCACCGCGGGCGGCGCCGGCGGCGCCGGCAGGAGCGCCCCCGTCCTGGGCAGCTCGGTCACCCGCGACGCCGGCGCGAGGCCGGGCGCCTCGGTGTGCATCTCGGCCCAGACGTCGGCCGGCCCGGTGTACGCGAAGCCGAGACCGAGCGCCCGGCCGAGCCGCGCGAGGATCCGGCCGTCGGCCATGGCGAGGCCGGGGGCGTCGACGAACCGCCGCGCGCGCTGCACGCGCCGCTCCACGTTGACGAGCGTGCCGTCCTTCTCGTCGAACCCGGCCGCGGGGAGGACCACGTCGGCGAGCTGCGCCGTCGCCGTCGGGTAGAGCTCCTGCACGACGAGGAACGGCACGGCGGCGAGCGCCCGCTTCGCGAGCGCGGCGTCGGGGAAGTCGGCCGCCGGGTCGGCGCCGACGCAGAGGAGGGCCGAGAGCCGGCCGCCGGCCGCCGCCTCGAGCATCCCCCTCGCGTCGAGACCGCCGGCCGGCGCCGCCTTCATCCCCGGCAGCCACCCCGGCAGGAGCCCCGCCTCGAGCACGCCTCGCGCGTTCGGGCCGCGGAGCGCCAGGCCGACGACGGCGTTCGGCGCGATGCCGGCCAGGCCGTCGAGGAGCGCCGCGGCATCGACCGGCCCGTGGAGCACCTCCTCGCCGACGATGACGTGGACCGGGCCCTTCGCGTCGCGGACGGCCGCGAGGTCGCGCAGCCGCGCGGGGAGGCCCCCCTCCTCGCCCGGCGCGTAGCGGACGAAGGCCGCGCCCCGCTCCGGCAGGCGCACCGGACGCCAGTGCGCCACGACCACCGGCACCCCTCTGAGCGCCGCCTTGCGGACGCGGAGGTTCGCGATCGGCAGCTCCTCCTTGAGGTCGGTCGCCACGAGGACGATCGCGCCGGCCTTCTCGAGGGCCTGGTAGTCCGACCCGAGCCAGCCGGCGCGGGCGAGCACCGACGGCGCCGCCTGCGTCCAGCCGGCGCGGCCGTCGACGTTCTGGCTGCCGAGGCCCCGGACGAGCTTCTGGAGGAGGTAGGCCTCCTCGAGGGTGAGGTACGGGCCGCCGAGGGCGCCCACCGACGTGCCGGCCGTCCGGAGGCCGTCGGCCACCCGTCCCAGCGCCTCCGTCCACGAGACCGGCGCGAGCGGGGCCCCCTTCGCGGGGCGCGCGAGCGGCGTCGTCAGCCGGTCGTCGGCGCGCGTGGCGTCGAAGCCGTAGCGGCCGCGGTCACAGAGCCAGCCCTCGTTGACGAAGTCGTTGTCGCCGCCGAGGTAGCGGACGATGCGCGCATGACCACCCCGCGAAGCCTTCGGCTTCGCGGGGGCCCCGGTCAGGGGGCTCGGGTCGATGCCGGCCACGCCCGCGTTGATCGCCAGGGCGGGGGCTCCGCCGCCGGCCGGCGCGCCGGCACCGATCGCCATCTGCCCCAGGTTGCGCCCCACCTGGGCGGCCACCGGGTCCCCCTCCTCGCGGAGGTTCGCGGTGATCGTGCAGCCGCAGGCGCAGAGGCCGCAAACCGAGTCCTGGCTCTGGAGGTCCCAGGGGCGCGCCTTGAACCGGTACGGCCGGCTCATGAGGGCGCCGACCGGGCAGATCTCGGTGACGTTGCCCGAGTAGACCGATCGGTACTCGCTCCCCTCGAGCGGCGCGATCATGATGTGGTCGCCGCGGTTCACGAACGCCAGCTCGGCGTCCCCGCCGATCTCGGCCGAGAAGCGGGTGCAGCGGTAGCAGTGGATGCACCGCTCCATGTCGAGCATGACGAGCGGCGAGAGCGTGACGATGGGGAGGTCGCGCTTCGCCTCGCGGAAGCGCGACACCGGGGGCCCGTTGCGGTACGAGTTGTCCTGCAGCGGGCACTCGCCCCCCTTGTCGCAGATGGGGCAGTCGAGCGGGTGGTTGGCGAGGAGGAACTCGATCACGCCGCTCCTGCCGTCCACGGCCTTCTTCGACTGCGTGTGGACGACCATCCCCTCGGCGACCGGCGTGGCGCAGGCCACCTGGAGCTTCGGCGTCTTCTCGATCTCGACCAGGCACATCCGGCACGCGCCCACCACCGAGAGCTTCGGGTGGTAGCAGAAGACCGGGATGTCGATCCCGACGCGCTTGGCGGCCTCGACGAGGTTCTCGCCCTTAGGCGCCGTGACCGAGCGCCCGTCGATCACGAGCGTCACGGTGCTCCGGGGGTCGGACATAGATGGGTCCTTTCACCGCGTGGATGTCCCAGGCCGGCACGCGTCCGGTCGTGAGCGGGCAGCGGCCTTCCTTGATGTGCTGTTCGAACTCGCCCCTGAAGAGCCTGAGGGCGCTGAGGAGCGCCGGCACGGCGCCGTCGGCGAGGGCGCAGATGGTGTGCCCCGCCATGAGGTTCGGGATCCGGTCGAGCACGTCGAAGTCGGCCATCTCGCCGCCCCCCGCCTCGATCCGGCCGAGGAGCTTGGCGAGCCAGCCGGTCCCCTCCCGGCAGGGCGTGCACTTGCCGCACGACTCGTGCCGGTAGAACTTCATGAGGCGGTGGCAGACGCCGACGATGCAGGTCGTGTCGTCCACGACGATGACGCCGGCCGAGCCGAGGCCGCTGCCGGCCGCCGCCATGGCCTCGTGATCGAGCGTGAGGTCGAGGTGCTCCTCGACGAGGAACGCCGTCGACGAGCCGCCGGGGATCACCGCCTTGAAGCGCCGGTTCTTCCAGATGCCGCCGCCCATGTCGAAGATGAGCTGCCGCATCGGGATCCCCATCGGCGCCTCGTAGTTGCCCGGCCGGTTCACGTGGCCGGAGAGGCAGAAGACGCGGGGGCCGGGCGACTTCTCGGTCCCCATGGTGCGGTACCACTCGACGCCCCGCTCGACGATGTGGACGACGTTGCAGAGCGTCTCGACGTTGTTCACCACGGTCGGCTTGCCGTAGAGGCCGACCACGGCCGGGAAGGGCGGCTTCACGCGCGGCTGGGCCGCCTTGCCCTCGAGCGACTCGATGAGGCCGGTCTCCTCGCCCGCGATGTACACGCCGGCGCCCGGGTGGACCATCACGTCGCAGTCCCAACCGCTGCCGAGGATGTTCTTGCCGACGTAGCCCCTGGCGTACGCCTCGGCCACCGCGCGTTCGAGGATCCGGCGCCCCTTCTCCATCTCGCCGCGGATGTAGATGAACGCCCGCTGCGCGCCGATGGCGTAGGCCGAGATGAGCGTCCCCTCGATGACCTGGTGCGGGTCGCACTCGATGAGCATCCGGTCCTTGAAGGTTCCCGGCTCGCTCTCGTCGGCGTTCACGCAGAGGTACTTCGGGTTCAGCGCCTTGGGGACGAACGACCACTTGAGCCCCGTGGGGAAGCCGGCGCCGCCGCGCCCGCGCAGCCCCGAGGCCTTGACCGTCTCGATGAGCTGCTCCGGCGTGATCCCCTCGCGGAGCACCTTCGACCAGGCGCCGTAGCCCCCCGCGCGGAGATAGCCGTCGATGGTGTCGTGGTCGCCCTTCGGCCCGTACCAGACCCCTCGCGGCTCGATGTACCTGGTGAGGACCGGCTCGAACGCCATGGCCTACTTGCCTCCGCCCAGCTTCCGTGGTGACCCGCCGTCGGCCGGCTCCGGGACCTTGTCGAGCCACTCGACCGTCGACGCGGCGGTGGGCCCGTGCGGCGCGGCCGGCCCTCCCTTGCCCGCGAGGCGGTCGGCCTCGGCCTTGCGCCTGAGGTCGTCGATCAGCCGGTCCACCTGCTCGGCGTCGACCCGCTCCACGTACTCGAGGTTGACCTGGATGGCCGGCGCCCCGCCGCAGGCCGCGATGCACTCCCAGGTCTGCAGCGTGAAGGCGCCGTCCGGCGTCGTCTCGCCGGCGTGGATGCCGAGCTTCTTCTCGAGGTGCTCGAGGATGTCGTAGCCGCCCCTGAGCTGACAGGAGATGGTCGTGCAGACGTTGATGACGTACCGGCCCGCCGGCCGGCGGCGGAACATCGGGTAGAACGTCAGGAGCGTCTGCACCTCGGCCGGCGACATGTCGACGAGCGCCGCCACCTCGGCCACGGCGCGCGGCGTGACGAACCCCAGCTCGTTCTGCGCGATGAAGAGCGCGGGCAGGGACGCGCTCTTGCGCGACGGGTACCGCGCGGCGAGCCGGTCGATGGCGGCCTTCGCCTCCTCGGAGAGGCCGCGCTGGTCGTGCTCGAACTCCGGCTCCCAGACCTCGTAATCGGGCGGCACGGTGGGGTGCCCGCCGTCGGCCGTCGACTTGAAGGGGCCGCGCGTAAGGAAGGACTCGATCGAGATGAGCCCTTCGTCGGGCCCCGCGCCGTTGCCGCTTCCCCGCTTGTGGGCCATTACCGGTCCACCTCCCCGAGCACGATGTCGATCGAGCCGATGGCGGCCACCGCGTCGGCGATGAGCCGCCCCTCGATCATCGGCGGCAGGGCCTGAAGGTTGATGAAGGACGGCGGCCGCAACCGCACCCGGTAGGGCTTGTTCGAGCCGTCGGCCACCATGAAGACGCCGAGCTGTCCGCGGGCGCTCTCGACGGCGGCGTACGCCTCGCCGGCCGGCACCCGGAAGCCCTCACTCCCGATCTTGAAGTGGTAGATGAGCGACTCCATCGACTGGTCGATGTCGCTGAACGGGGGCCGCGCGAAGCGCCGGTCGGTCGTCTGGTAGGGGCCGGGCGGCGGCGTGATCTTCTCGAGCGCCTGCTCGATGATGCGCACGCTCTGGCGCAGCTCCTCCATCCGCACGAGGTAGCGCGCGTAGACGTCGCTCTCCTGCTGGACCGGCACGTCGAACTCGAACTCCTCGTACGAGGAGTAGGGCTGGTCCTTCCTGAGGTCGTGCTTGACGCCGGCGGCGCGCAGGAGCGGCCCGGTGAGGGAGTAGTTCAGGCAGTCCGCCTTCGAGAGCACGCCGACGCCCTTCGTCCGCCGGACCCAGATCGGGTTCTTCGTGAGCATCGTGTCGTACTCGTCGATCGCGTCGGGGAAGGTCTCGGCGAACTCCCGCACGCGGTCGAGCCAGCCGACCGGGAGGTCCTCGTACATGCCGCCCACGCGGATGAACGAGGTCATCATCCGGACGCCCGACGCCTCCTCGAAGAGGGCGAGGACCCGCTCGCGCTCCCGCCAGCACCAGAGGAAGATCGTGACGGCGCCGATGTCGAGCGCGTGCGTGCCGAGCCAGACAAGGTGCGAGCCGATGCGCGTCAGCTCGGCGAGGAGCACCCGGATGTACTGGACCCGCTTGGGGATCTCGCAGCCGATGAGCTTCTCCGCGGCGAGGCAGTAGGCGAGGTTGTTCGAGAGCGGCGAGAGGTAGTCGACCCGGTCGGTCATCGTGAGCGACTGGTTGTAGTTCTTCATCTCCATCGTCTTCTCGATGCCGGTGTGCAGGTAGCCGATCACCGGCGTCGCCTTGACGATGGTCTCGCCGTCGAGCTCGAGGACCAGTCGGAGCACGCCGTGGGTGGACGGGTGCTGCGGCCCCATGTTGACGGTCATCGTCTCGAAGAGCGGCCGCTCGACGACCGCGCGCCCGGCGCCCTCGCCGACGTGGAGTTCCGTGACCTTGGTGCTGGGTACCGTCATTGGCCTCATCCGCGGGGGGTCGGCGCCGCCGGTCCCTCCGCGCCCCAGTCGCTCGGCCCGTGGTGCGCCCGGGCCTCGCTTCCTACGCGTGTCCCGCTCAGAACTGGACGTTCTCGCCGCCGATCGGGAAGTCCTTCCGGAGCGGGTGCCCCACCCAGTCGTCCGGCAGGACGATGCGGGTGAGATTCGGGTGTCCCTCGAAGCGGACGCCGAAGAGGTCCCACACCTCGCGCTCGAACCAGTTGGCCGACTTCCAGAGGCCCGTGAGCGTCGGGACGGGTGTCGACTCCGCGGCGCGCGTCTTTACCCGCAGCCGCTGGTTGGCCGCGAACGAGTAGAGGTGGTAGACGACCTCGAAGCGCTCGGCGCGGCCCGGGTAGTCGACGGCGGTGAGATCGACCAGGAAGTCGAAGCCGGCGCGACGCAGTTCGTGCATCGCGTTCACGAGGTCCTCCCGCCGCACGATCAGGCAGGGGAGGTCCTCCTTGAGGGTGGTCTCCTCGACGGTCTCGGGGAAGGTCGCCTTCACGGCCTCGGCGGCCTCCTCGGCCGAGACGACCGCGACATGGCCTTCGCCGGCTCGTTCGCGCATGGGACTCTCCGGCATCACGCCGGCAGCGGGGTGTTGATGACGGCGTGGCGTGGGACCTCGCCCTTGATCTTCCGCTGCAGCTGCATGATCGCGTACATGAGGGTCTCGGGCCCCGGCGGGCAGCCGGGCGCGTAGACGTCGACCGGCACCACCTTGTCGACTCCCTGGACGAGCGCGTAGTTGTTGAACACGCCGCCCGTGGAGGCGCAGGCGCCCATCGAGATGACCCACTTGGGCTCGGGCATCTGCTCCCAGAGGCGCCGCAGCACCGGGGCCATCTTCTGGCTCACCCGGCCGGCGACGATCATGAGGTCCGCCTGCCGCGGCGAGGAGCGGAAGACCTCCGCGCCGAAGCGTGCCAGGTCGAACTTGGTGGCCGACACCGCCATCATCTCGATGGCGCAGCAGGCGAGACCGAACCCGAGCGGCCAGACCGAGTTGGCGCGCGCCCAGTTGACGATCTTGTCGACCTGGGTGAGGAGCACGTTCTCCCTGAGCTCCGGGTCGCGTTCCTCCGGCTTGCCGAGTGTCAGGATCGGGTTGGCCACAGGCGCCTCGTCGCTGCCGTGCCTCCGGTCGCGGCCCCGGCCGCGCCGAGCACGTGCAAGGCTTCACAATTACAGGTGAAACAAGACGTCCCGCGCGCGGTAAAGCGAGGTAATTCGCGCAGTTCCAGGGACAGGAACAGGGTAGCGCCCCGCCCCGGTCGCTGCAAGGTACGCCCGCCTGAGCGCCAGGGACGCCGGCCGGCCGCCGGCGCCGGGGACCGCCCCCACGCGGAACGGGCACGCCTCGCTCTGCCGGCGGCCGCCCGGCACGCCCACCGGGCGGCCGGGCGTGCCCGGGCCGCCCGGCCTACAGGGCGAGCGCTGCCGGCTGCTCCAGCAAGCGCTTCACGTCCCGCAGGAACGCCGCCCCCACGGCCCCGTCGATGGCCCGGTGGTCGCAGGAGAGGGTCATCTTCATGCGGTGCCCCGCGGCGAGGCTGCCGTCCTCCTTGACGACCGCCTTCCTGGCGACGGCGCCGACCGCCAGGATCGCCCCCTGCGGCGGGTTGATGATCGCCGAGAACTCCTCGACGTCGTACATGCCGAGGTTCGAGACCGAGAAGGAGCCGCCCTGGTACTCCTCGGGCCTGAGCTGGCGGGCGCGCGCGCGCTCGGCCAGCGCCCTGGCCTCGACGGCGATCTGGCCGAGGCTCTTCACGTCGCATCCGGTGACGATGGGCGTGATGAGCCCGTCGTCGAGCGCCACGGCGAGCCCGATGTCGGCCCGCTGCCACACGCGGATCCGGTCGCCGAGGAACGACGCGTTCACCTTCGGGTGCCGCGCGAGCGCGAGCCCGCAGGCCTTCAGGATCATGTCCGTGTAGGTGACCTTGATGTCGGGCGCCGCGGCGACGAGCGCGGCCCGCATCTCCACGGCCCTGTCCATGTCGACCTCGACCGTGAGGTAGAAGTGCGGGACCGTGGTCTTGGACTCGACCATCCGCTGCGCGACGACCCTGCGCATGGAGGTGAGGGGCCGGTCCTCGCCCGGCGTGGGGCCGGTCACCGGCACGGGGGCCCGCGGCACCACCAGCGGCTCGACTTTCCGCTCCGCCGGCGCCGCCGCGGGCGCCGGGGCCGCGGCCGGCCTCGGCTGCCAGGCCTCGATGTCGCGCTTGATCACGCGCCCGCCCGGGCCGCTGCCCCGCACCATGGCGAGGTCGATCCCCCTGGCCTCGGCAAGACGCCGGGCGAGGGGCGACGCCTTGACGCGCCCGTCGGCCGGCACGCGCGCGCCGTTGGGGCCGTGGGGCTCGGCGGTGACGGCCGGCGGCGGCGTGCCGGCCGCCTGCGGCATCGTGGGGCGCTCCGTGGGCGGCACGACGAGCCCAGGGCCGGCGGGGCTCGGCCTCGGGCCGGGAGCCGTGGCGACGGGCCCGCGCTCGGCGGCCGGCTCCGCCGGTGCCGGCGCGGGCGCGGCGGTCTCGGCGCCGGCGGGCGCCTGCGCCTCCGCGAGGATCGGGGCGATGTCCTCGTTCGGCTCGCCGACGACGGCGATGAGGGCGCCGACCGGGGCCGACGCGCCGGCCTGGACGATGACCTTCCGGAGGGTGCCCGACGAGTAGGACTCCAGCTCCATCGTCGCCTTGTCGGTCTCGACCGTCGCCAGGGCCTCGCCCGCCTCGACGCGGTCGCCCTCCTTCTTCAGCCACTCGTTGATCGTGCCCTCGGTCATCGTGTCCGAGAGCTTGGGCATCAGGACTTTCGTCGCCAACGTCTGACTCCCTGAGTGAGCGTACCCGGGTGCTGCGCGACTCCAACGGACCGGCGCCAGGGCCCGCCCGCGCCCGCCGGCCGAACGGGCAGAGGGGGAAGAGGGCCGAGGGCCGCGAGCCCCGGGCGGCAGGCCGCCGCCGGAGCGTCGCGGAGGGACGACCGCCTAGGCGCGATAGAGCACCTTCTTCGCGGCCGCCACGATCAGGTCCTTGTGGGGCATCGCCGCCTTCTCGAGGTCCTTCGAGTAGGGCATCGGCACGTCCGCGCCGGTCACCCGCGCGACCGGCGCGTCGAGGTCGTCCCAGGCATGCTCGCTGATCACCTGCGCGACCTCCGCGGCGACGCCGGCATACCGCCAGCCCTCCTGGACCACGACCACGCGGTTGGTCTTGCGGACCGACTGGACGATGGTCTCGACGTCGAGCGGCCGGAGCGTGCGCAGGTCGATGACCTCCGCCTCGATCCCCTCCTGCGCGAGGTCGTTGGCCGCCTCGAGGGCGTAGTGGAGCGTCTTGCTCCAGCCGATGAGCGTCACGTCGGAGCCGGCGCGCTTCACGTCGGCCACCCCGATGGGCACCAGGTGCTCGCCGTCGGGCACCTCCCCCTTGAGGCCGTAGAGCGTCTCGCTCTCGAGCATGATGACGGGGTTGTCGTCCCGGACGGCCGACTTGAGGAGCCCCTTCGCGTCGGCCGGCGTCGCCGGCGACACCACCTTGAGCCCCGGCACGTGACACCAGAAGGTCTCGGTGGCCTGACTGTGCTGCGAGGCGAGCTGGTGCGCCGCGCCGTTCGGGCCGCGGAAGACGATGGGGCAGCCGAGCTGGCCGCCCGACATGTACCGCATCTTCGCGGCGTTGTTGACGATCTGGTCGAGCGCGAGGAACGCGAAGTTCCAGGTCATCATCTCGACGATCGGCCTGAGCCCCGCGATCGCGGCGCCGATGCCGGCCCCCGCGAAGCCCTCCTCGGCGATCGGCGTGTCGATGACCCGCTTCGCGCCGAACTCCTTCAGGAGCCCCTGGCTGACCTTGTACGCCCCGTTGTAGGCGCCGACCTCCTCGCCCATCAGGAACACGCGGGGGTCGCGCGCCATCTCCTCGCGGAGCGCCTGGTTCAGCGCCTCGCGCATGGTGATGACCGCCATCTAGTGGGCCCTCTCGTCCGCGTAGACGTCCTCGTACATCGACTCGATCGGCGGGTACGGGCTCTGCTCCGCGAAGTCGACCGCGCGCTGCACCGTGGCCTTCACCTGCTCGTCGAGCGCCTTGAGCTTCGCCTCGTCGATGACGCCGTCCTTCATCAGCCGCTCGCGGAAGAGGACGATGGGGTCGCGCTTCTTGTGCTCCTCGAGCTCCTCCCTCGTGCGGTACGTGCCGGAGGTCGGATCGCTCATGGAGTGACCGCGGTACCGGTAGGTGCGCGCCTCGATCAGCACCGGCATCCCCTTGCGCGCGCGCGCGAGCGCCTTCTCGGTCACGGCGCGCACCGCGAGGACGTCCATGCCGTCCACCACGACGCCCTCCATGCCGTACGCCGACGCCTGCTTGTAGAGGTCGGTCACGGCGTTGGTCTTGGCAAGCGGCGTCCCCATGGCGTACTGGTTGTTCTCGATCAGGAAGACGATCGGCAGCTTCCAGAGCGCGGCGAGATTCAGCGACTCGTGGAACGCGCCCTGCGGGACGGCGCCGTCGCCGAGGAAGGCCAGCGTGACGGAGTCGCGGTCCTGGTAGCGGGAGGCGAAGCCGAGCCCCACGGCGACCGGAAGCTGTCCGCCCACGATGCCGTGCCCGCCCATGAAGTTCAGCTCGCGGTCGAAGAGGTGCATGGAGCCCCCCTTCCCCTTCGAGCAGCCGCCGATCTTGCCGTAGAGCTCGGCCATGATCACGTCGGCGGACATGCCCCGGGCGAGGGCGTGGCCGTGCTCGCGGTAGGGCGCGATGACGTAGTCGTCGGCCCGCAAGAGCGGCACGGCCCCCACCGCGATGGCCTCCTGCCCGATGTACAGGTGGCAGAAGCCGCCGATCCGGCCTGCCGCGTACATCTCGGCGGCCTTCTCTTCGAATCGGCGGATGAGGAGCATCTGGTGGAGGAGGGACTCGAGGAGCTTGTGATCGAGGCGCTCGACGGATTCGGTGGCCACGGCGCTGCGCTGTACCATTCGCGGAGACACTCCTTAGCCCGGGTTCCGCGCGCGCCTCGTGGACCCGCGGGGAGCCCCTGGGTGTCGGATAAGAAGGGGGTGCCCGGCCGAAGAGCCCGAAAATCCGGGAAAGTATAGACCGGAGGCGGTCCAGCCGCAACGCCGGGGCGGCCCGTCCGGGACGCCCCCCGGAAGGGACGATTCGGGTGGCGCGACCCGGCGCGATCAGGACCCGAATCGGCGCCTCTGGCCTCTGGCGCCGATCTCGAGCAGCCGGTCGCCGGACCGCGCGACGTGCAGGCGCGACAGCCGCTCGGCCTGGGTCGGACGGTTGGCGGCGATGGCCGCCGCGATCGCGCGGTGCTCCTGGGCGTAGCGGATCACGAGGTCGGGCGTGACGAGTGGACCGCAGAGGCGCTGGAGCTGGTCGTTCAGCGTGCGGTGGAGCGCGGCCAGCCGGGCGTTGCCGGCCAGCTCGAGGATCGCCTCGTGGAAGCTCCGCGTCGCGGCGAGGTAGGCGCGGCTGTCGGACGCCAGGTCGACCCGATCGAGCGCGGCGAGGTGCGGCGCGAGATGGGCTCGGCGCGACTCCTCGGTCCCCTCGGCGCAGGCCAGGCGCGCCGCGAGCCCCTCGAGGACCGACTTGATGGCGAAGGCCTCCGCGATCTCCCTCGCCTCGGGACGGGTCACGAACGTGCCGATCCGCGCCTCGATCCGGACGAGCCCCTCGGCGGCCAGCTCCCGGATCGCCTCGCGGATCGGCCCGCGGCTCACCTGCAGCTCGCGCGCGAGCGACGGCTCGGACAGGCGGGCCCCGGGCGGGATGCGCCCCGAGACGATGGACTCCCGCAGCGTCGCGACCACCCGGTCGCGCAGCGTGCGCGGCGGCGAACGGCGTTCGAGGGCCCGCGAGGTGTCGACGGCCGGAAGCCCGGCCATGTGGACGCGCATGGCGGCGATAACCCCGGCGAATGGTGCGACCTGCACGGAGCCGAACGAGGCGTGACTACGTTACTCGGAGAGGAGTTGAAATGTCAACGACTCCCTGGGGTCACGCCGTCGGCGTGACCCCGCGGAGTTGTTCGGTTTTCGGACGACCTACTCGACGATCACCGTCCCGTAACGGACCGGTGAGGGCGAGCCGTTCAGGCCGTTGGTCACCTGGTCGCCGCCCCCGCCGCCGCCGCCCAGCGAGCTGACGACGAAGTCGTACCGCCCCGGCTCGGGAAAGCAGAGGCGGGCCTCGTTGAAGGGGGCGAGGTTCCGGGTCACGTAGCTCGTGCCGTCGAAGTTGCGATCGAACCGCACCGGCTCGCCGCAGGCCTCCCGCACCGGCTGCACGAACCGGACGAACACGATCTGCCCCGAGGCGTTGAGCCACGAGACGTCCGTGCCGGGCGGCACCCGCAGCACGCGCGGCGAGGTGTCGGTGGAGTTCGTCTCCTCGATGCGGATGACCGGCGCGTCCCCCGCCCGGACGTCCGCCCGGCCGGGGTACCGCGTCGGTCCCGCCGCGCAGGCGCCGAGGAGCAGCGCGCAGGCGCAGGCCGCCGCCACGGCGGCACGGTGCGCCGCGGCCGGGCCGGCCGGCACGAGGCGGCCGGGCCGGCCGGCAACAGGTGTCCCGGTACCCATGTCTTTGCAACCTCCTTGGGAAGCCCTTTCGACGGAACCGGGCCCCCCGCTGTCCGGTTTCTAACGCAGGGCCCGGATCGACAGGAACAGCGCGCCGTCCTCGTGCTTGAAGCCCCCGACGATGATGGGCTGGCCCCCCGGTACCAGGCGCACGAGGCTCACCACGAGCTTCTGCCCCCCTTCGTAGACGGCGACGCGCAGGTCCGCGCCGTCGGGCGTGAGGGTGCGAGGAAAGACGTCGAGCCGCCGGCCGCCCGGCAGCTCCATGGAGGCGGTCGAGGTGTCACTGAGCTCGAGGGTCCGACCGCCGACGCGCTTGTAGGCGCTGTAGCGGAAGGACGAGAAGCTCCGTGCGTGCGGGGTCAGCGCCGGATCGACACCGGTGTCGTTGTTCGTGGCGTAGATGACCTGCACCTGCACCGAGATGGACATCGCCGACGCCGGCTGCGCGAGACCCAGGCCGGCGGCGAGAGCGAGCACGAACGACCAGGCGCGGGCGCGATTCACAGCGAGGAGTCTCCCTCCGACAGGCGCGGGATCGCCGGCGTCTCGGTGACCAGGATGATCGGCGGCTCGGAGGGCGTGCCGGCGAGCAGGACGACCGAGGAGCGGTCGCCCCCCTCGACGGAGGCGACCTGCGCCGGCGCCTCGGACGGCGCAGCCGGCTCGCGCTCCCGGAAGAGGCTCACCGCCGCGATGACGGCCGCGGCGGCGGCCGCGGCCGGGACGACGGCACGCCACGCCCGGCGGCCGACGGCTGCGCGCCCCCGAGCCGGGACCCGGGCGGGCGCGTCGACGGCGATGTCGCCGAGCCGGCGCTCGATCGCGGGCCAGAGGCTCGGCGGCTCGCCGGCCGCGGCCGACAGCTCGCGCCGGAGCAGCCGGCCGAGGCCCTGGAAGGCCGCGAGGCGTTCGCGGCAGGCCGCGCAGCCGGCGAGGTGCCGCTCGGCCGCCGCGCGGGCCGGCTCCGGCAGCTCTCCGTCCAGGTAGGCGTGGATCTGCTCGTCGACAGTGCTACAGGTCACGATGCTCTCCATCATACATAGTCGCGGCCGGACGGTCGGGCTCCATCACGTGCCCCGGTACCGTGCCAGGGCGCTCTGGAGCTTCCGGCGCGCGTAGAACAACCGGGACATCACCGTCCCGATGGGCACCTGCTCCACCTCTGCGATCTCCGCGTACGACAGCCCCTCCAGCTCGCGCAGAACGATCGCCGCTCGCTGCTCCGGGGGCAGGTCGTCGATCGCGGCCATGATCGCGGCGCGCAGCTCGCTGCGGTAGGCGTCGTCCGAGGGGCTCGGGGCGCCCCGGTCCTCGAGGCGGTCAGGGGCTTCCAGGGGAGACGGGCGCTCCTTGCGCCGCGCGTCGATCGCCAGGTTGACGACGATCCGGTAGAGCCAGGTGTAGAAGCTCGAGTCGCCGCGGAAGCCGCCGAGTGTGCGGTATGCCTTGAGGAACGCCTCCTGGACGATCTCCCGCGCGTCCTCGCGGTGTCCCACGAGGCCGAACGCGATGGCGTACGCCCGCCCCTCGTAGCGCTCGACCAGGACCCGGAACGCCTCGCGGTCCCCGTTTCGGGCCCTGGCTACCAGGTCGTGGTCGGCCGGCGAGGGCCCCCCGGGCGGCCGGCTCATCTCACGCCCGTTAGACGGCGCGTCGGGATACCGATTCGACGCCGGGCCATGGCCGTCCCGTCCCTAGTGCGCTTCGGCCCACGTCCGACCGACCCCGACCTCGGCGACCAGCGGCACGGTCAACCTGGCCACCCCTTCCATGGCCGCCTTGGCGAGCGCTCCCAGCCGCTCGACCTCCGCCTCCGGCGCCTCGAAGAGCAGCTCGTCGTGCACCTGCAGCAGGAGCCGCGAGGCCAGGCGCTCCTCCGTGAGCCGCCGATCGACGACCAGCATCGCGCGCTTGATGAAGTCGGCGGCGGAGCCCTGGATCGGCGTGTTGAGCGCCACGCGCTCGGCGTAGGCGCGCACGTTGCGGTTGTCGGCGTTCAGGTCGGGGACGTATCGCTTGCGCCCGAACAGCGTCGTGACGACGCCGGTCGCCCGCGCCTCGGCCAGCGCCTGCTCCCGGTAGCGGCGGACGCCGGCGTACGTCTCGAAGTACCGCGTGATCAAGGCCTGCGCGTCCTTGACCTCGATCCCGAGGTCGTTGGCGAGGCTGAAGGCCCCGATGCCGTAGATGACGGCGAAGTTCACCGTCTTCGCCTGCCGGCGCTGATCGGGCGTCACCTCCGACGGCATCACGTCGAAGAGCTGGCACGCCGTGCGGACGTGGATGTCCTTCGCCTCCCGGTAGGCCTCGAGGAGGAGCGGGTCCTGCGAGAGGTGCGCGAGGATCCGCAGCTCGATCTGCGAGTAGTCTACCGAGACGAGGCGGTGTCCGGGGGGCGCGACGAAGGCGCTCCGGATGCGGCGGCCCAGCTCGGTCCGGATCGGGATGTTCTGGAGGTTCGGGGAGTCGGAGGAGAGCCGCCCGGTCTCGGCCACCGTCTGGTTGAAGGTCGTGTGGACGCGGCCCGTCTCGCGGTCCACGAGCAGCGGCAGCGCGTCGACGTACGTGCCCCTGAGCTTGTCGAGGCTGCGGTGCTCGAGGATCTTCGCCGGGAGCGGATGCAGCGGGGCGAGCTGGCGGAGCACGTCGGCGTCGGTCGAAGGGCCGGTCTTGGTTCGCTTGATGACCGGCAGCTTCAGCGTCTCGAAGAGCACCGTGCGGAGCTGGACGGGCGACCCGATCGAGAAGCGCTGCCCCGCCAGCTCGTAGATCTCCTTCGTGATCCGCTCCAGCTCGGCCGCGATCTCCTTCGAGAGCCGGGCGAGGAGCGAGAGGTCGACCGCGATGCCGGCCCGCTCCATCTTCACGAGCACCGGCACGAGCGGCACCTCGAGGTCGTGGTAGAGCCCCGCGAGCCCCTCCGGCTCGAGGCGCGGCAGCAGCCGGGCCGCAAGGCGCGTCACCAGCACGGCGGACTCGCACGCGACGTCGCGCGCGCGGTCCTCCGGCAGTTGCGCGAGCGGGAGCGCCCTGGCGCCGGAGCCGAGGTCGGGACGCGACCGGGCGACCGAGAGGTGGTCGGCCGCCAGGTGGTCCAGGTCGTGCCGCTTGCCCGGGTCGAGGAGGTAGGAGGCGAGCGACAGGTCGTCGCGCGGCCCGGCCGGCGCCGGCAGCCCGAGGCGGCCGAGGGCGAGGAGCACCGGCTTGAGCTCCGCCGCGAGCACCCGCGTCGCCGGGTCGGCCAGGACCGGCCCGAGGTGGTCCACGAGGTCGCCCTGCGACGCCTGCCCCGGCGCCGCGCTGCCGAGCGCCCCCTCGTGCCGCAGCGGGACGTACCGGGCCGGGTGGTCGGCCGGGTGCAGGGCGAGCCCGACGATGGTCCCGCGCACGGCGTCGTCGCGGTCGATCAACGCGTACAGGGCGACCGATCCCGCCGCCCGGATGTCGGCCGCGAGCCGCGCCAGGTCCTCCGCCGTGCGGGCGAAGCCGAAGGGACGGCCGGCGCCGGCGTCCGAGGCGACCGACGGCTCGGCGGCGTTCGCCGCCGCCCCGTTGCCCGTGTGGGTCGGCAGAGCCGGCCCGGTCGTCTGCGGGGCATCGGCCAGCTCCGGGTGCCTTGCCAGGAGGTCGCGCAGGGCGCGACCGAACTCGAGCTCCCGGTAGAGCGCCGCCAGGGCCGGCGCGTCCGGCTCCCGGCGCGCGAACGCCTCGAGGTCGCAGTCGATCGGCAGGTCGGTCCTGATGCGGGCCAGCTCGCGCGACAGGCGCGCCGTCTCGGCGTTGGCCTTGAGGCTCTCGCGCCGCTTGGGGCCGGAGACCTCGTCGGCGTGGGCGAGGAGGTTCTCCATGTCGCCGTACTTCCTGATCAGCTCGGCCGCCCCCTTCAGGCCGATACCGGGCACGCCCGGGATGTTGTCGATCGCGTCGCCCGCGAGCCCGAGCACGTCGGGCACCTGCGCCGGCCCGACGCCGAACTTCGCCTCGACCTCCGGCTCGGCCATCAGGACGCCCTTCATCCCCTCGAAGACCCGCACGTGCGGCCCGACGAGCTGGAGCATGTCCTTGTCGGAGGAGACGATCACGACCTCGTAGCCGGCGTCGACCGCCTTGCGCGCCAGCGTCCCGATGACGTCGTCCGCCTCGTACCCCTCGAGGGCGAGCGTCGGCAGCCGCCATCCCTCGAGCAGCGCCATGATCTTGGGGATCTGCACCGACAGGTCGTCGGCCATGGGGGCGCGGTTCGCCTTGTAGTCCGCGTACGCCGTGACCCGGCCCGAGTCGCCCGCGTCGAGGCACACGACCGCCGCGTCAGGTCGGATGTCCGACAGGACCTTCTGGATCATCGAGTGGAACCCGAAGACGGCGTTCGTCGGGAACCCGCGCGAGTTCGACAGGGACTGGATCGCGTGGAATGCCCGGTAGATGTAGGCGTGGCCGTCGATCAGGGCCAGGGTCCGCCTGGTGGCCATCCCGCGACTGTAAGACGAGGGCCGCGAAGCGTCAACCGGGCAGCGGGGCCCGTAGTAGGATGGGGGCGTGGCACCCTCCAAGGAGGCGACATGCTGACCGACCGACGTGAGTTCCTCAAGCTGGCCGGCGCGGCCACCTTCACGCTGGCGGCGGGTCCCGTGCGCGCCCAGCAGGGCGCGAAGGCCGAGGTCCTCTGGCTCGGCCAGGCCGCGACGCGGATCACCTCGCCGAGCGGCACCGTGATCGTGATCGACCCCTTCCTCACCCAGAACCCCAAGACGCCCGACCGGTACAGGAAGCTCGACGCCCTCGGCAAGGTCGACCTGATCCTCGTCACGCACGGCCACGGCGACCACACCGGCGACGTGGCGGAGCTCGCCAGGCGGACCGGCGCCAGGGTACTCGGCAACGCGGGGCTCATCGACACGATGGTGACCCTCGGCTGGGTCCCCCTGGAGCAGACCGTCCGCTTCAACAAGAGCGGCACCGTCACGCCGGCCGGCCCGCGGATCAAGATCACCCAGGTGCGCGCCGAGCACTCGTCCGAGGTCGTGGTGACCGACCCGAAGACCAGGGAGCGGCGGATCTACGCGGGCGGCACGCCGGTCGGCTTCATCGTGGAGCTCGAGAACGGGTTCACGCTCTACCACATGGGCGACACCGGCCTCTTCGGCGACATGCGGCTGATCGGCGAGTACTACAAGCCCGACCTCGTCCTCATCCCCATCGGCGGCCACTTCGTCATGAGCCCGCAGGACGCCGCCTACGCGACGCGCGAGATGCTCAAGCCCAGCTTCGCCCTCCCGATCCACTACGGCACCTTCCCGGTCCTCAAGGGGACGCCGCAGGAGTACCAGGCGGCGCTCGGCAGCGGGACGGCGACGAAGGTGTTCCCGATCGACCCCGGCGAGGCGCTGACGTTCTAGCGTCGCGGTCGGGGCGGCTCGGCCCCGACGGAGCGCGGCCCGAGGCCGCCGCGAGCCGCGCTCCGCAGGCGAGCGACGCGCACGCCGCGGGCCGCAGCGTCCAGGCTCCGAGATCACGGGTCCTGGGCAGGCGCGTTGCACCCTGCAGCCCGGCAGACCGTCGCATGGCGCCCCAGGAGGCTCGCGTGCACCCTCGAGCTGCGCCGATCGCTCCCCGACTCCTGATCCTCGCGCTCTCGGCGGTCCTCGTCGCCGGCCCGACGACCGCCGCGGCGGCACGCGCCACAGCGGCACGCGCCGCAGCGGCACGCGCCGCAGCGGCACGCTACGCCGTCGAGCCGTCCGACACGTACCTCCTCGCCGTCACCGGGGCCGACGGCCTCTTCGGGTTCCTCGGCCACGACCACGCCGTCGAGGCGCGGCAGGTCTCCGGGGCGATGCGCTACCTGCCCGACGCGCCGCCCGGGGAGCGTCTCCAGGGGGAGATCGTCATCGACGCGACGGCGCTCCAGATCGACACCCCGGAGGCGCGCCAACGCGCCGCCCTCGGCGGGGGTCCGTCGGGCGACGACCTCGAGAAGGTCCGGCGGATCTTCCACGGTCCCGACGGCCTCGACACCGGCCGCTACCCGGTCATCCGCTTCCGTCCGACCGCCGTCGAGCCGAACGGTGTCGGGACCGGACCCGAGGCGATCACCCGGGTGACCGGCGACCTCACGCTGCACGGCCGGACGAGACGAGTCAGCCTTCCCATCGCGGTGGAGGCGTCGAACGGCGGACTCGTCGCCCGGGGGCGGACGCGCATCCGGCAGACCGACTTCGGCATCGAGCCGCAGCGCGTGGCCGGAGGGCTCGTCAAGGTCCGGGACGAGGTCGAGGTCTCCCTCGCGCTGCATCTCGCCCCTCGCTGACGGGTCGTCCACCGCCGGAGCCGCCCGGCCGTCTTCGGCCGCCGGCCGGCCGCTGGGCCGCGTGGGTTCGCGGCGCCGCTCGAGACGCATCGCCGCAACCGCATGCCTCGGCATCCCCGGGATCACGCGGCGAGCGCGCCTGCGGGGAGCGCTCCCGGACGCCGGCCCGCCGTAACCGCCGCCGGCAGCACGGAGTCACCGCCAGCACCGCGGGCAGGGGACGTCGAGGAGCGCCTGCACCGGCACCTCGAGCGTGCGGGCGAGGTCCTCCACGAAGGCGGCGGGCCAGGTGTCGAGGAAGTTCGGGTCGCGCATCATCGAGTCGATGGCCTCGATCCGCACGTCGAGGCGTGCGGCGAGCGCGTCGCGGGCCAGGCCGAGCGCGTCGCGGCGCGCGCGGATCAGTTCGTGCCGCGCCGGGCTCGCGAGCTCGCGCGCCGGCCTCCCCTTGCCCCGGCAGTAGCCGCAGCGCAGGCCGAGGAGGTCCCAGAGGTCGAGCCCGAGCAGCTCGCAGACGCGCTTGAGGTGCCGCAGGTCGACCCCCTGCCGCACTGCGTCGGCGCTGGCCTCGAGGTGTGCGTAGTCGGCAAGGGCGAGGCCGGTACGACCGGCGACCTCGGCATCCGAGAGACCGAGCGCCTCGCGAGCGGCGCGCAGGCGGAGGTGCGCCGGCTGCTGCATGCCTCTATCCTATCGCGACACGACGACGCGCCGCGCGCCGGTCGGCGCGCGGACTATCGGGCCGGCGGCGCGGGAGCGGCCGGCAGCGGATCGAGGACGACGCTCTCGCCGTGGCGCAGGCGCGCGACGCGCGCCTCGAGCGGCGTGCCGGCGACGAGCGCGGCGAGTCGCCTCATCGGCTCGTCGACCGCCTCGCAGGAGAGGACGAACGTCCCCCAGTGGATCGGCACCATGCGCGCGGCGCCGAGGTCGACGAAGGCGCGCACGGCGTCGTCGGGGTCGCAGTGCACGCTGCGGAAGGCGGGGGGCGAGTAGGCGCCGATCGGCAGCATGGCGACGTCGAGCCGCGGGAAGCGGGCGCCGATCTCGGCGAAGCCGCCGAAGTAGGCGGTGTCGCCCGCGTGCATGACGGCCCGGCCGCCCGCCTCGACGACGAAGCCGCCGAAGCCGCGCCTGCCGGTGTCCCAACCGCTCCGCTTGCCCCAGTGCCGCGCCGGCACGAGCGTCACCCGCCCGGCGCCCACCGCCCGGGACTCCCACATGGCCAGCTCGACGTGACGGGCGAAGCCGAGATCGCGGGCGAGGTCGTCGAAGCCGCGAGGCGTGACGAGCGTGGCCGACGGGACGCGGCGCGCGAGCGCCCTCAGCGAGGGCCGATCGCAGTGGTCGAGGTGTGCGTGCGTCACCAGCACGGCGTCCACGTCCGGCAGCGCCTCGAGCGCGACGCCCGGTGCGACGAGCCGCTTCGGCAGGATCACCCGCGACGACCAGATCGGGTCGAAGAGCGCGGTGAATCCGGGCAGCTCGGCGAGGCAGGTGGCGTGGCCGACGTACGTGACCTGTCCCGGCGAGCCGGCCGGGGCGGGGCGGTAGACGCCCGGTGCGGGTACGGTGCGGCGGAAGTTCGTCGCGACCATCGCAGCAAGGATGGCGGTCGGTCGGAAGCCGGCGGGGGCGCCGCACACGCGTCGCGTCAACATCGTGCGCGGAGTGTACACCAGGCGCGTGACCGCGTCAGGAACCGTTCGCCCCGGCGCCGCGCGGCGCCAGGGCGCCGCCGACGCGCGCGGGCGCGCGCGGCGAGGAGGCCGTCGGTCCGGACGAGCGCGACGAGCGGAAGGAGGGGCCGGCCGTCAGACGCGCGGCGCGCCGAGCCGAGGGGCGACGACGATCTGCGTCTCGGCGAGCCGGTCGCCCAGCCGGAGCGCCTCGTCGTCGGTCGCGGCCAGGAACGCTTCGAACAGCAGGACGAGCGCGCCGACGAGCCAGAAGAGCCACCAGACGAACGGCACGCGCTGCAGCATGAGGAGCACGCCGACCGCCACGGTGAGGTTGCGCTGGACGCTCTGGAGGAACGTGCAGGGAAGGCCCGACGCCCCCACGACCCGCAGGCCGACGACCCGCTTGCCGAGGCTCTGCCCCTCGAAGAGGCCGTCGGCCACGAGGGCGTAGGTGAGCCCGGCGGCGTCGCCGACCCACCCGGGGAAGGTCGCCAGCGCCGCCACGACGAGGAGGTCGAGGACCTTGGCGAGGAGGCGGTTGAAGGTCATTCCGCGTCCTCGGACGCCCGGGTGAGGAAGACGAACGCCATCGAGGGGCGCTTGCTCGCCTCGCGCACGACGAACTGCACCCGGTCGAGCTCCCACCCCTGGGGCGTCCACTCGTTCAGCACCCGCTCGAGCTCCTCGTCGGTGACCGTCGAGACCTCGATCACCTTGTAGGAGACCCCTTTCGCCACCGCGCTACCGCCCGCCCGAGAGGAGCCGCGCGGCGTCCTTCGCGAAGTAGGTGATGATCAGGTCGGCCCCGGCGCGCCGGAAGCCGGTCAGCATCTCCAGCACGACCCGGTCGTGGTCGATCCAGCCCCGCTCGGCCGCGGCCTTGACCATCGCGTACTCGCCGCTCACGTTGTAGGCGGCCACCGGCAGCTCGCAGGCCTCCCGCACCCGCCGGATCACGTCGAGGTACGCGAGCGCCGGCTTCACCATGACGATGTCGGCCCCCTCCTCGACGTCGAGCGCCACCTCGACCAGCGCCTCGCGCGCGTTGGCCGGGTCCATCTGGTAGCCGCGCCGGTCGCCGAAGGCCGGCGCGGAGTCCTGGGCCTCGCGGAAGGGGCCGTAGAAGGCCGACGCGAACTTGGCCGAGTAGGCCATGATGGGCGTCGTCTCGAGCCCCTCGGCGTCGAGCGCCCGGCGCATCGCGCCGACGCGGCCGTCCATCATGTCGGAGGGCGCCACCATGTCGGCCCCCGCCTTCGCGTGGGCCAGCGCCGTTCGGGCGAGCAGCTCCACGGACTGGTCGTTGTGGATCGCGCCGTCGCGGACCACGCCGCAGTGCCCGTGGCTCGTGTAGGCGCAGAGGCAGACGTCGGTGATCACGGTGAGGCCGGGGACCGCGCGCTTGATCGCGCGCACCGCCTCGGGCACGACGCCGTTCGGGTCGTACGCGGCCGACGCCACGTCGTCCTTGCGGTCCGGCACGCCGAAGAGGAGCACGTACCGCACGCCCGCCTCGAACGCCGCCGCCGCCTCCTCGGTCAGGTGCTCGGCAGACATCTGGTACACGCCCGGCATCGCCTCGATCTCCCGGCGGACGCTCCGGCCGCCGGTGGCGAACAGCGGGTAGACGAGCCGATCCACGGACAGGGTCGTCTCGCGCGCCATGGCCCGCAGGCCCTCGGTCGCCCTGAGGCGCCGCGGCCGCCGAACGAGCGGCAGCGCCGTGTCCTTCGTCCCGACGATCATGGCATCCCTCCCCTGCCTCCGGCCGCGGAGGCCGCCCGGCCGCGCTCGGCCTCCCCGGCGAACCGCGCAACGAGGGCGCGCGTGAGGGCCGGGATCGTGGCGGCCTCGGGCACGAGATCGACCCGAACGCCGGCGGCGGCCGCCGCCTCGGCCGTCAGCGGCCCGATGGCGGCGACCACGGTGCCCGCCAGGAGGGCCGGCGCCGCCTCGCGTCCCAGCATCTCGACCAGGTTGCGTACGGTGGAGGCGGACGTGAAGGTTACCGCGTCGATCCGTCCCGCTTCGAGGAGGCTGCGCACGCCGGCGGCGGCGCTCCGGTCGGGCAGGACGTTTCGATAGGCGGTGACGACGTCCACCTGCGCCCCCCGCTCCGCCAGCGCGGCCGGCACGACCTCCCGGGCGTCCCTGGCGCGCGGGACGAGGACGCGGCGGCCCCGCAGCCCGTCCGGGCCCT
>DASVDK010000222.1:0-4297 GCA_036381125.1 Thermodesulfobacteriota bacterium | reverse complement strand
CTCGATCCGGCCGAACGTGGCGGGCGGCCGCTGGGGAGTGGTGACCGGCTGATCGGACTCGGGGGACATTGGCAGGCGGTTCCCTTGCTCGAAACGGCGCATCTTTACAGGACCCCGGCCGGTGCGTCAACGGTGCCCCGCCGCCCCCGACCGCCGCGAGCCGGTCGGCCCACGCGTGCGGCCGCGTGGCCGTCTGGAGCCGCACCTGGTTCGCCAGGGACCCCGGGGGTCGCGAGCGGCCGGCCGGAGGCGAGCAGGCCCCGGCTCGCCACCGGCACGATCACGTCGGGGAAGAGGAAGTCGGCGCTCACGCCTCGCCAGTCGTCGGTCATGACCAGGTCGATCCGCGCCCGGCCCGGCTCGACCACCTGGCCGTGCGGGCTGCCGACGCGGATGGCCACGTCGATGTCGTCGCGCCCGAAGTCGACCGGCGCGATCGACGTGATCATGCGCACCTCGATGGGCGTGTTCGGCTCGGTGAACGACAGGAGCCGCGGGATCACCCATCGCGACGCGAGCGTCGGGAGGACGTTCAGCGTGAGCACCCGCGACTCGGGCCGCCCGAGGATCCGGAGCGTCGCCTGCTCGAGCCGGTCGAAGCTCTCGCGCACGGCGCGGAGGTACTCCTCCCCCTCGGCCGTGAGGACCACGGAGCGGGCCGCGCGCCGGAAGAGCCGGACCCCGAGGTACTCCTCGAGGGCCCGTACCTGCCGGCTCACGGCCCCCTGGGTCACGTTCAGCTCCTCGGCGGCGCCGGTGAAGCTCAGGCGCCGCCCGGCCGCCTCGAACGCGCGCACCGACGAGAGCGAGGGCAGCCGCCGGGTCACCGGTCGCTCCGCGATCGCATAGCCATGAGTTTAGCTCATGGACGGACCGCAAAAACATCGGTTGTGCCTGGAATCGAGGCAGCGATAGAGTTACCTGGATGCATCCGGTGCTTGCCGCCTCGTCGATCGCCAGGCGCTTCGGCGCAACCCTGGCGCTCCGTGGGGCGAACCTGACGCTCCACGCCGGGGAGGTTCACGCCCTGATGGGCGAGAACGGCGCCGGCAAGAGCACCCTCGTCAAGATCCTGGTGGGGGCGCTCAGGCCCGACGCCGGGGAGGTCCGGCTCGAGGGGCGCCCGCTCGCGCCGGCAGGCGTCCGCGAGGCGGTCCTGGCCGGCATCGTCCCCATCTACCAGCACCTCACGCTGATGCCGCACCTCAGCGTCCTCGAGAACCTCTTCGCCTTCGAGCTGGCGGACGGACCCGCCCTGGCGCGGCGTCCGGGGCTCGCCACGCTCGACCGCGCCCGCCGGATGCTGTCCGAGGCGGGCCTCGACCTCGATCCCCGGACCCCTGTCGGCCGCCTGTCGCTCGGCCAGCGCCAGCTCGTCGAGATCGCGAGGGGGCTCGGCCGGGAGTGCCGGGTCCTCGTCCTCGACGAGCCGACCGCGGCGCTGAACCGCGCCGAGGCCGACCGCCTCTTCCGGGCGCTCAGGGCCGTCTGCCTCCAGGGCAAGGCGGTGCTCTTCATCAGCCACAAGATCGACGAGGTCGAGGCGCTGGCCGATCGCGTCTCGGTGCTGCGCGACGGGGTGACCGTCGTCGAGGGGGCGCCGCGGGCGGCGCTCTCCGGCCGCGACATCGTCGAGGCGATGATCGGCCACGCGGTCGAGCGCGCGCCCCGGGCCCCGCGGGCCGCCGGTGACGACGTCCTGCGCGTCGAGGGCCTCGCGGCGCCCGGCCTCTTCTCGGACGTCTCGCTCGCCGTGCGGCGCGGCGAGGTGCTGGGCGTCGTCGGGCTCGTGGGGTCCGGCGCGCTCGAGCTCGGGGCGGCCCTGGCCGGCGCGCTTCCGGCCCGCGCCGGCCGGATCTCCCTCGGGGGCCGGCCGCTCGCGGTGGGCGACCGCGTGGCGGCGACGCGGGCCGGCATCGGGCTCGTCCCGGCCGATCGCGAGACGGACGGCCTCTTTCCGGGCCTCTCCGTGCTCGCCAACGGCAGCGTGGCGATCCTCGGGGAGGTCGCGCCGGCGGGGTGGCTGCGGAAGGGCCGCGAGACAGCCCGGGTCCTCCCCTGGGTGCGGCGGCTGGCGGTGAGCCCGCCGGAGCCGGCGGCCCCCATCCGGCGGCTCTCCGGCGGCAACCAGCAGAAGGTGCTCGTCCTGCGCAACCTCGCGATGTCCGGCATGCGGCTCCTCGTCGCCCTCGAGCCGACGCGCGGCGTCGACGTCGGCGCGCGCGAGGTCATCCACCAGGCGCTCGCGGGCGCCGCCGCGGCCGGGACCGCGGTGGTGCTCGTCTCGAGCGACCTCGACGAGGTCCTCTCGCTCGCCGACCGGCTCCTCGTGATGCGAGCCGGCCGGGTCGTCGCCGAGCGGCCGCGCGCGTGCGCCGCGGCCGAGGTCCTCGCGCACCTCACGGGGGCCGCGGCGTGAGCCGCCGCCTGCGGGCGATCGAACCGGGCCTCGGCGCCGTACCGCCCGCGGCGTGGGTGCTCCTCGCCCTCCTCGTCCTCCTCGCGCTCGTCGTGCCGCGCTTCCTCACGGTCGGCAACCTCGCGAACGTCGCCCGCGTGGCCGCCATCCTCGCGCTCGCGGCGTACGGCCAGGCGGTGGTCGTCGTGAGCGGCGGGATCGACTTCTCGAGCGGGTCGTCGGTCGCGCTGACGAGCGTCGTGGCTGTCCTCGCCCTGCCCCACGTGGGGGCGCCGGAGGCCCTGGCGCTCGGCGCGGCGGCCGCGCTGGCCGTCGGCGCCCTCAACGGCCTCCTGGTCGGCTGGCTCGAGATGCCCCCGTTCCTCGCCACGCTCGGCATGCTGATCGCCGGCCATGGCCTCGCGAGCCTCCTCGTCGGCGGCATCCCGCTCGACGCGCCCGCCGCGCCGGGGTTCTCGTGGCCGGCGTACGGCCGCGTCCTCGGCCTGCCGGCGCCCGTCGCGGCCGGGGCGCTCGGCTTCGCCGCCCTCTCCCTGCTCCTGCGTCGCACGGTCCTCGGGCGCACCTGGTACCTCATCGGCTCGAGCCCGCGGGCGGCGGAGGCCGCGGGCGTCGACGTGCGGCAGCGGCTCTTCATGGCCTACCTGATCGGCGGCGGCTTCGTGGGAGCGGCCGGCGTGATCCTCACCTCCCGCGTCGCCTCCGGCCAGCCGAACCTCTACCCGACGCTCCCGTTCGAGGCGATCGCCGCCTGCGCCATCGGCGGGCTCCCGTTGACCGGCGGCGCCGGCAGCGCCCTCCACGTCCTCACGGGCGTCCTGATCGTCGCGGTCGTGCAGAACGCCGTCGTGCTCCTCAACGTCGCGTCCTCGGTCCAACTGATGCTGATCGGCGCCCTCACCGTCGGCGCCGTCGTGGCGCAGCGGATCCGCTGGCCCGCCCGAAAGGGGGACGGGTCGTGACCCGCCCGGCCGCCCGCGACCTGGTCGCCCCGCTCGCCGTCGTCGGCGCCTGGGTCGTCCTCGGCACGGTGAACCCGTTCTTCCTCTCGGTGTCGAACGGACTCAACATCGCCGGCCAGGTCGCCCCGCTCGCCCTGGCGGCCCTCGGGCAGATGCTGGTCATCGTCACGCGCGGCTTCGACATCTCCGTCGGCTCGGTGGCCGCGCTGGCCACGGTGGCCGGCGCGCTCGCGGCCGGCCAGGCCGGGTGGCCCGGCCTTCTCGCCGTCCCGGCCGTGGGGCTCGCCTGCGGCGCGGTGAACGGGCTCCTCGTCGGCTACCTCGGGATCCAGCCGATCATCGCCACGCTCGGCATGCTGCTCTTCGCCCGCGGCGCGGCCCTGCTCCTGAGCGACGGGAACCAGGCGGTCATGCTGCCGCCCGACATGCCGCTCATGGACGTGACCTACGGGGAGGTCCTGGGCGTGCCGGCAACCGCGCTGATCGTCCTGGCCGTGACCGCCGGCCTCGCGGCGGCCCTCGCGCGGCTGCGGCTCGGCCGGCGCCTCTACATGGTGGGCAGCGACCCGAGGGCCGCCGAGCTGGTCGGGGTGCCGGTGCGCCGTACGCTGGCGGCGGCGTACGCCCTCTGCGGCCTCGCGGCCAGCCTCGCCGGTCTCGTGTTCCTCGGCCGCGCGGGAGCCGGCCTGCCCACGGAGGGCTCCGGGCTCGAGCTGTCGGCGATCGCCGCCGCCGTGATCGGGGGCACCGCGCTCAGCGGCGGAACCGGGTCGCCGTTCCCCGTGCTCGCCGGCGCGTTCTTCGTCCAGAGCCTCCTGAACGGGCTCAACCTCATGGGGATCTCCCCGTTCGTGGCCGAGGTGGTCCTCGGCCTCGTCATCGTCCTCGCGGGCGCGCTCGACTTCGTCCTGCGCCG
>DASVDK010000221.1:0-21860 GCA_036381125.1 Thermodesulfobacteriota bacterium | reverse complement strand
GGCCGGGCACGACGTGATCGTCGTGGTCTCGGCCATGGCCGGCGAGACGAACCGCCTCGTCGCCCTGGCGCACCAGGCGGCCGAGGACGCCGATCCGGGCGAGACGGACGTCCTGCTCGCCACCGGCGAGCAGGTGACCGTGGGGCTCCTCGCCATCGTCCTGCAGGCGCGCGGGCAGCGGGCCCGCTCCTTCCTCGGGTTCCAGGTCCCCATCCGGACCGACCGCGCCTACGGCCGGGCGCGCATCGAGGCGATCGAGGCCAGCGCGCTCCTGGCCGAGGTCCGCCGGGGCGGCGTTCCGATCGTGGCCGGCTTCCAGGGGATCGATCCCGACGGCCGCGTCACGACCCTCGGCCGCGGCGGGTCGGACACCACGGGGGTCGCCATCGCCGCCGCCCTCAAGATGGCCGGCACGAACGTCGTCTGCGAGATCTACACCGACGTGGAGGGGGTCTACACGACCGACCCGAACATCGTCCCCTCGGCCCGCAAGCTCGCCCGGGTCTCCTACGAGGAGATGCTCGAGATGGCGAGTCTCGGCGCCAAGGTGCTGCAGATCCGCTCGGTCGAGTTCGCCAAGAAGTACGAGGTCCCGATACACGTCCGCTCGAGCTTCTCCGAGGCCGAGGGGACGCTCGTCACGAAGGAGGATCCGTCGATGGAGGCGGTCGCCGTCTCGGGGGTCACCTACAGCAAGGACGAGGCGAAGATCGCCATCCGGCGAGTCCTCGACCGTCCTGGCATCGCGGCCAAGGTGTTCGGGGCCGTGGCCGAGGCGGGCATCGTCGTCGACATGATCATCCAGAACGTCAGCGAGGACGGGACGACCGACCTCACCTTCACGGTGCCCAAGGGGGACCTCAAGAAGGCCGAGGCGATCGTCCGGAAGATCGCGCCCGAGATCGGCGCGGCCTCCGTCGAGAGCGACGACCAGATCGCCAAGGTGTCGATCGTCGGCGTCGGCATGCGCTCGCACGCCGGCGTCGCGTCGCGGATGTTCGACGTCCTCGCCCGCGAGGGGATCAACATCCTCATGATCTCCACGTCGGAGATCAAGACCTCGTGCGTGATCCACCAGAAGTACACCGAGCTCGCCGTCCGCGTGCTCCACGACGCCTTCGGCCTCTCCGCGGCGCCGACGCCGTCCGGGCCGGTGAAGGAGTAGCGGGATGGGCGAACGGGTCGACCTCTACGACACCACGCTGCGCGACGGCACGCAAGGGGAGGACGTCGCCTTCTCGGTGGCCGACAAGGTGCGGATCGCCCACCGGCTCGACGACCTCGGGATCCGCTACATCGAGGGGGGCTGGCCCGGCTCGAACCCGCGCGACATCGACTTCTTCGACGCGGTCCGCAAGGAGCGCTTCGCCGCGGCCCGCGTGGTCGCCTTCGGCTCGACGCGGCGCTCGAAGCTCCGCGCCGAGGACGACCCGAACCTCCAGGCGCTCCTCCAGGCCGACACGCCGGTCGTCACGATCTTCGGCAAGAGCTGGGACCTCCACGTCCGCGAGGCGCTCCGGATCCCGCTCGAGGAGAACCTCGAGCTGATCCACGACTCGGTGCGCTTCCTCAAGGGCCGCGTCGACGAGGTCGTCTACGACGCCGAGCACTTCTTCGACGGCCACGAGGCGAACCCCGACTACGCCATGCGGACGCTCGAGGCGGCCGCCTCGGCCGGCGCCGACGTCCTCGTCCTCTGCGACACGAACGGCGGCAGCATGCCGCGCCGCATCGCCGACCTGACGCGCGAGGTGGCGGCCCGGTTCGGCCGGCCGGTCGGCATCCACACCCACAACGACGCCGAGATGGCCGTGGCCAACGCCCTCGCCGCCGTCGAGGCGGGCGCGCGCCACGTGCAGGGCACCATCAACGGCTTCGGCGAGCGCTGCGGCAACGCGAACCTGATCTCCATCATCGCGAACCTCCAGCTCAAGCTCGGCTTCGAGGTCGTCACCCCGGCGCAGCTCGCGAAGCTGCGGGACGTCTCGCGCTACGTGTACGAGCTGGCCAACATCCAGCCGCTCAAGCGGCAGCCCTACGTCGGCGACTCCGCGTTCGCCCACAAGGGGGGCGTGCACGTGAGCGCCGTGCAGCGCAACTCGCGTACCTACGAGCACGTCGACCCCGGCGCGGTCGGCAACCGCACGCGCGTGCTCGTCTCCGATCTCTCCGGCCGCAGCAACATCCTGGCCAAGGCGGCCGAGATGGGGATCGACCTCACCGGCAAGGACCCGGTGGTCCAGGAGGTCCTCGAGCGGATCAAGCGGCTCGAGAACCGGGGCTACCAGTTCGAGGCCGCGGAGGGCTCCTTCGAGCTGCTCATGAAGCGCGCCCTCGGCCGGCACGGGCCGGCCTTCGAGCTGGTCGGCTTCCGGGTCATCAACGAGAAGCGCGCGCCGAACGAGCCGACCCTGGCCGAGGCGACCGTCATGGTCAAGGTCGACGGCCAGGTGGAGCACACCGCGGCCGTCGGCGACGGGCCGGTCAACGCCCTCGACCGCGCGCTCCGCAAGGCGCTCGAGCGCTTCTACCCC
This sequence comes from Thermodesulfobacteriota bacterium, assembly GCA_036381125.1. Classification (GTDB taxonomy): domain Bacteria; phylum DASVDK01; class DASVDK01; order DASVDK01; family DASVDK01; genus DASVDK01. The sequence goes on along the minus strand of DASVDK010000221.1, from coordinate 19,326 downwards.
GAGCTGCGCGAGGTGCGGCTCGTCGACTACAAGGTGCGCATCCTGAACGGGCGCGACGGCACCGCCGCGGTCACGCGCGTCCTCATCGAGTCGGCCGACCACGAGGACAAGTGGGAGACGGTCGGCGTCTCCGAGAACATCATCCAGGCCTCCTGGGAGGCCCTCATCGACGCCATCGAGTACAAGCTCGCCAAGGAGCAGGCCAGACGCGCGCCCGCCACGGGGCGATCCAGGGCGGTCGCGCCCTAGGCGGCGGCTTCACCGAGGCCGCCGCGACCTACTGCGGGATTGTCCCGCAGCGGTGGCGCGCTCCCCTATCCGCATGACCGGAGACGTGAGTACCATGCGCTCCGGGGCTACGCGGCGAGGCGTTCCTCCACGCGCCTGGAGCCGGGGACACGGCTGTCCTGGTTTCGGATGCTGTCCGACCAGCCTATCCCGCAGGATCCACGCTTCCCGAGCCAGGAGGACCGATCCGCGCGATCATGTCCTGATGCCCTGTGCATCCGGCTGCTCGACGAGCAGAATAGCTATTGAGAATCTAACGCAGCCCCGAGAGGTTTCTTCTCAGATCAGTCACGTCGATATGTGACTCGTCACAGGTCGATCGCGAAGTACGCATTCGAAGGTGCGCGTCGTGTTCAGTGGCCTGCAAGACCGTTTCATTGCCACCATTCTGTTCGTCATGGCCGTTCCAGTCACTATCCATCCAATCGCATAATGTCGCGTGCGGCGAGCGGCGCCTCTGAAGGCGGCCTCTGGGTCGGCGGTGCCAGAGCGGTCGTCGAGCTGGTCGGTCCTGCGGGTATACGGCGTCTGCGTAGTGGGTCCTCGCGCAGCCGCTGGAAGGCCACGCGAAGGAGCGGCTCGAGGTGCGCGAGGCGGTGACCGATGCCCAGGGGCGCTATCGGATTCCGGGGTGGGGGCCGAAGTGGCGCCCCTGGTTCAAGTGGCTCGACCTGTACGACCCTGGACTGGTCATCTTCAAGCCCGGCTACTGGCCCGAGTCGTTCGCGAACTATCAGGATCCCGAGTTCGGCTACGGGCCACGCTTCAACCCGCGGGAGGCGGCCTCGCGCCGAGCGGCCATGAACGGCCGGGTGATTCGCCTCCAGCCGTTCGAGATCGGCAAGCCGATCGTGCCGCAGCTTCGGGATCCGAAGAGCAACCCCTACCCGGACAAGGAGATCCTGACCGAAGAAGAGTGGGCGGAGCAGATCATGGGGATCCAGGCGGTACTCTCGTGGTCCAGCGGGCCATCGGGCTGGTCCCGACGCGAGTGGCTCAGGATCCGGAACCTGGTCCGCCTGGTGAACCAGGAGTGCCTCCGGCTCCCCAGGCACCTGCAACGCCGCCTGGATCGTGTACCCGGCGATCTTGCCACCGCACTCTTCGGCGACGTGCCGCCATGCAACTGAAGCGCGTGAGCCCGTGCGCGCTGGCCTCGCCGATGAGTGCAACGAGCACCGTCGTCGACGGCTCGCCGGCGTTCGGGTGGTACTGGGGCGAGAGCCCGCCGCCGCAGGGGCCGTCGCCGAGCGGCGCCCGCGAGAGGTAGACTCTCGCACGGAGCGGTTCTCCTCCACTCTTCCGACCGCTCGGATGGCACCTCGGCGTCCGGGGCGGGGGAGGGGAGATGGCCTGGTCGGGACCGATCGGTGCGGCGGCGGCGCTGACGCTGGCGATCCTCGGCGCCGCGGCCGGGTGGCGGGCCGCCGCCGGCTGGGGATCGAGCGACGGGGCGAGGCGGCCGCCACTCCAGACCGCAGTGGCGCCGGCATCCCGGAACTCCCGCGCCGCAGCCCCACTCCTCGAACCGGACCCCATGCGCATCCTGGTCGACGTCGTTCGGGTCGGGGACCGGCCCCGCCTGGTGGCGCTGCCGGCCGGCGCGCGGCTCGCCGACCTCCTCGCCGCGGCGGGCCTGCCGGCCGGGACGCCGGTGGCGGGTTCGCGGAGCGCCCGGGCGAGGCTGCTGCCCGGCTCCCGCCTCCTCGTCACGCCGACCGGCCGCGCGGCGCTCGGCTGCATGCCGGCGGTCCGGCGGCTGCGGCTCGGCCTGCCGCTCGACCTCAACGCCGATGCCGCGGCCGACCTCGACCGTCTGCCGGGGATCGGACCGGTCCTGGCCGCGCGGATCGTGGCCGACCGCGCCAGGCGCGGCCCCTTCACGTCCGTGCAGGCGCTCGTCCGTGTGCCGGGGGTCGGCCCGTCCACGGCGGCGGCAGTCGGGCCCTTCGCGGCGGCGGCGCCCGACACGCGCTGCGGCCGCGCGCACCGCTGAAGCGGGCACGGCAGCCCGAGATGGGTTCATGTGACCCGTCCGCCGAAAATTTTCCTTGCCTGGTCGGGCCGGCTCCGGTAGCGTGCCTCGGCTTGCGGAATCGACCGGCGGAGGCCCGATCGGGCCCGCCGGCGCGTCGACGCCAAGGGGGTGAGCGTCGGTGGGGGTCAACGGCAACGGTCGGCGTGCGGCGCGGCGGCGGGTCGCCATCACGGGGCTCGGCCCCGTCACGCCGATCGGCGTCGGGCGCGACGCGTTCTGGACCGGGCTCGTATCGGGACGCAGCGGCATCGGCCCGATCACGCGGTTCGACGCCTCGGGGCTCGCCTGCCGGATCGCCGGGGAGATCCGTGACTTCGACCCGGCCGCGTTCCTCGACCCGGTCACGCTGCGCCGCTCGGGGCGGGCCGTGCACCTGGCCGCCGCGGCGGCGACCCTCGCCATGGCCGACGCGAAGTTCGCGATCGACCCGGCGGACGCCACGCGTGTCGGCGTCGCCATGGGGGTCGGCACGAGCCAGCTCGACATCACGGAGTACGCCTACTCGCTCTACCTCGAGCGGGGGCTCAGGCGGCTGCCCCCCTGGATCCTCGAGGCGGCCTTCCCGAACGCGGCCGCCGGCCTGATCTCGATCCGGAGCGGCGCGAAGGGGCCGCTCATGACGATGTCGACCGGCTGCTCGGCCGGCTCGAACGCGATCGGATGGGCGGCCGAGGCGGTCGCGAGCGGCCTGGCCGACGCGATGCTCGCGGGCGGCGCGGAGGCGCCGGTCACGCCGTTCGGCATCGGCTCGGGCGCCAGCGCGCGGATCCTGTCGACGCGCAACGACGAGCCGGAGCGCGCCTCGAGGCCGTTCGACCGGGGGCGCGACGGCCTCGTCATGGCGGAGGCGGCCGGCGTCGTCGTGCTCGAGGCGCTCGATCGGGCGCTCGCGCGCGGCGCCCACGTCTACGCCGAGGTCGCCGGCTACGCGACGACGGCCAACGCGTACGAGATGATCCGCGTCGACCCGCACGGCGACGGCTTCGCGCGCTGCATGTCGCTCGCGCTCGAAAGCGCGGGCCTCGGGCCCGACGACGTGGACCTCGTGAACGCGCACGCGGGCTCGATCCCGCTCACCGACCGGAACGAGTGCTCGGCCATCCGCGAGGTCTTCGGTCCGCGGGGCGCCACCGTCCCGGTCACGTCGATCAAGTCGATGGTGGGGCAGCCGTTCGCGGCAGGGGGCGCGCTGCAGGTCATCGCCAGCGCCCTCATGCTCGAGCACGGCGTCATCACCCCCACGATCAACTTCGAGGACCCCGATCCGGACTGCGACGTCCACGTGGTCGCCGGCGAGGCCCGCCCGGCCCCGGGGCTCCGGACGGTTCTCGCCAACGCGTTCGGCTACGGGGGCAGCAACGTGACCCTCATCGTGCGCCGCAACGGTGCGAGGAGCGCATGAGACCGCTTCGTCGACTCAACGTCATCCCGCTCCTGATCCTCGTGTCCATCGTGGGGCTCGCGATCGTCATCTACCTGCACTTCTCCCAGTACTCGACGCGGCGCGAGCACTCGTACACGTTCTTCACCTTCTTCCTGCTCTTCGCCGGCAGCGAGCGGCTCTGGGAGAACTTCTTCACGACGAACGAACGGGAGCCGCGCACGCTGTCCGGCGACTGGTCGCTCGCCGCCGTGTCGGCCGCCTACATCATCATGATGTACGGCACGACCTTCGAGTTCTTCTTCATGGAGCGGGCGATCCTCTGGCCGGCCACGGCGGCGGGGCTCCTCCTCTACGGCCTGGCCTTCGTGCTGCGCTGGTGGGGGATGATCACGCTGGGGCCCCAGTGGGGCATCCACATCCTCGGCGAGAACAAGCTGCACGTGCCCCGGCGGCTCGTCCGCACCGGGCCCTACCGGCTCATGCGGCACCCGATCTACTGCGGCGTCTTCCTCGAGGTGGTGGGGATCCCGCTGGCGACCAACTCCTGGTACACGCTCGTCTTCGCGCTGCTGGTCAACGTGAACCTCCAGGTCCTGCGCAGCTACCTCGAGGAGCGCCGCCTGCTCGAGCTCTTCGGCGAGGACTACCGGCGCTTCCAGCGGGAGAACTGGGCGTTCTGGCCGATGCCCAAGCGCGCCGTCGCCGCGCCCGCCGGGCACCCCGATCCCCAGGAGATCGCCTAGTCGCTATGATGGCGGCCATGTGACGGGCACGGACACGACGGAGGGCCGGCCGTGATCGTCTACTCCGCCTCGACGCTGCTCACGGCGATCTCCTGCATCGCGCTGGGGACGTTCGTCTTCTGGCGGAACGCCAAGAGCCGCCTGAACCGGGTCTTCTCGCTCCTGTCGGCCGTCGTCGGCCTCTGGTCGCTGGCGCTCTTCCTGCACAGCCTGGCGGACAGCCCCGGGGCGGCGCTCTGGTGGAGCCGCTTCGCCCACCTGGCCGCGGCCTTCATCCCGACCCTCTACCTGCACTTCATCATGGTGCTCACCGGCCGGCGGGAGGAGAGCCGGCTGCTCGACGCGTCGTACGTCTGCTCGGTGCTCTTCTTCGTGCTGGCCCTGACGCCCCCCTTCATCCCGCGCGTCGACCGGGTCAGCGAGTTCGCCTTCTTCCCGCAGGCCGGCCCGCTCTACCCGGTGTTCCTCACCTTCTACGTCTTCATCGTCGCGCAGGCGACGCTCCAGCTCGTCCGCGCGCACATCGAGGTCACCGGCCTCAAGAAGGCGCAGACGCGCTACGTCATCGTCGGGTCGGCGATCGGGTTCGCCGGGGGGTCGACCAACTTCCTCCCGATGTTCGGGATCCACATCGTGCCGTACGGGAACTACTTCATGTTCCTGTACTGCGCCGTGCTCGGCTACGCGATCCTCAAGTACCAGCTCATGGACATCACGCTGGTGCTCAAGAAGTCGCTGACCCTCACGGCGCTGGCCGTGCTCGTGATCCTGCCGGCGTTCGGCGTCGCGATCATCGCGCAGCAGCTCTTCTTCGGCCAGGTGAACCTGCTCTTCTCGCTCGTCATGTCGGTCCTGTTCCTCTTCATCGCGCTCCTCTTCCCGAGCCTCAAGCTCAAGACCGAGCAGACGATCGAGCAGACGCTCTTCCGCCGCCGCTACGCCTACCTCGAGAGCCTGCGCGACCTCTCGCGGTCCATGACGACGATCCTCGACCTCGGGACGCTGCTCGGCAAGATCGTGGAGACGGTGAGCCGCGCCATGGAGAGCCCGCGTGTCGTGCTCGCGCTCATCGGCGATCGCGAGCCGGGGGTCGTGTACGAGGCCGGCGTCGGCCTGAGGCCGCTCGCACCCCAGCCCGAGGGGTGGGAGCGGCGCTTCAGCGGGGCCGAGCGGATCCTCGTGCGCCAGGACCTCCTGAGCCCGATCGCCGACGCGCGGCGCGTCGCGCAGGGGACCTGGCTCGAGGCCAACGACGCGCAGGTGGGGGTCGTCCTCGCGGTCAAGGACCGGCTCTCGGGCGTCCTCGCCCTCGGCGCCCGCGCGGACGGCACCCCGTACTCGAGCGAGGACCTCGAGACGCTCGGCACGCTCGCCAACCAGGCCGCCGTGGCCCTCGAGAACGCGCAGCTCTTCTCGAACCTGACGCGGGCGCACGACGAGCTGAAGGAGCTCGACCGGCTCAAGGGGGAGTTCATCCAGAACATCTCCCACGAGCTGATCACGCCGATCTCGCCGATCGTCGGCTACCTCGACCTCCTCGTGAGCCAGGAGATCGGCGAGCTCAACGCGGCCCAGCTCGACTGCATGATGGCCATGCGCAAGAGCACCGACCGGCTCAAGACCCTGATCGAGGACCTCCTCGAGCTGACGCGGCTCGAGGTCGGCAAGTACGTCCCGAGGCTCGAGCGGGTCACGACCGGCGAGCTGGTGGAGAGCAGCCTCGGGGAGGTCCAGCCGCTGGCCAAGCAGAAGGGGGTCGAGCTGGCGCTCACGGTGCCGCGAGGGCTCCCCGACATCCGGGGGGAGCGGGCGAAGCTCATGCAGGTGGTGACCAACCTCCTGCGCAACGCCGTGAAGTTCACCCCGGCCGGCGGGCACGTCACGCTCACGGTGCGGGCCGTGGCCGCGGCGCCGACCGAGGCGCTGGCACCCGATCTCGTCGCGAGCGGGGCGGGGGCCGCCATCCTGCCGGCCGACGCGGTGGGGCACGCGGCGCACGAGGTGGAGATCGCGGTGGCCGACGACGGCATCGGCATCCCGCCCGAGCACCTGCCGAAGATCTTCGATCGCTTCTATCAGGTGGACGGATCCTCCACCCGGAAGCACGGCGGCACCGGGCTCGGGCTCGCCATCGTGAAGAAGATCGTCGAGGCCCACGGGGGGACCGTGACGGTGGAGAGCGAGCTGGCGCAGGGGACGGTCTTCCGGGTCCGCCTGCCCGCGTTTGACAGCCCCTGGGGGCCGCGGTAATCCCTTCTCCATGGACCTCAAGCCCGTCGTCCTCGTCGTCGACGACGAGCCCGCCGTTCGCCAGGCCATCGAGCTGACGCTCGAGGATCACTACCAGACCTTCTCGGCCGAGAACGGCCGCGACGCCCTCGAGGTCCTGCGCACCGTCACGGTCAACATCGTCTTCCTGGACATCACCATGCCGGGCCGGGACGGGCTCGCCGTCCTCTCCGACATCAAGATGCTCGACCCCTCGGTCGAGGTGGTGATGGTGTCGGCGGTCAACACGGCCGAGAAGGCCGTGGCGGCGATGAAGCTCGGGGCCTACGACTACCTGGTCAAGCCCTTCGCGCCGGACGACCTCCTCGCCCTGTCCGAGAAGATCATCGCCAAGCAGGCCCTCGAGCGGGAGGTCGCGTTCCTCAGGAGCGAGCTTGCCGGCCGCACCTTCGGCGACATCGTCTCGCGCGATCCCCGCATGCTCGAGATCTTCGGCCTCGTGCGGAAGGTGGCCCAGACGACCTCGAGCGTGCTCATCACGGGCGAGAGCGGGACGGGCAAGGAGCTGATCGCCCGGTCGATCCACCGCGAGAGCCCGCGCCGGGCGGCGCCCTTCGTGGCCGTCAACTGCGCCGCCATCCCGCAGGAGCTGATGGAGAGCGAGTTCTTCGGCCACGAGAAGGGGGCGTTCACCGGCGCGTACGAGCGCAAGATCGGCAAGTTCGAGTTCGCGCACGGCGGCACCCTGTTCCTGGACGAGATCGCGACCCTCCCCATGAGCCTGCAGGCCAAGCTCCTGCGCGTCCTGCAGGAGCGCGAGATCCAGCGGGTCGGCAGCCCGCGGACCATCCCGGTGGACGTGCGGATCGTGTCCGCCACGAACACCGACCTCGCCGAGGCGGTTCGCCGGGGGCTCTTCCGCAGCGACCTCTACTTCAGGCTCAACGTGGTGCCGATCTCGCTGCCGCCCCTCAGGGAGCGGCGAGGGGACATCCCGCTCCTCGCCGAGCACTTCCTCGGGCGCTTCACCCGGAGCTTCCGCAAGCGCGTGCCCGGCTTCTCGGCCAAGGCCATGGACGTGCTCTGCCGGTACGCCTGGCCGGGGAACATCCGCGAGCTCGAGAACATGGTCGAGCGCCTCGTCGTCCTCGCCCCGGGCGAGCAGCTCATCACCGTCAAGGAGCTGCCGGCCGAGCTGTTCGACCGCGCCGTCGAGCTGCCGGCAACCGACGCCGGCGAGCGCTGGACGCTCAAGGAGGCGCGGGAGAGCTTCGAGCGGCGCTACATCCTGCGCATCCTCGAGGACACCGGCGGCAACCAGAGCCGGGCCGCACAGATCCTCGGCATCCACCGCAATACCCTCATGGCCAAGCTCGACGAGCTGGGCATCCGGGAAGACCTCGGCGAGATCGGCCGCCGCCGCCGCGCCGAGGCGCTCTCGACGGCCGACCGACGGACCCTCGGGCCGGGCGAAGCCGACCCCGACGACGAGGACACGCCGGCCGTTCCGGTCCCGCCAGTCCTCCGCTGACACGGCTGCACACTCCACAGGGCATTGCACAGTTTCCGTGGCAGTTGTGCGCTGGAGCACGCGTGGCGCGGCGATTCGCGTACGGGCCAGGCGTCCGGCCGAGGGGGGCTGCACGGGCGGCTGGGCACCTCGCACCCCGGCCATCGGGCGGCCTTCGGCACCGCTCGGAGAATCCATAGATATAACAATAGTTTACGGACGTCCTGCCCGCCATGGTGCGGCGCGGCAATGGTGGCACCCTCCTTGCTCAGGCCAGTGGGCGATTCCGGTTTGCTCCACGTGCATGGCTTCCTGGGGAGGGTTGAGAGATGAAGGGTCTGCGCAGAGTTCTCGTCACGCTGTTCGTTACGGGCGCCACGGTTGCCGCGTACGTGCTGCCGGCGCTCGCGGAGGGCGGCGGCGGCGTCTAGTCTTCCTCGAGCTTCGTCAAGCCTGATCTTCCAGTTCTCCTGGCTGCATCTGCAGCATGACGGTCACTCTCCCGGGGCCGTCATTTTTTTTGCCCTTGACACCCCGAGCGTGACGCGGGTAACGTCGCGGCCCTCCTGGGGAACCGACCCGCGCGGCCATCGCACGGGTCGGGTCCCCCGACCGGGAGCGAGGCCATCTCGATGCTGCGGTTGCTCGCGCTTGCCCTCACGGCACTCCTGCTCCACGTCGGGGCGCCGTCCGGCCATGCGGGTGATCCTACGCCCAGAATCGGCGGAACCTACAGGTTCCCGCTCCGCTACTCCCCGCGGACGCTCGACCCCGCGCGGTCGACCGACTACTACGCGGTGACCGTCATCCAGCAGATCTTCGACGGGCTGGTCGACTTCGACCGCGATCTGAACATCATCCCGGCCATTGCCCGCTCCTGGCGGGTGTCGCGTGACGGTCGCGTCTACACCTTCGACCTCAGGCGGGACGTCCGCTTCCACTCGGGCCGCGCCGTCACGGCCGACGACGTCGTCTACTCGCTGACGCGCCTCTTCAAGCCCGAGACGCGGTCGACCGCCGGGGAGACGTTCGATCTCATCGTCGGCGCCAGGGACGTACGGCAGGGCAGGACCGAGACGCTTCGCGGTGTGCGGGCCGTGACCCCGAATCGGGTCGAGGTCACGCTCGAGGAGCCCTACGCCCCGTTCCTGTCGCTGCTCGCCACGAACAAGGCCAAGATCGTCCCCCGCGAGGCGGTCGAGTCGAAGGATGTCCCCTTCGAGCGGGCGCCGGTCGGCACGGGGCCCTTCAGGATCGTCAGGTGGGACGAGGGCAAGGCGATCGTCCTCGAAGCCAACCCCGCCCACTTCCGGGGCCGGCCCTATCTCGATCGGATCCGCTACGCGATCATGCCGACGGCCACCGACGCGGACATCTACCGCGCGTTCCGGAAGGGCGACTTCGACGAGTCGCCCATCCCGAGCGAGCTGCGGGACGAGGCGCTCGCGTCGGGGACGTTCCCGGTCGTCCGGCGGCCGACGCTCGCCCTGCAGTTCTACGGGTTCAACCTCTCCAGGCCGGAGTGGAGGGACCCGCGGGTGCGCATGGCGCTCCTGCTCGCGTTCGATCGGGCGGCGGTCGTCGAGGCGGGGACGAAGGGCAAGCACCGGCCCGCCGCGGGGATCCTGCCGCCCGGCGTGCTCGGCTACAACCCGGCGCGCGACGTGCCGCGGGTCGATCGCGCGCGGGCCGCGGCGCTCCTCGGGGAGGCGGGGGGGCCGGAGGCCGTGCGCGGCTTCGAGATGTGGTCCGCCGTCCGCTCCGAGGCACAGCGGGCGGAGTTCGACGGGATCGCGGATGCCGCGCACGCCCTGGGGCTCGCCGCCGAGCCGAGGTTCGCCGACGACTGGCCGCAGTTCCAGCGGTTCCTCACCGAGGGCCGCATGTCGCTCTTCCGCTACGCCTGGTTCGCCGACCTGCCGGATCCCGACAACATCCTCGGCATCCTCTTTCATTCGCAGTCCCGGTACAACTACTGGCACTATTCGAACCCGCAGGTCGACGCGCTCCTCGACGAGGGCCGGCGCGAGCTGAACCCGGTGCGCCGTGCGGAGATCTACCGCCGCGTCGAGGCGCAGGTGCTCGAGGACGTGCCGATCATCCCGATTCTCCACATCTGGTACGAGCAGGCCTACCAGCCGTCGGTCAGGGGGGTCGAGGTGAGCGCCCTGGGAGCCCCGTACGTGCCGATGCGGAAGGTCTGGCTCGACCGGCCTTGACCTGGCCTCGCGCCGACCGATAGACTCCGAGGCGATGCTGAGCACCGCGGGGGAGCCGGCCGGTCTCGCGCGCCGGGTCTTCCTCTCGCTCCTGGTCCTCGTCGCGGGCCTCACGCTGGCGGTCGTCGCCTTCGTCGCCTGGCGCGAGACGCGCCTGATCCGCACGGAGGCCGAGAAGCGTGCGCGCGCCGTCGCGAACAACCTCGCGGCGACGGCGGACACCGCCCTGCGTACCTACAACTACATCGCCCTCGAGCAGTACGCCGAGAAGGCGGCCCGCGAGGCCGACGTCCGGTACGTCATCTTCCTCGACAAGGAGCACATCGTCGCCGCCTACAGCGGCCAGGACCACCTGCAGGGCACCCGCCTGGACGACCCGGTCAGCCGCGCGGTCGACGCCGCGAACGACGTCCTGGTGCAGACGACCAGGTGGCGCTCGCCCGACACCGGCGTCGAGGAGCGGGTCCTCGACGTGGCGGTGCCGGTCCGCTTCGCGGAATCGGAGGAGCGGTGGGGAACCGTACGGATCGGCCTCTCGCTCGAGCCGCTCGAGGTGGAGGTGCGCCGCACCTGGGGGGCGCTCGTCGCCATCGGCCTGATCGCGCTCCTCGGGGGGCTCGCCTACGCGCAGGTCCTCGTCGGCCGCATCACGCGGCCGGTCGCCGAGCTGGCCGCCGGGGCGCGGCGGCTCGCGAAGGGGGAGGTGGGGCTCCAGCTCGACATCCGCACCGGCGACGAGCTCGAGGCGCTGGCCACGGCGTTCAACCACATGAGCGCCGAGCTGGCGGCGAAGCAGGAGGCGCTCGTCCAGAACCTCGCGCTCGTCGACGCGCTGCGGCGCTACCAGGAGGACATCCTCCGGTCGATGGACGAGGGGCTCCTCACCGTCGACCTCGACGGCCGCGTCGTCACCATCAACCGTGTCGGCGCCACGCTCCTCGGGATCCCGGCCGAGCGCGTGGCCGACCGGCCGCCGCTCGAGAGCATCGTGCCGGCCGGCGCCCCGCTCGAGCAGCTCATCCGCCGGGGGCTCGAGGGCGACGAGGTGGTCGGTCACGCCGAGGTGGAGTACCAGGCGCCCGGCGGGACGCTGCCGCTCGGGGTCTCGACGGCCCCGCTGCGCGATCCGCAGGGGGCGAGGCTGGGGCTGCTCGTCCTCTTCCGCGACCTCACCGAGATCAAGGCGCTCGAGGCGCGAATGCGCCGGGCCGACCGGCTGGCCGCGCTCGGCACCATGTCGGCCGGGCTCGCCCACGAGATCAAGAACCCGCTCGCCGCCATCAAGACCTTCGTGCAGCTCATCCCCCGGAAGTTCGACAACGTGGCGTTTCGCGACAAGTTCAACGTGACGGTCCCACGCGAGCTGGACCGGGTGAACGGCATCGTCGAGAACCTCCTCGAGCTGGCGCGCGCGCCGCGGATGAGCTTCGCGGCGACCGACGTGAACGGGCTCATCCGGCGCGTGCTCGACCTCTACGGCCGACAGATGGAAGAGCGCGGCATCGAGTGCGACCCCAGGCTCGACCCGGCACTGCCCGCCGCGCGGGCCGACGCGGAGTATCTCCTGCGGGCGTTCTCGAACCTCGTCGTGAACGCGATCGAGGCGATGCCCTCCGGCGGGCGGGTCGTCGTCGCCACCGGTCCGGCCGCCACCCGCCTGCCGTCGGGCGCCAGGGCGATCGAGGTGCGCGTCGCCGATACGGGCGCCGGGATGGACGCACAGACGGTGAGCCAGCTCTTCAACCCCTTCTTCACGACCAAGGCCAAAGGGACCGGTCTCGGGCTCGCGCTGACGCACAAGATCGTCGAGGAGCACGGCGGGCTCATCACGGTCCAGAGCACGGTCGGCGCGGGAACTCTGTTCGTGATCACGCTGCCGGTTGCCGCGGCGAGCTGACGGTTCGGGCGGCGTCCGGCGGCGGTGCCCACCGCGCTGTGCAGTCGGCACGCCGCGCTGCACCGGGCGCAAGGCAGCGGGTAACGGACGTTGCAGCCTCGACCGTGGAACTTCGGGGACTTCCCCGGGTCGGGCCCGAGGGCACCCTTCTTGCTCAGCCGCGGCCTCATGGTGACCGCAGTCGCCCCGCAGCGGGGCCCCATTCTGATCGTCGAGGACGACCGCGGCGTCCGGGAGGCGCTCGACGTCCTCCTCGGCGACGAGTTCGATCTCCGGCACGCCGCGAACGTCGATGCCGCGCTGCGCCTCTTCGAGAGCACCGCGCCGAGCCTGGTCTTCCTCGACATCCGGCTCCAGGGCGAGAGCGGGCTCGACTTCCTGCGCCGCCTCGGCGCCAGGAGCCGCGGGGTTCCCGTGGTCATGGTCACGGCGGCGGTGGACGAAGGGATTCTTCGCGAGAGCCGCGCCCTCGGCGCGGCGGCGGTCGTGCGCAAGCCCTTCGACGTGGCCGAGGTCGAGGCGATCGCACGCGCATCTGCCCGGCTTCGTTGAATTTTTCGGGCCCCGTGCTAACCTGCCCGCATTATGCGGGCTGTGTACCTCGATCACAACGCCACCACGCCGGTCGACCCCTCGGTCGTTGCGGCCATGCTGCCGTTCTTCGGCGAGGCCTTCGGCAACGCCTCGAGCCACCACTTCGCCGGGCGTCCCGCGCGGCAGGCGGTGAACCGCGCCCGTGAGGCGGTCGCGGCGCTCGTCGGGGCCGATCCGGTCGAGGTGATCTTCACCAGCGGAGCCACCGAGAGCGACAACCTTGCGCTGCGCGGCATCGCGGAGCGCGAGCCGGGCTGCCACATCGTCACCACCGCGGTCGAGCACTCCGCCGTCCTGGCGACGTGCGACGCCCTCGAGCGGCGGGGCCACCGGGTGACCCGGCTCGGCGTCGACCGCACGGGCGCCCTCGACCTCGGGGCGCTCGAGGCGGCCATCACCGACGACACGCGCGTCGTCTCGGTGATGCTCGCCAACAACGAGACCGGCGTGCTCTTCCCGGTGGCGGAGGTGGCGCGCATCTGCCGGGCGCGCGGGGTCCTGTTCCACTGCGACGCCACCCAGGCGGTCGGGAAGGTGCCGGTCGACATGCGGACGATCGGCATCGACCTCCTGTCGCTGTCCGGTCACAAGCTCAACGGCCCGAAGGGGATCGGCGCGTTGATCGTGCGCCGCGGCGTTCGCCTTCCCGCCCAGCAGACCGGTGGCAGCCAGGAGGGGGGGCGCCGGGGCGGCACGGAGAACGTGCCCGGCATCGTGGGCCTCGGCGCCGCGGCGGAGCTCGCGGCCCGCCGCCTCGCCGAGGGGGCGCCGGCGCGCGTGGCGGCGCTGCGCGACCGCCTCGAGGCCCGGCTCCTCGAGATGGTCCCGCGGTCGGAGGTGAACGGCGCCGGGTCGCCGCGGCTGCCGAACACGCTGAACTGCACCTTCCACGGGGTGGACGGGGAGGGGGTCCTGCTCGCCCTCGACCTCGAGGGCGTCGCGGCGTCGTCCGGGTCGGCCTGCGCGGCGGGATCGATCGACCCCTCGCACGTCCTCCTCGCCATGGGGCTCACGCGCGAGGCGGCGCAGGGAAGCGTCCGGCTCAGCCTGGGCTACGGCACGACGGACGAGGACGTGGACTACGTGGCGCAGGTCCTGCCGGCGATCGTCGAGCGGCTGCGCGCTCTCGCCCCGGCCGGCGCCGCGTAGGCGGGCCGCAACGGGGGCGCCGATGGCCACGCGCGCGCGCATCGCGGTCGCCATGAGCGGCGGCGTCGACTCCTCGGTCGCGGCCGCTCGCCTCGTCGCCGAGGGGCACGAGGTGATCGGGCTCTCGATGCGCCTCTACACGCCGTCGGGCGAGACCTCCCGCTGCTGCTCCGCCGACGACCTCGGCGACGCCCGCCGCGTGGCCGACCACCTCGGCTTCCGCCATTACGTCCTGAACTACGAGGAGGCGTTTCGCGAGGCGGTCGTCGTCCCCTTCGTCCGCGAGTACCTGGCCGGCCGCACGCCGATCCCCTGCGTCGCGTGCAACAGCCACCTCAAGTTCGACCGGATGCTGGCCCTCGCCCGCGGCCTCGGCGCCACGGCGCTCGCCACGGGGCACTACGCGCGGGTCGACGGCAACGGCCCGTACCGGCTGCTCAGGGGGCGGGACCCGGCCAGGGACCAGTCGTACTACCTCTACCCGCTCGGCCAGGACGCCCTGCGCCACGCCCGCTTCCCGCTCGGCGACATGACCAAGGCCGAGGTGCGCGCCGAGGCGGCGCGGCTCGGCCTGCCGGTGGCCCACAAGCCGGACAGCCAGGAGATCTGCTTCGTCCCCGACGGCGACCACGCCGCCTTCGTCGAGCGCGCCGCCGGCGCCGAGGCGCCGCGACCGGGCGCGGTGGTCGACCTCGAGGGGCGCGAGGTCGGCCGCCACACGGGGGTGCACCGCTTCACGGTCGGCCAGCGCCGGGGCCTCGGGCCGCTTGCCGGCCCGCCCGGCACGCCGCGGTACGTGGTCGCCCTCGACGCGGCCGCGGCCCGCGTAACGGTCGGCCCGCGGCCGGCGCTCCTCTGCGCCGGGTGCGAGGTCGCGCCGGCGCACTGGGTCTCCGGCGAGCCGCCGGCCGGCCCGCTGCGTGCCGTCGTCAAGATCCGCGCGCGGCACCCGGGAGCGACCGCCCTCGTCACGCCGACGCCCGAGGGGGGCGCCGTCGTCCGCTTCGACGAGCCCCAGGCCGGCGTCGCGCCCGGCCAGGCCGGCGTGTTCTACGACGGGGACGTCGTCCTCGGGGGCGGCGTGATCCGGGCGGCGGCGCGGTGACGCAGGTCGCCATCACGACGCTCGGCTGCCGCACCAACCAGGAGGGGAGCTCGGCGCTCGCCCGCCTTCTCGCGGCCCAGGGCTTCACGGTCGTCCCCTTCCCGGGGCCGGCCGACGCGGTCGTCGTCAACACCTGCACCGTCACGAGCGGCGCCGACGCCGACAGTCGCCGCGCCATCCGGCGCGCGGTCGCGGCCGCGCCGGGCGCCCTCGTCCTGGTGACCGGCTGCTATGCGCAGGTGTCGCCGCAGGCGGCGGCGCTGCCCGGCGTCCACTACGTGGTCGGGCACGGCGCCGCCCGGCGCATCCCCGAGCTCATCGCCCTCGGCCGCCCGTCCCGCGTCACCGTCCTCGCGCCGTCCCTGCCGCGCCGGCTCGACGACGAGCCGCTCGCCCACGGGCCGGCCGACGGGCGCACCCGCGCGTTCCTCAAGGTCCAGGACGGGTGCGACGCCTTCTGCAGCTTCTGCATCGTCCCGTTCGCGCGGGGCCGCAGCCGGAGCCTGCCGATCGCCGCCGCCGTGGCGCGCCTTCGCGCGCTCGCCCTCGAGGGGTACCGGGAGGTCACGGTCACCGGGATCCACCTCGGCGACTACGGCCGCGGCCTCGCCCCCGGCACGGACCTCGTCTCCCTCGTGCGTGCCCTTCTGGAGGCCGACGTCGTCCCGCGGCTTCGGCTCTCGTCGCTCTTCCCGAGTCACCTCACCGACGACCTCGTGCGCCTCTTCGCGACGGCCCCCGCCCTCGTGCCGCACGTGCACCTGTCGCTCCAGAGTGGTGACGACGGCGTGCTGGCCCGCATGCGGCGGCCCTACCGGCGCGCCGACGTCGAGCGGGCGGTCGGGCGCCTCGTCGAGCGGGTCCCCGACGTGGGCCTCGGCGCCGACCTGATCGCCGGCTTTCCGGGCGAGACGCCCGAGGCGGCGGCGGCCACGGTGTCACTGGTCGAGTCGCTCCCGTTCGGCTACCTGCACGTTTTCCCGTACTCCGCGCGGCGCGGCACGCCGGCGGCCCGGCAGGGCCGGGCGCTTCGGCCGGACGAGGTGCGACGCCGCGCCGCGCGCCTGCGCGAGGTGGCGGCCGGCCGGCGGGCGGCGTGGCACCGGCGGGCGATCGGCCGTGTGGTGGAGGTCCTGGTCGAGGCGGGAGGGGAGGGGCGGTCGCGCGAGTACCTCAAGGTCCGCTTCGACGGCCGGCCCGCCCCGCCGGCCGGCCGCCTCGTCAGGGCCGAGGTCACGGCCGACCTCGGCGAGGCGGTGCTCGCCCGGGCGCTCGAATGAGCCGACCGGCGACGCTCGGCGAGCGGCTCGGCCACGCGTTCGCCCGCGCGGCGCTCCTCGAGACGGCGCTGACGCATCGCTCCTACGCCGAGGAGCGGGCGGCGCGGGGCGAGCCGACGGCGGACAACGAGCGGCTCGAGTTCCTGGGCGACGCGGTCGTGGACCTCGCGGTCTCGCGGATGCTGATCGTCCGGCTGCCCGACGCCCCGGAGGGGCGGCTCTCCACGCTCCGCGCGGCGGTCGTGAACGAGCGGAGCCTCGCGGCGGCGGCTCGCGCCCTCGGGGTCGGGGAGGCGCTGCGGCTCGGCCGGGGCGAGGAGCGCAGCGGCGGCCGCGACAAGCCCTCCATCCTCGCCGACACGTTCGAGGCGCTCGTCGGGGCCGTGTTCCTGGACGGCGGATGGGACGCGGCGTCGGCGCTCGTCGAGGCCCACCTCGCGGGGGCGCTCGAGGACGCGCTCGCGGGGCGGATCGACGCCGACCACAAGACCCGCCTCCAGGAGCTGCAGCACCAGCGGGGCGGGCCGGCACCGGTCTACACCCTGGCGGCGGCCTCGGGTCCCGACCACGCGCGCGTCTTCGACGTCGAGGTTGCCATCGGCGGCGAGGTCCTCGGCCGCGGCCGTGGCAGCACCAAGAAGGAGGCCGAGCAGCAGGCAGCGGCGGCGGCGCTCGCCGCCCTGGCCGACCCCCCTCGCGACGACGCGCCGCCGGACCGGCCGGGACCCGGGCGATGAAGTCGGGCTTCGTCGCCATCGTCGGGCGCCCGAACGTCGGCAAGTCGACGCTGCTCAACCAGGTGCTCGGCACGAAGCTGGCCATCGTCACGCCGAAGCCGCAGACGACGCGCACGCGGCTGCTCGGCATCGTCAACCGCGAGGACGCGCAGCTGATCCTCGTCGACACGCCCGGCATCCACCGGCCCCGGGGGCGGCTGAACGAGTTCATGGTCCGCACGGCCATGGCGGCCGTGGGCGACGTCGACGTCGTCCTCGCGCTCGTGGAGGCGACGCGGATGCACCCCGACGACCGCCTCGTCCTCGACGCGCTCGCGGCGACCCGCAAGCCGAAGGTGCTCGCCGTCAACAAGGTGGACCAGCTCGCCGACAAGGGGGCGCTCCTGCCGCTGCTCGATCAGCTCGCGAAGAGCGCCGAGGTCGACGCGGTCGTGCCGATCTCGGCCCTGACCGGCGAGAACGTGGACCGGCTGGTGGAGGTGCTCGTCGACCGGCTGCCCGAGGGGCCGCGCTACTTCCCGCCCGACATGCTCACCGACCAGTCGGAGCGGGCGCTCGCCGCGGAGCTGATCCGCGAGCAGCTCATGCTCCAGACCGAGCAGGAGCTGCCCTACACGACCGCCGTCGTCGTGGACGCCTGGGACGAGGAGTTCGACGAGACGGGCCGGCGCGTCTTCGTGCGCATCTCGGCCACCGTGCACGTCGAGCGGGAGTCGCAGAAGGGGATCGTCATCGGCAAGCGGGGTCAGCGCATCAAGTCGGTCGGCACGGCGGCGCGCGCCGGGCTCGAGCGGCTCCTCGGCTGCCAGGTCTACCTCGAGCTGTTCGTGCGGGTGCAGCGCAACTGGACGCGCGACCCCCGCTCGCTGCGGGACTTCGGCTATGAGTGACACCATCGCCATCGTCGGGCGTCCGAACGTCGGCAAGTCGACCCTCTTCAACCGCCTCACCGGACGGCGGCGCGCCATCGTCGAGGACACGCCGGGGGTGACGCGCGACCGGATCTACGGCGCGGCCGAGTGGGCCGGGCGTCGCGTCTCGGTCATCGACACCGGCGGCTTCGACCCCGCCTCCCGGGAGCCGATCCCGGCGCTCATGCGCGCCCAGGCGGAGGTGGCGGTGGCCGAGGCCGACGTCGTGATCCTCGTCGTCGACGGCACGGCCGGCCTGACGGCGCCCGATCGCGAGGTGTACGGCTTCCTGCGGCGTTCCGGCAAGCCGGTCGTCGTGGCCGTCAACAAGGCCGACCGCAAGGACGTCGACCCCTCGCTGGCCGACTTCCAGGCGCTCGGCGCCGACACGCTCCTGGCGATCTCGGCCGAGCACGACCTGGGGATCGAGACGCTGCTCGACGCGGTGGTGGCGCGCCTGCCGCCGGAGGGGCCGGCGGAGGCGGAGGCGCCGGAGGAGGGCGACGCGGCGGCGCTGCGCCTGGCCGTCATCGGGCGCCCGAACGTCGGCAAGTCGTCGCTCGTCAACCGGATCCTCGGCTACGAGCGGGTCATCGTGAGCGAGGTCCCGGGCACGACGCGCGACCCGATCGACACCCGGCTCCTGTGGAACGGGCGGCCGGTCGTCCTCGTCGACACGGCCGGGATCCGGCGCCGCGCGCGGGTGGAGGGGAAGCTCGAGAAGGTGAGCGTCGTGGCCGCCCTGAAGGCGCTCGAGCGCTGCGACGTGGCGGCGGTGGTCGTCGACGCGGCCGAAGGGGTCACCGACCAGGACCAGCAGATCGGCGCGTACGCCGAGCAGAGCGGACGAGGCGTCGTGATCGTCGTGAACAAGGCGGACCTCCTCCCCAGGGGGCGGACGGCGCGCCGCGAGGCGGAGGCGCACGTGCGCGAGCGGTTCCGGCACCTCGCCTTCGCGCCGGTCGTCTTCTGCTCGGCCGCCACCGGCCACGGCGTGCACCGCGTCCTCGCCGCCGCGGAGCGGGCCGCCGACGCCCAAAGGCGGCGCATCCCGACCGGCCAGCTCAACCGGGTCCTCGCGGCGGCCGTCGAGCGGAACGAGCCGCCCTTCTACAAGAACCGGCGGCTCAAGTTCTACTACGCCTCGCAGCTCGGCGTGCGGCCGCCCGCCTTCGCCGTCGTCGCCAACTCGCCCGAGGGGGTGCCGGAGTCCTATCGGCGCTACCTCGTGAACCAGCTCCG
>DASVDK010000220.1:0-14421 GCA_036381125.1 Thermodesulfobacteriota bacterium | reverse complement strand
GAGCACCGCGGCCTTCGCCTCGGCGAGGCGGCGCTCGAGGTCGGCAGCGCGCGACTCGGCCTCACGGAGCGCCGGGTGCACGGCGCGCAGGTCGTCGAGGCCCTCGAGCAGGGCCGCCTCGCTGGCCGGCACCTCGAGCTTGAGCGTGATCGTCTTCGTCTTCATCGTCGTCGTCTCCGTCGCGGCGCGGTCGGCGCCGGGTGAGGGGGATCGGGGAAGCCCCAGGCGGCCACGAGGGCCTCGGCCTGGCGCTCGTGGACGGCGGACGCCTGCCGCCGGGCGAGCACCGCCTCACGCGCCGCCTCCGGGACCTCGCCGAGCGGCAGCCCGTGGACGGTCTCCATCCAGAGGGCGCCCGCCGCGACCGTGCTGGGGGGCGGCTCGGGCAAGAGCCACGCATGCGCGACTTCGTGCGCGATCACCCGGCGGATCCCGTCGCGCGTCCGGTCGGCCGGGCCGAGCACGATCACGAACGGCCGATCGGCGAGGTCCGGGCGCGCGCCGCACCAGCCCGAGATCCGAAGCCCCACGGCGAGGAAGCTCACCCGCGTCCGCGCGTAGTCGATCACGGGCGGCGGCAGCTCGCTGAGCACCTCGGCCACGCCGTAGGCGATCTCCTCGTCGCCGGTGACGGCGAGCCGGGTGAGGAGCGTGGCCGCGTCCGGCGTCGCCCAGGGCCGCGGCGCGCGCCGCGCCCAGTCCGTCAGCTTCGACCGGGCCGCCGGGGTCGCGACGAGCGGCCAGCACAGCCATGGCGGCCCGCCCGCCATGGTCTCGCGATAGCTGAGCGCGTCGCCGAAGAGGGCCGCGACCTCGACGCTCGAGACCCTCACCGGGCGACCGCCTCAAGGGCCGCGACCTCGCGTTCGAGGCGCTCGAGGAACGCGGCGTTGTCGTCGTAGACCCCCGCCTGGATGCGACGCCGGAGCGCCCCCGCCGTCACCTGGTCGACCTCGCCGATCCCGACCGGGACGGTGAACAGCCGCGACGCCGGCATCCGTTCGAGGCGCTCGGCCAGCGCCCGGCGCCGTTCGACCGTCGCCTCGGCGAGGACCCGCTCGGCCTCGGCCTCCTCCTGGCGGAGCCGCTCGGCCGCCGCGGCGGCGCGCTGCTCGAGGGCCGTCCGGGCCGCCAGGAGCCGGGCCCGGAGAGCGGGGACCGTCGCCCCAAGGATCGTGGCCCACGGCTCGTGCTCGGCCTGCCCGACGAGCTGCCCGGCCACGAGGCGCGTGAACGTCGCGAGCTGCTCGGCGACGACGGCCTCGGGCTCGCGGCCGAGCGCGCCGCTGGCCGCCCACGCGGCGCGGCGGACGAGGTCCTGACCACGCGGGCCGCGGATCACGCGCTGCAGCTCGGGAAAGGCGTGGCCGTGCAGCTCGGCGAGGCTCTCGGCGATGCGGAGCCGGTGCAGGTCGCCGCGCAGGTCCTGCCAGTCCGCGAGGACGCCGGCGTCGACCGGCTCGAGTTGCTCAGGGAACAGGCTGGCACGGGCCGGCACCTCGAGCGCGGCGACGGCCCGCTCGGCGGCCGCAAGCGGTTCGGCGAACGGCTCGTTCTCGCCGAGCGCCTCGAGTTTGGCGACGGCCGCCTCGGCGGCCTCCGTGAGGCGCGCGGCCTCGGGGTTCGTCTTGGGCATGATCGTCTCCTTCGGGGCGCTCACGCCCCGGTCAGGGCCGGCCGGCGGCCCGGTTCGTCATCGTCTCTGCGGGCCCCGCCTGGGGCGGCGTCCGGCGCACACCGCCCCGGCATCCCTCCTCGGGCCCCCCTGCGAGACAGACCCGAGGCCCCGCCCATCGGTGACGATCGCGAGCCCCGCGGCGATCGCCTGAACCTCCTCCGGCTCGGCCAGGGTGACCCCCTGGCGCCACCGAGTCTCGCCCGGCCCGATCACGAGGCGCCCGAGCGCGAGGCGCGGCCACCTGGCGGCCTCGGCGGCGTCGAGCACGGCGAGGCGGGCGGCGCTCGCGGCGCCTGGCGAGTGGCGCCTGAGTGGCGCCAGTGGCGCCTGTGGCGCCTGTTCCGGAAAGTCTCTCGTGCGCGCGCGTAATGCGCTTAAAAGGGAATCAGGCGCCCTGAGGCGCCACTCCTCGGTCAGGCGCCACTGTCTCACCGCTCGCTCCCCTCGACGAGACGGATCCCGAGCCACTGCCGGCGCCCGCCCGTGCCCTTGTCGGCCACGAGGCCCCGCTCCTTGAGGCGATCGGCGAACGCCCGGGGCGAGACCGGCTTCTCCCCGTTCGCCTCACACCAGCGCTCGTAGGCGTTCCGGAGGGCGTTCGACGGGACGTAGGCGGACGGCTCGAGGACGCACGCCTCGTCGAGGAAGGGCCCGACCGGGTCCTGCTCGGCCTGGTACGCCGCCGTCGCCTGGCGGACCGCCTCGGCCTGGCCGAGCCCGTCGCGCTGCCAGGCCCGGCACCCCTCGAGCGCCCAATTCAGGACGCCCGACAGCTCGGCCCGGAGCTTCGCCGGGAGGTCCCGGTCCTGCTCCTCGGGTGGGATCGTGACCGTGAAGGGGATGAGCCGGATGCGCCGCCAGATCGCGTGATCGGTGCCCTTGATCGCGGGCTTGTGGTTCGCGGCCAGCCAGAGCTTGAAGGCCGGCCGGAAGGTGAAGAATTCGTGGAAGAGGAACCGGGCGGTCAGCATGTCGCCGCCGGTCACCTGCTTGACGAGCGCCTCAGCGAGGCGGCGCCCCTCGCCCACCTCGACGGCCGTCACGAGACGCGCGGCCCGGAGCTTCGCGAGGTCGTTGCGCGGGCCGTCCCGGTCGCTCGCGAGGAAGGTCGAGAAGTCCGCCACCTCGGCGTAGTCGCCGAGGAGGGCGCGCAGCAACTCGAGCAGCGTCGTCTTGCCGTTCGCCCCGAGCCCCCAGAGGAAGAGGAGGATCTGCTCGCTCGTGTCGCCGGTCAGGCTGTAGCCGACCGCGCGCTGGACGAACCCGATCACGTCCTGGTCGCCGGCGAAGATGCGCGCGAGGAAGGCGCGGAAGGTCGGGCACTCGGCGTCAGGATCGTAGGCGACCGGCGCGCGCTTCGTGAGGAGGCGCTCGCGCCGGTGCGGGCCGAAGGTGCCCTCACGCAGATCGAGGGTGCCGTTCGCGACGTTGAAGACCCACGGATCGGCGTCGAAGGCGTCGAGGCGGATCGGGATCCCCGGCTCACTCTCGGCGAGCTTGACCATCCGACGCAGCGCCGGCTCGCTCTCGCTCTTCCGGGCGTGCGCGACGAGCGCGGCGCGGGCCTTGTCGTCCGCGAGCCCGGCCGCCTCCTGGTACATGGCGCGCGGGATCATCTTCGCCCGGCGCATGACCTCGCCGGCCTCGTCCCGGATCCACACGCCGGCTGCGTGGTCGTAGACGAACCAGCGGCCGGCCTGCTCGCAGTACCGGAGATCCTCGCCATCGGCCGCGACGAGGCGCTCGGCGTTGCCGGTGTCCGTGAGGCCATCGCGCTCCGGGATCGCCGCGCGTTCGCTCGCCTCGCGCCGCCGGAAGCGGGCGAAGACCGGGTGCGCGAGCGTGATGGCCTTCTGCTCGAGCTTCCGCCAGGCGGCCGGCCCGAGGTCGCCGCGGGCGGCGAGGAAGTCGTCGGCGCCGACCTTCACCGCCCGCCCTCCGGGATCTGCACGACGCTGACGGTCGCCCGGCGGGCCTCGAGGAGGCGCGCCAACCGGAACACCGCATCGAGGACGTGTTCGTTCGCCCAGGCGTCGCTGTCCGGGACGAGGTAGACGAGGCGCCGCGCCCACTCGACCACCTCGAGGTCGGCGATCAACTGGTCGGGCGGCAGCGTCTTCGCGCGGAAGTTCCAGATCCCGCCGAGACCGATCGTGGGGAGCTTCGCCTGGCAGAGCGCGAGCGCTTTCTTCTCGCCCTCGGTGATCCGGAGAGAGACGCTCGGGTCCGCGAGGATCGTCTCGCGGTCGCCGCAGAGGTCGAGCCCCCGGAGGTACGCCCGGACGGGCGAGTTCGCCGGCTGCAGGTACTTGACCTGCCGGCCGTCGCCGGTCCGGAGGGCCGGGAAGAGCTTCACGCGCGTGAAGGGGCGAGCGCCGCGCTCGTATGGGAAGCCGAGCCCGGAGTGGCCGGCCGGGATCTCCCGTCCGCAGAGGCGGTTGAGGTCGCCCGGTGGGACCGAGAAGAGGTCCGCGCGCGCGATCGTCTCATCACTGAGCCCGCTCGCGTGGCAGTCGGCCCGGTGTGGCTCGAACAGCGTGGCGACGGCCATCACGGGGCGCCTTCTCGCAGCCGCTCGACCTCGGCGAGGGCGCGGTCGAGCGCGAGGCTCGCCTGTCGGTTGTAGGGGCCATCTACCGCCCGCTCGGCCTCGCGGAGCGCCGCCTCGGCCAACGCGAGGGCCTCCGCTCGGTGACCGCGCACGCCGTGAAAGACGAGCGCCTCGCCTTCGACGCGCGGCCAGTCGTGCCGCCAGGGCGCGGCGTCGAGCCGGGCTCGGGTGCGCGCCTCGACGGCCTCGACGACGCCGGCGGGCGTCTGGGCCCGCCCCTCCCGAATGACCGCCTCGATGAGCCGGCGCGCCCGAGCGCGGACGCGCGGGGGCAGCCGGTCGAGGAGCGTCACGCCGGCCGCTCCGGCTCGAGGCCGAGGGCGCGCCGCACCTCGACGGTCGAGAAGACCACCTTCCGCCCGACCCGGATCGCGCGGAGTGGGAAGTCACCACAGCGGACGTGCGCGTAGCCGGCGGTCCGGCCGCAACCGAGCAGCCGAAAGACGACCTCAGCCGGCAGGACCGCCCGCCGTTCGCGGGCCAGCTCCTCGAGCGTCATCGTACGGCCTCGACGGCGAGGCGGTCGAGCAGCTCGATGTAACGATCGAGCAAGACCCCTCGTGGGGTCCGACACCCAAGTTCCCAGCGAGCCACGCATTCGCGCGTCACGCCAAGGGCTCGGGCGATGTCGAGCTGCGTCAGTCCCGCTTGCACCCGGAGCTGGCGGCGAGCGGCCGGCGATGGCAGCCGACGCGCCCGGCGGGCGCGAACCAGAGCATCGTCAAGCGCGTGTGTCGACATGGCGGCGATAGTACGTCACGCTACTGATTACGGTCAACGTTCGCGATTCTGGCGGCAGTTTTCCAGAAGCAGGAGCCAGCCGGACTATTGACTATACTGGTACGTGCGCGGTACCTTCTGGGCCATGACGCGACGACAGCCCCCGCCCGGCGGCTCTCGGCTCGAGGCCAGGCTCCGCACCGACGCCGGGGTGACGCCGGTCCTCCTTCGCACCGACCCACGCACGGGCACGCGGACCTACGGCCTTCAGCGCGGGGAGGTGCGATCCGCTTGGCTGGAGGTCCCGCTGCCTGACGGGTGGCTCGCTGCCTACCGCCTCGTCGTGCAGGACGGCATGCCGGTGGTCGCGGAGCTCCGCGTGTTCCCGCACGCCGAGGGCGCGCCCCGCAGAGACAAGCCCGGGCAGTGGGCCGGCGAGGGCCTCCGGGCGGAGGTCGCCGACCTAGTCCCGCCCGGTGGGCTCACGGGCACCATTCTCCGGCGGGTGTCGCTCTGGCGGCACCGGGAGCAGCTCCGGGAGATCCTGGCCTATCTCGAGGCTGAGCGCGGCGAGGCGGCCCTCCGGCAGGCCCTGGGTCGCCCCGGCCTCGAGCGGCAGGCCCTCGCGGCCCGCCCGCGGCCCGGCGGCCGGCGGCGGCGCTGGTCGGATACCGACTACGCGCGGATCGCGGCGGCCTACGAACAGGCCGTAGCCGCCGGCAGCCGCCGGCCAGCGGCCGAGGTCGCGCGGACGATCACGCTCCCGGGCGCGGCGCGGCCGCTCACGGCGCGCCAGGTGGCGGACCTCGCGCATCGGGCGCGAGAGCGAGGACTCCTCACGTACCCGCATAAGCAGGGGGCCTCGGGCGGCCGGCTCACGGACAAGGCGCGCGCGCTCCTCGGGCTCGACACGAGCGGGCAGCCGCCGGCCGCCCCGACGCCGACGAAGGCGCGGCGCCATGGACGCGGCAAGTAGAGACGGAGGGCAGTAGCGATGCCCGGGTTCATCGCGAAGAAGAACGGCCGCTACTACCCGGTCGTGGATCTCGGCCGGGAGGGCGGGAAGCGACGGCTCAAGTGGCATGAGGGCCACGCGACGAAGGAGGCGGCGAAGACGGAGCTGCGGAAGCTCCTCGGCGCGCTCGACCAGGGCGCCTACGTCGAGCCCGCCCGACGCACGGTCGGCGAGTGGCTGACCACGTGGCTCGAGCAGTACGCGACGCCGGCCGTCACGCCGAAGACCCTCGAGCGTTATCGGCAGATCGTCGACCTCCACCTCCGGCCGCGCCTCGGCGACGTGAAGCTCGGGAAGCTCACGCCTCTCCAGGTCGACGCGGCCTACGCGGCCCTCCGGGAGAAGAAGCTCTCCGAGACCACGATCCGCCAGGTGCACGCGGTGCTCCACCGGGCGCTCCGCGTGGCGGTCAAGAAGGGCCTCCTCGGCCGGAACGTCGCCGATGCGGTCGAGACACCGAAGCCGGCCCGCCATACCGTGCAGCCGCTCGACGAGGCGAAGACGATCGCGCTCGTGGAGGCGACGGCCGGGACGCCGCTCGGCATGCCGGTGCTCCTCGCGGTCATGACCGGCTGCCGGCGGGGCGAGCTGCTCGCGCTCCGCTGGCGCGACGTCGACCTCGACGCCGGGCGCCTCACCGTTCGCCAGTCGCTCGAGCAGACGAAGGCGGGCCTCCGGTTCAAGCCGCCGAAGTCAGGCAAGCCCCGGGCGGTCGCGCTTCCGGCCGCCGCGGTCGCGGCCCTCAAGAAGCACCGGGCGAAGCAGGCCGAGACCCTCCTGCAGCTCGGCAAGCGCCTCGGCGACGACGACCTCGTGCTCGCCCAGGTGGACGGCACCCCCTGGCCGCCCGATCGCCTCACCCGGGCCTTCCGCGACTTCCTCATCCGGGCGAAGCTGCCCCGGATGCGCTTTCACGATGCCCGGCACGGCCACGCCAGCCACCTCCTCCGCCAGGGGGTGCCCCTCAAGGTCGTCAGCGAGCGGCTCGGCCACTCGACCATCGGGATCACGGCCGACCTCTACACGCACGTGCTCGAGGGGATGGACCGGGAGGCCGCCGACAAGCTCGACGCGGCCCTCAAGGGCGCGACGAAGGGCGCCTCGGGCAATGGCTAGAACTTTGGCTAGAAGTCGGGCGGCTCGGAGGGAGAGGCGGCCCGCTACGAGGCCGTAACTGCGCGGATTCTCAGTGCCGGGAGAGGGCCTCGAACCCCCACGCCCCGTCCGGGGCAGCGGAGTTTAAGTCCGCCGTGTCTACCAGTTCCACCATCCCGGCTTGCAGGCGGTCGTACCACCGCCGAGCGCGGCCTGTCAAACGACCGGGCCCGCGGGCCGCCCCGGAAACATCCGGTGCACGGCGCGTCACCCTCGGGTGACGCTCCGCGACGCCTCGGCCGCCGAGACCGGCCGCAAGTGCCCGGTTCATCGGCCAGCGGAACCACGGCACGGGGCTTGCTCGGCCGGCGACCGCAGAAAGGCGCTTCACCGAGAAGAGCACACCCGTCGCGAGGCGGGGTCGCAAAGCTACCGGCCCGGGCCAGATCCGGGCAGCGGGGCTGCCGAAGTGAGGAAGGCCGCCCGCGGTCCCCGGCAGGAGGCGTCATGCCTCGGCCGGAGGGCCCGGTTCCGTCACGCCTCGGACGCCCCGTTACCACTCAGTGCCCGCGAGGCGCCCCGCGTCTCCCGGGCCTCGACGGAGGCGTCGATGCCCAGGGACTCCTTCCGGCCGTTCCTACGCGAGCCGCGGGTCCGCCTGCCCGATGACCTTGCCGCACAACTCCGCGTGGAGTGCTCCGCGCTCGTCGGCGGCACCGGCCGACTGGTGGACGTGAGCCGCAACGGGCTCCGGCTCGTCGGCCGCGGCGATCCCCGCCCGAACGACCAGCTCTCCCTCGTCGTGTCCGGCCGCGAGGGAGAGTCGACCGTGGTCGATGCGGTGGTCTGCTGGTGGCGCCAGCCGGGCGGTCGAGGCGAGGGCGGCCTGCGGATCGTGCCCGAGAGCCTGAGCGCCTGGCAGGAGATCCTCGAGGCCCGCGTCGCCCCGGGTGTCGCCACGCCGGAGGCGATTCTCCCGGCGCCGCAACCCGATGCGGGGCCTCGCCTGGTGCTGGCCGGGCCGGACGAGGCGGCCATGGCCGGCCTGGTCGCGCGCCTCGCAGCGCAGGGACTCCCCTCGCGTCGCCTCGCCGATCCGGCGCCGGCCGGGCTCGTCCCCGGGGCGCAGGTCGTCGTGGCCGGACCTTACCCGGACGCGCGGTCGGCGTACGCGGACCTCGAGCAGCTCCTCACACGGCGCGAGCTCGAGGGCGCGCCGATCCTCCTGCTCGTGCCGGGCGCCTCGGCGGCCGACAGCCGCGCGTTGCTCGAGGCGGGCGCCATGGACTGCCTCACCGACCACGAGCCCTGGACCGCACTCGACCTCAGGCTCGTCGTGGCGCTGCGCCTCTCGGAGGCCCGGCGCCGCGAGCGGCTCGCCACGGAGCGGCTCCTCGACGCCTGCGGCCGCGACCCGCTCACGGGGCTCGCCAACCGCCGCCAGTTCCTGGCGCTGGCGGCCGAGGAGCGGCGCCGGGCGCAGCGCGCCGGGGAGCCGATCGCGCTCATGCTGCTCGACGTCGACCACTTCAAGCAGGTGAACGACCTCTACGGGCACGCGGTCGGCGACGCGGCGCTGCGCGCCTTCGGCCGGCTCCTGCGCCGGCACCTCAGGCCCTTCGACCTCGTCGGCCGGTACGGCGGCGAGGAGTTCGTGATCCTGCTGTCGGGGGCGAGCCATCGCGGCGCCCTGACCGCGGCCGAACGGTTGCGCACCACGATCGCGGGCACGCCCTTCGACACGCAGGGGATCATCCGCCTCACGGCAAGCATCGGCGTCGTCTCGGTCGACGCCGGCGAGGACGTGCCGTTCGCCACGATGCTCGCCTCGGCCGACCGTGCCCTCTACCGTGCGAAGCACGGCGGCCGCAACCAGGTGCGGCCGGGGGTCATCGCCCCGTTGCCGCCTTCCCGAAAGGACACCCACGTTGGATGACCGCCGCCGATGGCCGCGAGCCGCGCTCGTGGTCGAGATCACCCTCGCCGCGGACTCACCCCCGATCCTGCGACAGATCACCGACCTCTCACACGGCGGGCTCTTCGTCGACTCGCCGACGCCGCTGCCCGAGGGGTCGGCGGTCCGCCTGCGCTTCATGCTCCCGGGCCAGTCGGCGCCGATGACGATCGAGGCGCAGGTGGCCTGGACGCAGCCTCACGTGGGGATGGGGCTGCGGTTCACGAAGCTCCACCCGGCCGACAAGCGCGCCATCGACCGGTACGTCGACGAGACGCTCGGGCGGCGGCCGAGTTGACCCGCACCGCCCCGTTCGAGGCGCCGGAGCGCGCCGGCGAGACGGCGGTCGCCCTGGCGGGCCGGCGCGGCAGCCGTCGCGTCGGGCGGCGCCGTGCGGCGCGCGTCGAGCGCGCCGCGCGTCGAGCGTGACGCCCGTGCGGGGTGCGGCACCGGCGTGCCGTCTCGGTCGTCACGTGCAAGCCGAGCTTCCGGGCCTCCTGGGCGGTGATCGGGTAGTCGTGCGTCAGGGCGCCGCTGGTGAGCTTCTCCGCCAGCGCCTCCGCTCCATGACCCCTCGTCGGCCGCCAGGGCGATCAGGGTGCCGCCCGACATTGCGGAGCGCGAAACGAAGACCGTCACCTTGCCCGGTCCCCCCTGCGGCCCCGCCCTCTGCCACCCCCCGGGTCAGCCCGCACGGCCCGCTTCGAGGCGTCCGCGCAGGCGAGCGACCTCTTCCGGCGCCGCCTCGGCGCGCGGCATCGCGGCGAGCAACGTCTCGGCCGGCGGGGCGGCCCCCTCCTCGTACTCCTCGGCCAGGCGTGCCCTCAGGAACTCGCGCGCCCGCTCGATGCGGCGGCGGGTCTCGGCGACCGTCACCCCTTCCATCCGGGCCACGGCCGCGATCGGGAGGCCGTCGATGGCGTGGAGCCGCAGCGGCTCGCGCCAGATGTCCGGGGCCTGGTCGAGGAGCGCCGCGATCGCCCGCTGGACCTCCGCGGCCGTGGCCAGCTCCTCGGGGGTCGGCGACTTCGGGTCCGGCAGGACGTCGATCAGGCGCAGCGGGACGCCGATGGCCTCCGCCTCGGACCTGTCGGCTCCGACGGGCTCCTCGAGCGAACGCTCGCGCCGCCGCCGGCGTGCGTCGGTCACCTCGTGCGCGACGGCCTGCCGCACGAAGCCGCGTAGCCACGGGTAGAGCCGGCCGGCCGGCGCGTCGTCGACGCGGCGGAGCGCCTCGACGAGCGCGGCGCCGACGACCTCCTCCGGAGGGACGCGGTCCGGCGGGAGGTCGCCGAGCGCCTCGTGCGCCCGGAGCCGGACACGGGCGTAGCCGAGGAGCGGCTGCAGCAGGTCGACGGTCCGATCGACGAAGACCGAATGCTCCATTTCACGACCTCCGGGTCCGACGCCGCCAGGCGCGGCCGCCGGCTCGACGGGCCCTAGCGCGCACCGGTTCGGTCCGCGTCGCGGCGAGCCTCGTCGGTCCACGCGAGGTCCGCTTCGCGGCGCGGGCGCTCGCGCGGGCGCCGGCCCGCCGTGCCGCGACCTCGCCTCGCGGGCCGAACGGCCCCTCCACGATCGAACCTGGCGAACCGCAGCAAGCCGCCGAGGGCAACGAGAAAGGCGGTGATCGCCAGCAGTTGTGGCCACGCCACCTCCAGGGGCCCGATCAGGATGACCTCCCGCAGGACGCTGATGATCCCGATCTCGACCATGGTGCCGACGGCGACGTGGCGCTCGCGCAGGTAGTAGATGAACAGCCGGAATATCTCGACGAGGATCAGCAGGAACAGGACATCCGTGAGGATCGCGCGCACGTCGAGCCCGGCCTGGACGTGGCGCCACATCCCGACGAGCTGCCGCGCCATGAGGACGTAGAGGGCGACGATCGCGACGACGACGACGAAGTCCTGGGCAAGCTCCAACCCCTTGAGCAGACGCAGTCCCCCGGGACCGCGGACGGGCTGGCGGGGCGTGCCGGCCTCGGTTCGCGGCTCGCCGCTCGTCGCGTTCGTGCGCGGCTCATCGAGCGCCAACGGCTGCTCCCCGACCGAGCGATCGTGCCCGCGTCGTGGCCAGGCGGCGGCCACGGTCGCCTCTCGCCTCGAGGCGTCGGAGCGAAATCGTGACCCGGTTGTCGCATGACGTGGAGCCGATGGTCTGCGGGAAGGGTTCCAGAAACCCGTGACCCTCGGCCGGCTCGGCTCTCCCCGGGGGAGCTGCCCCCCTCCCGTCAGCCCCCGCGCCCCCCCGGTCCCAGGCCCTTGCCGGTCGGCGATGGATCGCCGAACCAGACCGCGCGGGCGTAACCGGCGAGGTAACAGAGCCGCGTCTCGGCGATCAGGACCCCGGACGGATCGCCCCGGATCGCGTTCGCGACGCACGCGAGCCCGGACTCGGCGACCTGGCGGAACATGTAGCGGGGGATCCGCCCGATGCGCGGCACCGTGCGGAAGTCGATCCCGCCCTCGTCGACCGGAGCGTGCCGCTCCATCACGGCACGCGAGACGCCCTTCCAGAAGAACCAGCGCTGGAAATAGCGCTTCGTGAGGCGGTCGGGCGGAATCCAGTGGTAGACGCGCGCGTCGGCGACGTACCAACCCTGTGCGCCGGCCGCCCTCAGGCGGAGCATCAGCTCCGGAACCGCCTGGCTCTTGAGCGAGCCGGCGTCGCGGCCGAGGTCCTCGCGAAACGGTCCGACGGCGAGGAGGGCCTCCCGGCGGACCGCCATGTTCGCGCCGAGCGGGACGGCGAGCGGCACGTCCCGGTCGCCGTAGTCGAGCAGCGCAAGCGCTCCCCAGATCTCGCCGCGTGCCCGGCCGCGCGGCAGCCACGACGGCGGTGGGGCGCCCCACCGGGGCAGCACGCGGCCGCCGAGGAAGTCGGCGGCTCGCGCGGAGGCCCCGCGCCCGAGCGCCGCGAGCCACCCCGGGTCGACGATGATGTCGTCGTCGGTGAACGCGACCCACTCGCCGCGCGCGTTGGCGATGCCGACGTTGCGCGCGACCGACAGACCGCCGCGCGGCTCGTACAGGTATCGGACGGGAACCGCGCTCCTCGCCGCCGCGGCCCGCACGACGCGCGCCGTCCGGTCGCGCGAGCCGTTGTCGACGACGACGATCTCGTACGGCGCCCCCGGGTCCTGCAGCGTCCGCATGGCGCGCAGCGCCCGGGCCAGCAGGCGAGCCCGATCCCGCGTGCAGATGAGGACCGTCCACGTCGTGCCACGAGATGACGGATCGGCGAGCGGGATATCGGCTCCTGGCGCGTCGACTCCCGGCGCACGCCGCTCGCGGCCGGGAGCGGACTCGCCTTCGACACGCGGTCTGCCCCGGGCAGGCTCCCCGCGACTGCCCGTGCGGTCGATGCCTTGGAATCGAGCAAGGAGCATGCCCGCCGGGCCGCTCACCTGAAGCGCGGCCCCGACCGGGCATCGATGGGGAACGGAGGGGATGGAGGCGCGGGCCGGAATCGAACCGGCGGTCAAGGATTTGCAGTCCTCTGCCTTACCGCTTGGCTACCGCGCCTCGACGGGATAGGGAGCCGGACCGAAAAGGCTCGTAAGTCTAGCGGTCTGGCGGCCCACCCGTCAAGACGGCCCCTGTCTCCGGTCTCGTCCCCGCCTCTCGCGCTCGCGCATCGCCTCCTTGAACTGCCCGGCGCTCTCGGTCGCCACGCGCCGCAGGCCGGAGGGGGATGCCTCCCCCATCGCCCGGCCGACGGCTCCCTCGGTGCCGGGCGGGCGGGCCGGCTTGTTCGTGGGGCGCGGCTGGTCCTCGGCGAACCCGTGCGGCGGATCGGTCTCCGCAAGCGCCTCGATGTTCGGCGCGTCGGGGGGCGTGAACGAGCGTCCCTCGTCCGAGGCCTCCATGGGGTCCTCCGTGCCGATCGCCTCCGACAGGTCGGTCTCCCCCTCGAACTCGTACTCCGCCATCCCGGTCACCTGCTCGCCGCTCCCCTCGCGGCCGGTCTCTCCAGGCTCCCCCATGGCGGTCTCGGCGTCGGGCTCGTGGGCCGCCCGCGCGCCTTCGCGCGCCGTCGGCTCCACGCGCAGCTCGTTGGCCGCCAGATCGAGCCCGAGGGTGTCGGTGACGATGATCTCGGCCGCCTCACGCTCCACCTCGCTGCCGACCGTACCGACGAGCCGGACCGAGCCGTCCTCCACGACCGCGTCGATCTCCGACGCGTCCACGGTCTGATCGGCCTGGAGGTGCTCGAGCACGGCGCGCTGGATGTCCTCGTCCGGTAGCTGGGTGTAGTCCTCGTCGTCGCCAAGGTTGCCCCCGGGTCCTCGCACCATCGCTTGCCTCCTGCGAGAGGGCCGGGACCTCCCGGCCGCCCGTGCGCCACGTCGCACGAGCCGTGCCGGCGAGGGCGTAAGCCGGCCGCCGAACCGCCCCTCCCTTTTGGCACGCTCTCTGCGACACCCCCCTTGCAGAACGGAGACGGGCGATGACCGGATGGATCGAGACACGACAGACGCTGGCCTTCGCCGGCGCCGCCCTGCTCGCCCTCGCGGGGCCGGCGGCGGCGCAGGACGTGCAGCAGGGGGCGCGCGAAGCGGGACGGGACGTCTCGCAGGGCGCCCGCGAGACCGGGCAGGCGGCGCAGGAAGGCGCCCGCGACGCGCAGCAAGGCGGCGAGGCCGTCGAGCGCCAGACCGGCTCCGGGCAGCCGCTCTCGGACGCGTGGATCACGGCCAAGGCGAAGCTCGCCCTCTACGCCGACGAGGCGGTGAGCGGCACGGACATCAACGTCGACACCTCGGGCGCGGTCGTGACCTTGACGGGCGAGGTCGAGAGCCAGGACCAGAAGGCCAGGGCGGTGCAGATCGCCCGCGGCATCGAAGGCGTCCAGCAGGTGCAGGACCAGCTCACGGTCAGGCCGAGCCAGTCGGGCCAGGCCGGCGGCACCACCGCACAGGACACGACGACGAGCGCCCCGGGCGCCTCCGGCGTCGCCAGGCGCGACGACGAGCAGATCGCCAGCGAGGTACGCCAGCAGATCCAGAAGCGCTGGACCTCCGGTCAGCTCCAGGCGGACGGCAACACGCTGAAGGGTCCGCAGGGCACCGCGATCGAGGTGAGCGTGGACGACGGCGTGGTGACGCTCGACGGCACGGTCGGGAACGTCCGGGACATCCTCACGGCCACCGAGGCGGCACGCGCCGTCGACGGCGTCCGGGCGGTGAAGACGAACATCGAGTCGGGCCAGACGTCCTGACCCTCCCCAGGACGCTGTCCGATGGGCGCATCCGCCGCGGTGGCGGGTGCGCCGCTTTCTCCGCGGTCAGGAGGGGGTCGACGCCCCCTCCTGACCACATCCACCCTGCTCCCTAATCCTGGAAC
>DASVDK010000219.1:0-12106 GCA_036381125.1 Thermodesulfobacteriota bacterium | reverse complement strand
CTTCAGCCTCTTCCCCCTGATGCTCTTCCTGGTGACGCTGATCGGCTACCTGCCGATCCCCGACCTCTTCGACCGCATGATGGAGGCGGCGTCGCGCGTCCTGCCGCCCCAGGCGCTGTCGCTCGTCCGCGACACCATCGAGACCGTCACGACCCGGCAGCGGGGCGGGCTCCTCTCCTTCGGCGTCCTGCTCGCCCTCTGGGGCGCGTCGGCCGGCTTCCGGGCGATCATGTCGTCGCTCAACCGGGCCTACGACGTCGAGGAGTCGCGGCCCTGGTGGAAGTACTACGGCATCTCGCTGCTCGCGACGTTCGGCTTCTCCCTGCTCGCGATCGTCGCCTTCGCGCTCCTCATCTTCGGGCCGCAGATCGGCCATGTGCTGGCCGCCTACGCCGGCCTCGGCGAGGCGTTCGACGCGGCATGGGTCTGGATCCGCTGGCCGACGGCGCTGGTCCTGCTCGCGCTCGTCCTCGCCGGCGTCTACTACGTGGCGCCGAACGTCGAGCAGGACTTCCGGTGGCTCACGCCCGGCAGCGTCCTCGCCGTCGTCGGCTGGGTGCTCGCCTCGATCGGCTTCTCGCTCTACGTCCGGCGCTTCGGGTCCTACGACGCCACCTACGGCTCGCTCGGCGCCGTGATCGTCCTGCTCACGTGGCTCTACCTGACCGGGTTCTTCCTGCTCCTCGGCGGCGAGACCAACGCGGTCATCGAGCACCTCGCGCCGGCGGGCAAGCGCCCGGGCGCGAAGCGGCAGTCCGACACCGGGGCCGGCCGCGCCGCGGCGCCGCGCGAGGCGGCCGCGCCGAGGGAGCCGGCGAGCGAATGGCGGAAGCCGGGGCCGCCGCCCGCGCTGCCTCCCGGCGAGGAGCGTCGCAAGAGGGAGCGCCGTCGCGGCGAGCGGCGCCACCTCCATCTCGTCCGCCGCCCCGAGCCGACCGACGCGGCGCCCGCCGATCCGTCGGCGTCGCGTCCCCCGCAGGCACCTCCCCCCGCCGAGGCGCGAGGGGTGATCGAGGCCTTCCAGGCGGCCGGTCGCGAGACCCAGCGGCTCGTCGCGCTCCAGGCGCGGCTCGCCACGGCGGAGTTGCGAGCCGCGTCCCGCCGCCTCGCCCGGGGCGTCAGCCTGGCCGCCGGGGGCGTCGTGGTCGCCTGCGTGGGGCTCCTCTACCTCTGCGCCGCCGCGGTGGTCCTGCTGGCAGGCGTGCTGCCGCTCTGGGTCGCCGCCCTGGTCGTCTCGGCCGTCGGGCTCGCCGCCAGCACGATCGTCATCCGGCTCGGGATCCGTCGCGGCCGCAGGAAGGCGGCCGCCGGCGCACATTCGCCCGACCCCGTCCACCTGCAGGGCAACCCGTAAGGCGCGTCACTCGGCCATTGCCGCCGCCGGCGCCTGCGCCGGCCCGCCCCTGGGCGCGCGGAGCAGGGCGAGGAGCGGCATCACGAGGAGCGTCACGACCAGCATGAGCCGGAAGTCGTCCAGGTAGGCGATCGTCTGGGCCTGCCTGGTGATCTCGGCGTTCAGGGCGGCGACGCCCGCCGGCGCGTCGAGGCTCCAGGCGGCCGGGAGGGACGGCTCGCGCAGGAGGGGGTTGAACGGGGTGATCCGCTCGGCCAGCGCGGCGTGGTTGATCTGGGTGTTGCGCGCAAGCAGGCTCACGACGATCGAGATCCCGACGCTGCTGCCGATGTTGCGCACGAGGCTGTAGACCCCGGCCGCCTCCGTCCGGAGGCGCGGCGGCAGCGTGGCGAACGTCAACGTGCTGAGCGGCACGAAAATGAAACCGAGTCCGAGCCCCTGCACCAGGCCGGTCCAGACGATCACGCCCCGCCCGACGTCCGTCGTGAACCCCGTCATCTGCCAGAGCGACAGCGCGGTCAGCAGGAGCCCCGCGAGCATGACGAGCCGCGTGTCGACGCGGCCCACCAGCCGGCCGACGACCGTCATGGCGGCCATGGTGCCGAGGCCGCGCGGCGCGAGGACGATCCCGGCGAGGATGACCGGGTAGCCCATCAGGTTCTGGAGGAACGGCGGCAGCAGGGCCAGGGTCGCGAGCAGGATGACGCCGACGAGGAAGATGAAGAGGAGCCCGGTCAGGAAGTTCCTGTCGCGGAAGACCGCCGGCTCGAGGAACGGCCTGGGCGCGGTCGCCATCTGCACGACGAAGAGGTAGAGGCCGAGCGCCGAGAGCGCGGCGTACGTGACGATCTCGGCCGACTGGAACCAGTCGACCTGTTCTCCGCGATCCAGCATGAGCTGGAAGGCGCCGATGGCCGCGCTCAGCACGAGGAAGCCGAACAGGTCGAAGGGACGCTCGGCATCGGGCGGGGTCTCCGGCACGAAGGCGAGGATGCCGAGGAAGGCCAGGATCCCGAAGGGGAGGTTGATGTAGAAGATCCAGCGCCAGCTGTAGTACTCCGTCAGGTACCCGCCGAGCACCGGGCCGAGGATCGGCCCGACCATGACCCCGATGCCCCAGAGCGCCATGGCCGAGGCGTGCCGCTCCCGCGGATAGGTGTCGAACAGCACCGCCTGCGAGAGCGGGACGAGCGACGCGCCGAAGAGGCCCTGCAGGACCCGGAAGACGACCATCTGGCCGAGCGACCCGGCGAGGCCGCAGAGCATCGAGGCCGCCGTGAAGCCCGCGACCGCGGTGAGGAAGAGCCGCTTGCGCCCGAAGCGCGCGGCGAGGAAGCCGGTGGGCGGGGTCATGATCGCCGCGGCCACGATGTAGGACGTGAGCACCCAGGCGGTCTGGTCCTGCGTGGCCGACAGGCCGCCCTGCATGTGCGGCAGGGCGACGTTCGCGATCGTGGTGTCGAGCGCCTGCATGATGGTCGGCAGCATGATCGAGACGGTGATCGCGCCGACGTGCGGCGCACCGCCCTCCACGGGCCGCGCCGCGCTCACCTCGGCGCACCGACCCACGGCAGCGCCGCCACGAGCCGGTCGATGGGGGTGTGACGGCCGGTGTCGACCGTGACCGTCGCGCTCATGCCCGCCCGGAGGGGCGGCTCGCCGCCGTGCGGGTGGATGGCGAGCCGCACCGGGATCCGCTGCACCACCTTCACCCAGTTGCCGGTGGCGTTCTGCGGCGGCAGCACCGAGAACTCGGCGCCGGTTGCGGGGCTCACGCTCTCGACCTCCGCGTCGAACGTGCGGTCGGGGTAGGTGTCCACCTCCACAGTGGCCGGCGCCCCCGGACGGATGCGGGCCAGGTCGGTCTCCTTGAAGTTGGCCTCCACCCAGACGTGGTCGATGTCCACGAGCGTGAGGAGAGGATCGCCCGCCTCCACGTAGTCGCCCGGTCGCAACCGGGCGACCTGGCTCGCGACGCCGCTGCCCGGGGCCGTGATCGTGGTGCGCCTGAGAGCGAGCGCCGCCTGGTCGCGGGCGCCCCTGGCCTCGAGGTAGCGCGGGTGCGCCTCGGCGGCGATGTCGGGGTTGCCGCCGAGGGTGGCCAGGATCCCCTCGATCTCCTCCCTCAGGGCCTCGACCTGCCGCCGCGCCACGTCGGCGTTGCGGCGGGCCTCGTCGAGCCGGTCGCGGGCCGCGATCCGCTCGGCCACGAGTCGCTCCTGGCGCAGGAGCTGCTGCTCGGAGTAGGCGAGGTTCGCCTCGGCCAGCTCGAGCTCGTGTCGCTTCTGGCGGGCGCTGGCCCGCAGCGCCGCGATCTCGTTGCGGACGCCCGCGAGGTGCGCCTCGGCCTGGGCGAGCGCGATGCGGAAGGGCTCCGGGTCGATCCGGACGAGGAGGGTGCCGGCCGTGACCGGTTGGTTCTCGGCGACGGCGACCTCGACCACGCGGCCGCTCACCTCCGCGCTGACGACGACGGAGGGGGCCTTGACGTAGGCGTTGTCCGTCGAGACGTACCGGCCGCTCGTGAGGTACACGACGGCCGCCGCCACCGCGAGCGCCAGCGGACCGAGCGCGAGGAGGACGGCCCTGAGGGACGGACGCCGGGGCGTTCGCCGCCGGACCGGCGGCGTTCGGGGGTGCGAGGGGGCTGACTCGTCGGTCATCGGCGCCTCCGTCGGATATGCTTAATTGACTAACATATCAAGGCAGTGTAGCATCGGGCAATGACCACGCGCGGCGGGCGGCCGCCGTCCCGGTCGGGGGCGGGGCGGAGAGGGGAGAGCGATCTCCGGTCGGACGCGGGCCGGCTACTCGAGCTCTTGCGGACGCTCCTCGGCGCCGCGTTCCGCCACCTGTTCTGGTCGTCGAGGGTGGCCGAGATCGAGCTCACCTTCGCGCAGGCGCAGATGCTGAACTACGTGGCCCGGCATCCGGGCTGTGCGATGGGCGACGTTGCGAGGCACTTCGGGGTCACCTTGCCGAACGTCACGCAGCTCGTCGATCGCCTGCAGCACAAGGGCTTCGTGAGCCGCGGCAGCGATCCGGCCGACCGGCGTGTCTGCACGCTGACGCTCACGGCGGAGGGACGAGGCCTGGTCGCCGAGCTCGAACGGCTGCGGGCCGGACGCCTCGAGTCGGTGCTCGCCCGGATGACCGCTCGCGATCGGGAGCGCGTGCTGAAGGGCCTCGAGGCGCTCGTCGAGGCGGCGCTCCGGGTGGGCGCCGAGTCGGACGACCCCGGGGCCTGCCAGCCGCCGCGCTACCGCTCCTCCCCCCGATAGCGCTCCCTGCGCCACCGGTACGGCAGGTCGACGATCACGCCGGGCGTCGACGCCGACATCAGGAGGTCGAGGGCGTCCTCGAGCACCTGGCGCTGCTGGGCCGGGCGGCCCGGCTCGCCGAGCGGGTGCCCCATCGGCCACCGCAGATGGATCGCGCGCGGCGGCTTCACCCGCTCGGTCACCTCCCGCACGAGCGAGATGCAGACGGTGGGGATGCCGGCCGCCTCGATGACCCTCGCGATCAGTCCCACGGACTGATTGCAGGAGGGTCAGGCCGGCGTGAGGACCACCGCGCCGACGCGGGCGGCGACGAGCTCCCGCGCCACGACCGGCGCCGTCCGACCGACGAGCGGCGCCACGTCCCGGATCCAGCCGAAGCCGTAGTGCACCGGCGCCACGCCGCCGATCCGCCCGGCCGCCGCCAGCTCCTCGAGCCGGTCGAGCGGGAGCACGACGTTCACGTCGCGCCGGACGTCGCGGCTGTCGTAGTGGCCGTGGCTCACGACGAGCCGCCGCCGGTCGACGCCGCGCGGGATCCGTCGGAAGGTCGGGTCCCCGTCGCGCGCGTCGAGGTCGAAGGGGGGGTCGGTGTCGAGGTGGACGCCTGCGGTCGTCACGAGCGCCACCGTCGCCGCGGAGAGCGCCACGGGCGGAGGCGCCCAGGGCACGTCGGTCGACCGGACCACCCGCCGCCGGGCCCAGTGACGCTGGAGGGCGGGCGACGCGGCGAACGCCATGGCGCCCAGGCGATCGACGAGGCGCGCGAGCCGGCTCACGTCCGGCTCCCCTTCGAGTAAGATGTAGCCGTGGACGCCGCCGTCGAGTTCGACCTCGAGATCCGGCCGGCCGGGTCGGGCCCCGTGCGCGCCGTCAGCGCCTCGGGGTTGTCGCTCGCCGACCTGCCGGCGCTCCGGCTCGCGCCCTTCGCGCGCGACTGGCTCATCGTCACCTACCTCGAGTCACCCGACCTCTACGACCGCAGCCTCGCGGACCTCTGCCGGGTGACGGGCGTGGGGGGCGGACCGATAGACGGGACGCCCTACTACGCGTGCGAGCCGGGCGGGGCGCTCAGGCTCTTCGCCACCCGGGCCGTCCAGGACGCCGATCACGCCATGCTCCTCTTCGCGCCGCAGCGCCCCACGGGGGCCGCCATGGCGAGCCTCGGCCTCGAGTCGGCCGAGCGCTGGACCCCGAGGCGCCTCGGCGACGGCCTGTACGTGGAGTGCCGGGATCGCCGCGTCACCCTCTTCACCGAGTCCACGGACCTCTGCGCGCACGTCGTGAACGGCGTCCTGCGCCTCGCCACCGGCTTCGACGAGGACCACGTCCGGGCGCTCGCCATCGGCCTCGATCGCCACGCCGGCCGGTACGTCGTCGAGGAGACCCGGGAGGGGTTGCGCCTCACCCGCCTGCCGTCGGCCGGCGACGGGCCGAGGCTGCCCGAGGTCTTCCTGCGCACCCGAGAGGGGTGGGTGGTCGAGCCGACCCCCGAGCCACCGGTCGGCGTGCCGGTCGCCGCCCCGGCCGGCCGGGGCGTCCGCGCCCGCGTGCGGCGGATGCTCGACGCGCTGGCCCGGGCCGCCCTGCTGCCGCCCTCCGCGGCGCAGCGCGTCAGGCGTCTCTTCAAATAGCCGACGGCAGCACGTGCACGATCACCTCGTGGAGGCCGCCCGCCCCCTTCGGAAAGGCCCGCTCGCGCGTCGTCGACTGGCGGCCTCCCTCGCCGTCGGTGGCGCGCGCGGCGAGGACGTGCTCGCCCGCCGTCGTCGGCGTCCAGACGTAGGCCCAGAGGCTCCAGGCGAAGGGGCCGAGCGCCGGGCGCACCGAGGCCGGCTGCCAGGTCTGCGTGCCGTCCGTCGACACCTCGACCGAGGCGATCCCCCGGCGCCCGGCGTAGGCGACCCCGGCGACGAGCACCGGGCTGCGGGACAGGCGCTGGAAGAAGCCGGGCGTGTCCACGCGCGAGGTCGTGCGGACGATCGCCGCGTCGTCCCAGCCACGCTGCTCCCAGTAGCCGACGACGGCGTCGGTCGGCACCGCCTCGATGCGGGTGACCCACTTGACGCTCTTGACGCCGTAGCGGCCCGGCACGACGAGGCGGGCGGGGTGGCCGTGGTCGGCCGTGAGGGGGCCTCCGTTCATGCCGACGGCGACGAGCGTGGCCGGGTCGGCGGCCAGGTCGAGCGTGAGGGTCTGCGTGAAGCGGTCGGCCGCGGTCACGAGGAGCTTGCGGGCCGATGGCCGCGGCCTCGCCTCGGCGAGCAGGTCGGCGAGCCGGACGCCGGTCCACTCGACGTTGCCGATCTGCTCGCCCGACACGGTGTTGCCGATGCAGATCAGCGTGACGTACTGGCGCACCTGGGCGCGCGCCGCCAGGTCGGCCGCGGTGAGCGTGAGGGGGCGCGCCACCTCGCCCGCGATGTCGAGCGTCCAGCGCGACGCGTCGACGCTCGGCGTGCGGTTCCACGACTGGACGTAGAGCCGGTCGGTCGGCGTGACCTCCGGCGTCGGATGGCCCTGCGGGCCCGCCCAGACGAGAGGGGTCCCGGGGGGCAGGCGAAGGCCGAACAGCGCCCCGAGGGCGGCCGACGAGCCGGCGAGGAAGCGGCGGCGAGTGCCCGAAACGAACATACGAGCAGTCTATCTCGCGCCGCGGAGTCCGGCGGGCAAAGCCGCCGTTCGGGTCGGCTCGCCCATGGACCGGAACAGGCCGGGCGGTGCGGCCTGGCTGCGAGGAAGCGACTGGACCGCGGCCTCGAGATCGGGCAAGCTCCGCTCGACGAGGTCCCGCGCGAGGGGGCGCCGATGCCGACGGGATCCCCGGGCTCGAGCGCTCGCCCGGCCGCGGCACGGTCGTCGAGCGCGACGCCGGTAACCCCGGCACGGGGGATGCGGTACGCTCCCGTGCACCCCTGGTCCCGATGGATAGTCCCGATGGAGGAACTATGCCGCCGACGCAACCTCTGAGAGTGGCGATCCTCGACGATCTCGACAGGCTGGCGGCGCGGTCGCCGGCGATCGCGCGCCTTCGGCAGGCGCCGGGCGTCGAGGTGGACGTGATCGAGGAGCACCTCGAACCGCCCGAGCTCGCGGCCCGGCTCGCGGGCGTGCCGGTGGTGATCCCCATCCGCGAGCGGACGCGGTTCGACGACGCGCTGCTCGCCCGCCTGCCGGATCTGCGGATGATCTCGCAGACCGGCACCGGCGTGAACCACATCGACCTCGACGCCTGCCGCCGCCGCGGGGTTCGAGTGGCGACCACGACGCACGAGCAGGGCTCGCTCCAGTCGGTGCTCGAGCTGGTCTTCGGGCTGCTCTTCGCCGTGGCCCGCCGCATCCCCCGCCTCGACGCCGAGCTGCGGGCGGGCCGGTGGCCCCGGTTCATCGGGCGGGAGATGGCCGGCTCGACGCTCGGCATCCTCGGCCTCGGCGCCATCGGCCAGGCGGTCGCCCGCGTCGGCCGGGCGTTCGGCCTCGAGCCGATCGCCTGGGGCCCCACGCTCACGCCGCAGCGTGCCGCGGCCGCCGGGGTCGAGTACGTGGAGAAGGACGACCTCTTCCGCCGCAGCGACATCCTCTCGATCCACCTGCGGCTGTCGAACCTGTCGCGCGGCATGGTGGGCGCGCGGGAGATCGGGCTCATGAAGCCGACCGCCATCCTCATCAACACGGCAAGGGGGCCCATCGTCGACGAGGCGGCGCTCGTCGCCGCGCTGCGCGAGGGGAGGCTCGGCGGGGCTGGACTGGACGTCTTCTCGACCGAGCCGCTG
This sequence comes from Thermodesulfobacteriota bacterium, assembly GCA_036381125.1. Lineage (GTDB taxonomy): Bacteria > DASVDK01 > DASVDK01 > DASVDK01 > DASVDK01 > DASVDK01. The sequence continues at coordinate 3,701 of DASVDK010000219.1, read as the reverse complement.
CCCGCCGGCAGCCCGCTTGCCACCCTCGAGAACGTGGTGCTCACGCCGCACATCGGGTGGCCGACCTACGAGACGTACGAGCGCTTCTTCGCAGGCGCGGCGGAGAACGTCCTCGCCTGGCGGGAGGGCCGGCCCGTCCATTGGCTCGAGAAGGGGGCGGTATAATCCGGGATCGCTTCTCGTCCGGAGGAAGTTCCATGTCACCCGCTCCTCGCGCCCGGATCCGCATCGCGGCGGCCATCCTCGCCGCGACGCTTTCGGCCCCGCTCGACGCGTGGGCCGCCGAGGGGGCGCAGCCCCCTGCGGAGCAGTCGGGCGCGAAGACGCCCGCGCAGCCTGCCGGCCGCGGCTCGGTCCCGCAGGGCGGCGCCGTGCAGACCGTGCCGTCGTTCGTCTCGCTCGCCAGGGCCATCGAGAACTCGGTCGTGAACGTGCAGGTGCGGAGCAAGACGCCCGAGACGCGTCCCGGCCGGCAGACGCCGCCCTTCCCGTTCGGCCCGGGCCCGAACCCGTTCGGCGTCCCGAGGACGCCGCGGTCGCCGATCCCCCGCCAGGGGCTCGGCTCCGGCTTCATCGTGAGTGAGGACGGTTACATCCTCACGAACAACCACGTCGTCGAGGATGCCGAGGAGGTGAAGGTCCGCCTCCGCGACGAGCGCGAGTTCACGGCCAGGATCATCGGGCGCGACCCGAAGACCGACCTGGCGCTCATCAAGATCGACGTGCCGGACACGAAGCTGCCGGCGGTCACCTTCGGCGACTCGGACCGGCTCGAGGTGGGCGAGTGGGTGCTCGCCGTCGGCAACCCGTTCGGGCTCGACCACTCGGTGACGGCGGGCATCATCAGCGCCAAGGGCCGCGTGATCGGCGCCGGGCCGTACGACGAGTTCCTCCAGACCGACGCGTCCATCAACCCGGGCAACTCGGGCGGGCCGCTCGTCAACATGCGCGGCGAGGTCGTCGGGATCAGCACGGCGATCGTGGCGCAGGGCCAGGGGGTCGGCTTCGCCATCCCCATCAACATCGCCAAGAGCCTCCTGCCGCAGCTCAGGGACAAGGGCTCGGTGTCGCGCGGCTGGCTCGGCATCGTGATCCAGCGCCTCACGCCGGAGCTCGCCCGGGGCTTCAACGTCCCCGAGGACCGGGGGGCCCTGGTCGCCGACGTCATGAAGGGGAGCCCCGCCGAGAAGGGCGGCCTCAAGCGGGGTGACGTGGTCGTGTCGTTCAACGGCGACGAGATCAAGGAGGTCACCGACCTCACCCGCCGCGTCGCCGCCGCGCCGATCGGCTCCGAGGCGAAGGTCACCGTGATCCGCGACGGGCAGCGCGTCGAGCTGCCGATCACGCTCGGCGAGATGCCGAACGAGACCCAGCAGGCCAGCGTCGAGGAGGAGCCCTCGTCGCGGCCGCTCGGCATGGCGCTCCAGGAACTCACCCCCGAGCTGGCGCGCCAGCTCGAGATCGACGAGGAGTCGGGCGTCGTCGTCACCGACGTCGACCAGGACAGCCCGGCGGCCCGGGCCGGCATCCAGGAAGGCGACGTCATCCAGGAGGTGAACCGGCGCCGGGTGGCCACGGTCGCGGACGTCGAGGCCGCGCTCTCGGCCGCGCAGGGGGCGCAGCCGGTCCTCGTCCTCGTCAAGCGCGACGACGGCGCCTTCTACCTCCCCATCGAGCGTCAGTAGACGCGTGGCCGGCGCCGTGCGCATCGGGCTCGTCGCCGATACGCACGGCGTCCTGCACCCCGACGCCGCGGCCGCCCTGGCCGGCGTCGACCGGATCCTCCACGCCGGGGACGTCGGCGGCGGCACGGTGCTCGACCAGCTCGGCCGGGTGGCCCCCGTCGAGGCGGTCCGCGGCAACGTCGACCCGCCCGGGAGCCTGCCGGACGAGCGGGTCGTCGAGGTCGCGGGCCGGCGCATCCTCCTGCTCCACGCCTTCCCCGGCCGCCGCGGCCGCGAGACCGACCCGGGGCGACTCGCGCCCGACTTCCGTGCCCGCCTCGAGACCGATCGGATCGACGTCGTGGTCTTCGGGCACAGCCACCGCGCGCTGGTCCGCCGCGACGGCGCCGTCCTCTTCGTGAACCCGGGGGGCGGCGGCCGCAAGCGCTTCACGTTGCCCCGGTCCGTGGCGACGCTCGACCTCTCCGGGCCCGAGCCGCGAGCGGCGATCGTCTACCTGAATGGTTGACCGGTTCGCCTCCCCCTTGCGCGTCCGGCTCGGCCTGCCGGCGCCTCCGGCGACGCCGCCGGGACGGGCGACGCGGTTCGGGCCCGGCGGCCCGCGCCGGAAAGGGCCTTTTGACAGTGATTCCGGCGACACGCTAGGATGCCGCGCACGCGGCGGACGAGTCGCGCGAGCGTCAAGGAGGAACGAGCCCAGTGACCGGCAAGGAGATCGAGAAGCTCCCCACGCCGAAGCTCAAGGAGGAGGCGCTCAAGATCGAGGGCCTCACCGGCGTGCACGGCATGAACAAGGAAGAGCTGATCAAGGTCCTCAAGCAGCACTACGGCATCAAGGAGGAGGGGAAGAAGCCCTCGGCCTCGACCCGCGAGCTCAAGGCGAAGGTGCGCGAGCTGAAGGCGAGGCGCGAGGAGGCCCGTCAGTCGGGAGACCGCAAGCGGGTCGACATCCTCCGCCGCAGGGTGAAGCGCCTCAAGCGGCGCATGCGCCGCACCGCCTGACGCGACGCCGGTGCAGATCCGCGTCGCTGGCGTCCAGTTCGCCGTCGGGCCCGACCCGCGCCAGAACCTCGAGAAGGCGGTCCGCCTCCTCGCGCTGGCGGCGGAGAAGGGGGCGCGCCTGGTCGCATTCCCCGAGCTGTCGATCTACCCGTGGTTCCCGCGCACCGTGGGGCCCGAGCCCTTTCTGCTGGCCGAGCCGGTCCACGGGCCGGCGGTCACGGCCATGCAGGAGGCGGCCCGGCGGGCCGAGGCGGTGGTCGTCTTCCCGTTCTTCGAGACGGCCGTCGAGGGACAGGAGGTCGGCTACTACAACGCCGCCGCGGTGATCGACGCCGACGGCCGCCTGGTCGGCGTCTACCGCAAGAACCACATCCCGCAGATCCCGCCGCTCTACGAGGAGCGCCACTACTTCCGCCCGTCGGACGCGGGGTTCCCGGTGTTCGACACGGCCGTCGGCAAGCTCGGCGTGCAGATCTGCTGGGACAACTTCTATCCCGAAGGGGCGCGGATCCTCGGCCTCAAGGGGGCGCAGATCGTCGTGGCCCCCACGGCCGGAGCGACCTTCGCGGCCCACAACAAGTGGGAGACCGCCATCGCGGCCAACGCCATCGCGAACGGCTACTACGTCCTGCGCGTCAACCGCGTGGGCGACGACGGCCCGATGCGGTTCTACGGCCGCACGTTCTGCGTGAACCCGCATGGCGAGTTCGCGGCCGAACCGGCCGGGGACAAGGACGGCGTGGTCCTCGTGAACCTCGACCTCAGGGCCGTCGACGCCGCGCGGGAGCAGTGGGCCTTCTTCCGCGACCGCCGCGCGGGGGAGGTCTACGGAGAACTCGTACGCTGATCCTCGCCCGGTGGGTCGTGCCGGTCTCGGGCGACCCCATCGAGGCCGGCGCGGTCAGGGTCGAGGGCGAGCGGATCGCCGCGGTCGGCCCGCGCCGCCGGGCGCCGGGCGACGGCGGGCTCGCGGCCGAGCCGGGCGAGCCGGTCGTCGACCTCGGCGACGCCGCG
>DASVDK010000218.1:0-2265 GCA_036381125.1 Thermodesulfobacteriota bacterium | reverse complement strand
TAGGTCAGGCCGGCGCCCGCGCCGAGCGCGAGCACGACCACGACCGCGATCCGCGGCAGGAAGGAGGGAAGACGGACGCCCATCTCTCCTCTCCTTGTCGGCAGAAACCGGGCGGCGGTTTAGCGCGAAAAGAGGACGACGGCCGTGGGCGCGGCCGGGACGACCCGGAAGACGGGCCCCTGGTGGACGGCGGCCAGGCCCCGAATCGGCTGCGCCATCGGCTGGGGAGCGCCCGGCGTCGGCTCGTCCTGCCAGGAGAAGGCCGTCCCGGCGAAGCCCTGGAACCAGGGCTCCTCCTGCGGATACGAGGTCGCGGGCTGCAGCTGGAGGTGGAGGTGCGGCCCCGTGGCGTCGCCGGTGGCGCCGACAAGGCCGACCTGCTGGCCGGCCGAGAGGACGGCGCCCGGGGTGACGGCCGGGTCGAGCACGGCGAGGTGGCAGTAGGTCCAGACCTGGCCGTCGTAGGCCTGGAGGGTCAGGCCGATCCCGCAGCGCGGGTCGGGCGTGCTCCACGAGCGCTGGACGACGCTGTTCGCGAGGGCGTAGGCGGGCTCGCCGAGCGGCGCCGCGATGTCCGCGGCCGGGTAGTCGTGGTGGGTGTGGGCGACCGAGACGACCCCCGGCCCGCCGCCGACCGGGAAGACGTAGCCGGAGGACGCGTCGGGCGCGCCGAGCAGGCTGCCGACGGTTCGGTTGAAGGAGGCGGCCTTCGCGGCCTGCTGTGCCTGCGCGAGCGTGCGGCGCGCGTGGGCGAGGCTGCGCGCGGCGGCGGCGCGGCTGAACTCGGCGATCGTCTGGCGCTTCTGGATCTCGAGCCGGGTGGAGAGGAGCGGTGCGCGGTCGGCCTTCCGCTCCAGCTCGGCGACGCGTGACCGGGCGGCGAGCAGCCGGTCGCCGGCCCGGGCGACGGTGGCCCGCGCCGTCTCCAGCTCCTGCTGCAGCTTGTCCAGCGTGAAGGCGACGCTCGTGTCCCCGCCGTAGAGGCGCGCGAGGTCGAGCACCTCCTGCACGTACCAGTCCGCGTGGTTGTACGCGAAGACGGCGCCGTACAGGTCGGTCGCCGCGCCCGCGGCGGCGAGGTAGCGGGCGGCGGAGTAGATCGCGTCGGCCGCGTTCCACGGGTCGGCGACGCCGTCGCCGCTCGCGTCGACGCCGTACTCGAGCCAGGTGGCCGGCATGAACTGCATCCAGCCGACGGCGCCGGCCGAGCTCGGGCCCATGTTGCGGCCGAAGTCGGACTCGACCTTGTTGATCGCCGCGAGCACCTGCCACGGCACGCCGTACTGCGCGCCCGCGCCCTGCCAGAGGCCGAGCAGCTGCGTGTAGTCGAGCTGCTCCGGCTGCGCCGGCGGCGGCGGGACGAACGCGGCGCTCCGCGTCGGGACGACCTGGAAGACGTCGGCCTGCGCCGTCCCCGCGAGCGCGGCGAGGGTCAGGACGGCGAGGAGGAGGGCGGCCCGGCGCACGGGCTCACCCGGCGGGAGCGATCCGGAGGCCGCCCAGCGGGGCCTCCTCCGGCGCGGGCGGGTGCGGGCTCACCACGGCGAGGGCGGGCTCCGGCTCGGCGGCAGGCTCGGGTTGCGCCTCCGCCGCGTCGGCGGCGCGCTTCCGCTTGATCGCCTGCTCGAGCGAGACGATGAAGTCGTGCTTGTTCGTGGCGGCGTTCGCGGCGACCTCGCGGTCGACGCGCCCGGCGAGCACGTGGTCGATCAGGGCCTGCGTGAAGGTCTGCATCTGGAAGAACTCACCCTCCGCGACGGCATCGGTGATCTCGTCCGCGCGCCCCTCGCGGATCAGGTCGGCGATGCGGGCGTTCATCACCATCACCTCGACGGCGGCGACGCGGCCGCCGTCCACCTTCGGCAGCAGGCGCTGGCTGACGACGCCGCGCAGGACGCCGGCGAGGATCGACCGGATCACCTCCTGCTTCTCCGGCGGGAAGAACTCGATCATGCGGCCGACGGTCTCGGCGGCGTCGATCGTGTGCAGCGTGGACATGACGAGGTGACCGGACTCGGCGGCCTGCAGCGCGGTCTGCGCCGTCTCCGCGTCGCGGAGCTCGCCGATCAGGATCGTGTCGGGGTCCTGGCGGAGGGCGCGGCGGAGCGCCTGGCCGAACGACTCGGTGTCGAGGCCGACCTCGCGCTGGTTGACGATGCAGGCGTGATCCGGGTGCAGGATCTCGATCGGGTCCTCGATCGTGATGATGTGCTGCTGCCGGTTCCGGTTCATGTAGTCGATCATCGCCGCGAGCGTCGTCGTCTT
>DASVDK010000217.1:0-4432 GCA_036381125.1 Thermodesulfobacteriota bacterium | reverse complement strand
GCGCCGCCCCTGCCGCAGAGGCTGCGTCCTCCGCACACGCTGAATTCTCAAGAGGAGAGACGGAATGGGTCATGCAAGCCATCGGTCGCGCGCGAGGCGCGCGTCCGGCGTCCTGACCGCGCTGCTGATCGTCGCCGGCCTGCTCCCCGACAGCGCCGGCGCCGCGGACCGAGAGAGACGAGGCCGAGCCGACAAGCCGGAGGCCAGCAACGTGCGAGTGGTCGGCTACACCGACGTGAACGGCAGGCCGCCGTTCAAGCTGGCGATCCAGGAGGTCGGCGGGCGCTGGTACCTCTACACGGGACACCTCTGGCACAGAGGATGGTCGATCCTGGACGTGACGGACCCGTCGCAGCCGAGCGTGGTCAGGTTCATCCCGGGGCCGGAGAACACCTGGACGATCCAGATGGAGGTCGACGAGGGGACGATGATCACCGCCCTCGAGCAGATGCCGGAGAGCTGGGGCGGCGATCCGAACCAGCCGTTCGAGGAGGGCGTGCTCGTCTGGAGCCTCGCGGATCCGACGAATCCCGAGCTGCTCGGCCACTTCCGAACGGGCGGGACCGGCACGCACCGGAACTTCTACGCCGGCGGCCGGTACGTCCACCTCGCCGCCGGAATGCCGGGATACAGCGGAGAGATCTACGTGATCCTCGACATCAGCGACCCGACGCGTCCGGTCGAGGCCGGCCGCTGGTGGGTGCCGGGGCAGCACGAGGCGGGCGGCGAGACGCCGGAGCCGGGCGTCAGCCTGCACGGGCCGCCGTACGTGGAGGGGAACCTCGCGTACCTCTCGTACGGCGCGGCGGGCGTGGTGATCCTCGACATCAGCGACGTGTCCGCCCCCAGGATGGTCGGCCAGCTCGACTTCAGCCCGCCGTTCCTCGCGAACATCGGGTTGCACAGCGTCCTGCCGCTGCCCGTTCCCTCGCGCAAGTCGCCGTACCGGGACTTCTGCGAGAAGGGGGGACGGTTCGGACCGTACAACATCAACCCGCACTTCCACAGCGAGTTCGTCGAGCGGCGGGACGACCGCGTCTACCTCACGTACTTCAACGCGGGCCTGCGCATCTACGACATCGAGAACCCGCGGGTGCCGAAGGAGATCGGGTACTTCATCCCGCCCGATCCGACGCAGCGCTTCGGGCCGCAGCCTCCCGATCGGCTCGTCGTGCAGACCGAGGACGTCCTGGTCGACCGGCGAGGCTACATCTACATCACCAACAAGAACCAGGGGCTCTGGATCCTGCGGTACACGGGCCGCCCCGCGCTAGACTCTCGCCCATGATCTCCGCCATGATCGTCATGGTCCTCATCGACGTCGTCCTCTTCTGGGCGCCGATCATCGGCCCGATCGTGGCGGGCCTCGTCGGCGGCTACATCGCCGGCTCGCCCGGCACCGCGATGATGGCAGCCATCCTGCCGGCCATCATCGTCGGCGTGCTCCTCTTCCTCGCGTTCACCTACTTCAGCCTTCCGGTCGTGGGGGGGTTCCTGGGGCTCGGGGTCACGCTCTACCTGATCGTCGGCCGCGTCCTGCTCATCATCGCCGCGGCCATCGGCGGAGCGCTGGCGCGATGACGCGGCTTGCCGGGCAGGTGGCGCTCGTGACCGGCGCCTCGCGCGGCATCGGCGCCGCCGTCGCGCGGCGTCTGGCGGCGGAGGGCGCTGCGGTCGCGGTGCACTACCGGAGACGGCGAGAGGCCGCGGAGCGGGTGGTGGAGGAGATCGTGCGAGCGGGCGGTCGGGCCTCGGCGTTCGCGGCGGACCTCGCCGACGTCTCGACCATCGGCCCCCTGTTCGATCGGGTCGAGGCCGCACTCGGTACGGTGGACATCCTCGTCAACAACGCCGGCGCCCTGGCGCCGACGCCGATGGGGGAGGTCGACCCGGCCGCGGTCGACCTGCAGCTCGCGGTCAACGTGCGCGCGCCGCTCGTCGCGTCCTCGGAGATGGTGCGCCGCCGGCGCGGCCGTCCGGGCGGCCGGATCGTCCACATCGGCTCGGGCGCCGGGCATCGCGCCTTCCCGGGGCACGCCGCCTACGCGGCCTCGAAGGGGGCGCTCGAGGGGATGACGCCCTCGATGGCGCAGGACCTGGGGCCGCTCGGCATCACGGTCAACACCGTCGCCCCCGGCGCGACCGCCACGGAGATGCTGACGCCGGACAACCGGGCCCGGCTCGCGCCCCAGATCGCGCTCGGCCGGGTGGGGGAGCCGGACGACATCGCCAGGGTGGTGGCGTTCCTGGTCTCGCCCGACGGCGTCTGGATCACCGGGCAGGTGATCGACGTGAACGGCGGGCTGGCCCTGTGAGCGATGTCGACCCTGTGCGGACTCCACGGGCTCTTCGGGCGGCCTGACCACTGGGACGCCGTGCGGCTCGCCTTCGGCGCGCGCCACCGCGTCGTCGCGCCGGCCCTCCCGCTCACGCTCGAGCAGGCGCGCGGCGGGGTGCCGGCCCTGACGCGCTTCGTGGCCGGCTGGCTCTCCGCGCGGGGGATCGACCGGGTCGTGCTCCTCGGCAACTCCTTCGGCGGGCACGTGGCGCTCGACTTCGCGCTGCGATACCCGTCGCGCGCGGCGGGCCTCGTCCTCGCCGGAAGCGCGGGGCTTCTCGAGCGGAGCTTCACGCGCGGCGTGCCGGCGTCGCCCTCGCCCGCCTTCGTGCGGGCGAAGCTCGAGGAGGTCTTCTACGACCCCGGCTTCGTCACCGACGGCCTCGTCCGCGACGTGCACGCGTTCCTGCGGGACCGCGGGCAGACCCGCGCGATGATCGCCTGGGCCCGGGCCACGCGTGACTATCCCATGGCTGGCCACCTCGCCGCCATCGAGGCGCCGACGCTCCTCGTGTGGGGCGAGGAGGACCGCATCACGCCGCCCGCGGTCGGCGCGGCCTTCCTGGCCGGGCTCCCCGACGCGCGCCTCGTGACCATCCCGCGCTGCGGGCACGCGCCGATGCTCGAGGCGCCGGCCGCCTTCGTGGCCGCCGTGGCCGACTTCCTCGAGCGGCTCGCGGCGCGAGACGCCGGCCGCGCGGCCGCGCTCGCACGGGCCGACCATGCGGTCGTGAGCTGACCATGCGGCTCGCGCCGCTCCATCCGGCCATCCGCATGCTCGCCGCCCGGCGGGTGGCGCGCCTCGCCCGCGCGCTCGAGGCGCCGGAGGCGGCCCAGGCGGCGGTCCTCGCACGCCTCGTCCGGCGCGCGCGGGACACCGACTTCGGCCGCCGGCACGACTTCGGCGGCATCCGCACGGCGGCCGACTTCCAGGCGCGCGTGCCGCTGCGCACCTACCTCGACTACCGGCCCTGGATCGACCGCGCCCTGGCCGGCGAGCCGGACGTCTCCTGGCCGGGGCGGATCGACCGCTTCGCCAAGACCTCGGGCACGACGGCGGGCGACAAGACGATCCCGGTCTCCCGGGAGATGATCGCGAGCCAGCGGAGCGCGGCCTGGGATGCGCTCGCCCACTACGTCCACTGGACGGGCGACGCCGGCCTCTTCGACGGCGGCCTCCTCTTCCTCTCCGGCTCGTCGTCGCTCTCGCCGGTGGGCGGCGACCCCGTGCGTCGGGTGGGCGACCTGTCGGGCATCATGTACGACGCGGTCCCCTGGTTCCTCGGGGGGATCGGCTACCCGCGGCGCGAGGTGGCGGCGATCGCCGACTGGGAGACCCGGCTCGGCCGGATGGCCGCGGAGGCGATCGCCGCCGACATCCGGCTCGTGGGCGGCATGCCCTCCTGGACCCTCCTCCTCTTCGAGCGGCTGCGTGCCATGGCGGGCGGCCGGACCATCGGCGACATCTGGCCGGGCTTCCGCGTGTTCCTCCACGGCGGCGTCCACATGGCGCCCTTCCGCGCGCGCCTCGCCGACGCGGTCGGCCGGCCCTTCGAGACGCTCGAGCTGTACCCGGCCTCCGAGGGGTTCCTCGCCATCCAGACCGACCGCGCGGGCGGGCTCGACCTCGTCCCGGACGGCGGGATCTTCTTCGAGTTCGTCCCCGTGGCCTCGCTCGGCGACCGCTCGCCGCCGCGCCGCACCCTCGCCGACGTCGAGGCGGGCCCGGTCTACGCGGTCGTCGTCTCCACCTGCGCCGGCCTCTTCGCCTACGTCCTCGGCGACACCGTGCGCTTCCTCTCCACGCGGCCGCCGCGCATCGTCATCGCCGGACGCACGCGGCACTTCGTGAACGCGTTCGGCGAGAACGTCATCGTCGAGGAGGTCGAGCAGGCGATGGCGGCGGCCCTCGCGGCGACCGGCGCGCGCCTGGTCGAGTACACGGTGGCGCCGCGCTTTCCCGGGCCGAGGGCCGCGCGAGGCGCGCACGAGTGGATCGTGGAGTTCGAGACGGCGCCGGCCGACCTCGCCCGATTCGCCAGATGCCTGGACGAGCGCCTCGCCGCGCTCAACACCGACTACCGCACCAGGCGG
>DASVDK010000216.1:0-20105 GCA_036381125.1 Thermodesulfobacteriota bacterium | reverse complement strand
GAGGCGTTCGACCTTACGGGGACGCCGGTGCGGGTCGTCTTCCGGGCGCGCAGCCGCGACGCGAGCCGGGCGGCGCGCGAGCCGTCGGAGGCGGGCCGATGATCGGCCTCGCGGAGATCGAGGCGGCGCGCCTGCGGATCGCCGACGCCGCCGAGGTGACGCAGCTCCTCGCCTCGCGGGCGCTGTCGGCGCTCGTGGGCCGGGACGTCCGGCTCAAGGCGGAGAACCTCCAGCGGACCGGCTCGTTCAAGATCCGGGGGGCCGTGAACCGGCTCGCCACCATGGCGCCCGAGGTCCGCGCCCGAGGCGTCGTCGCGGCCTCGGCGGGCAATCACGCGCAGGGGCTCGCCTTCGCCGCGAGGAGCCTCGGCGTGCCCGTCACGATCGTGATGCCGGAGCTGACCTCCATCACCAAGGTGGAGGCCACCCGGGCGCTCGGCGCGCGCGTGGTCCTCGCCGGGGCGACGTACGACGACGCCCACGCGCGGGCGGCCGCGCTCACGGCCGAGACCGGCGCGACCTACGTGCCGGCGTTCGACGACGACGACGTGATTGCCGGCCAGGGGACCGTCGGCCTCGAGGTGGCCGAGCAGTGCCCCGAGGCGGCCGTGGTGGTGATCCCCATCGGCGGCGGCGGCCTCTGCGCGGGGAGCGCGCTGGCGCTCAAGTCACGGCTGCCCGGCGTGAAGGTGATCGGCGTGCAGGCGGCCGGCGCCGCCGCGGCCCTCGCCGCCCGGCGCTCGGGCCGTCCGGTTCGGCTCGACCGGATCGGCACCATCGCCGACGGCATCGCGCTGAAGTGCGTCGGGGAGCGGACCTTCCCGCTCCTCGAGCGCTACGTCGACGACATCGTCACCGTCGAGGAGGAGGAGATCGCCGAGGCGATCCTCCTCCTCATGGAGAAGGTGAAGCTCATCGCCGAGGGGGCCGGCGCGGTGCCGCTCGCCGCGCTCCTCGCCGGCCGCGTCCCGGCGGCCGACGGGCCCACGGTGCTCGTCCTGTCGGGCGGCAACATCGACGTGACGCTGATCTCGCGGATCATCGAGCGGGGCCTCATCCGCGCCGGGCGCCTCATCCGCTTCACCGTCGACCTCCCGGACCGTCCCGGTCAACTCGCGCGCATCTCGACGCTGGTCGGCGAGGCGGGCGGCAACATCCTCCACGTCCTCCACGACCGTGGGTCGCTCGACCTGCCGGTCGCGTGGACCCGCATCCGGATGGACGTCGAGACGCGCGGCGATGCGCACGCGGTCGAGATCGTCCGCCGCATCGCCGAGGCCGGCTTCTCGCTGCGGAGGCTCGGGTAGCGCCCCCTGGGTCGGGCCTCGACCTGCTCCAGATGCGATGTCGGGCTCGGGGGCCGAGGGGCCGCGAGCCGCGCCGCCGGATCGTCACGGCCGCCCGGGTCGGCGACAGGGGCCGCTCACGAGGACCCGCCGGGGCGGCCGGCTGGCGGACGCGGCGAGGCGCGGGACCGGGCCGAGGGGCGTGGAAAACGGAAAGACCTGACCCCAGACTGCTCTAGAACTGGTAGCGGAGGCTCAGGCCGAAGACGGCGTCGGTGCCGACCTTGGCCTCGGGCAGGACGGCGAGGCCCGCCGGCAGCGCGATCTCGAGGCCGACCAGGCCGTAGGCGGCGCTGTCCTCGCGCCCCGGCCGCGCGGTGCCGCCGAGGAAGACGAGCTGGGCGCCGACGACGGTCGCGAGGCGATCGGGGCCGATCAGGTCGTCGAGCCATTCGATCCGGACCCGCTTGCCGAACAGCGCCGTGAAGGCGAGATCGCTCCAGGTGTCCCCGCCGGGCCGCGCCACGGTCCAGCTCGCGTCGATCGCGAGGTCGATCGGGATGTCGATCGACTCGCGGAGGACCTCGACCTTGACGTCGGCGCCCACGACGGGGGCGAGGTCGGTGTCGTCCGGCGCCTCCACCCAGGCGGCGCCGGCGCGGGCGCCGACCTCGATGCGCCGCAGGAGCCCGTGGCGGGCGCCGGCGAGCGCGGTCCAGTAGTCGGGCGCGGTGTTGCCGTACCCGCCGGCCAGGAACCCCTCCGTCGCGCCGGGCGAGAGGGACCTGGCCGACAGGAGGACCGGGAAGGTCGCCGCGGCGTCGCGCGGGGCGCCGGCGACGACCACGAAGGCGAGCCCACCCAGGAGCCACACGGCGAGGGGACGCACGGGACCTCCGTCGTTGCGCGAATGCGGCGTACGGCCTATAAGTATCATATAGCTGGCACCGTCGCTCACGACCGGGAGACCTCATGCTGCTCGCTCTGGACGGCCGCGCTCCGAAGGTGGCCGCGTCCGCGTACATCGATCCGACGGCCGAAGTCGCGGGCAACGTCACCATCGGCGAGGACGCGAGCCTCTGGTTCTTCGTGGCCGCCCGGGCCGACTACGGCGAGAGCGCCATCGTGATCGGCCCCCGCACGAACGTGCAGGACAACTCGATCCTGCACGTGGAGCCCGACCGGAGCCTCACCATCGGCGCCGACGTCACCGTCGGCCACGGCGCCGTCCTGCACGCCTGCACCGTCGGGGACGGGGCGCTGATCGGCATCGGCGCCATGGTGTTGACGGGCGCCACGGTGGGCGAGGGGGCGATCGTGGCGGCCGGGTCGCTCGTGCCCGAGGGGGCGGTGGTCCCGCCGGGCATGCTCGTCATGGGCACGCCGGCCCGCGTGCGGCGCGAGGTCAGCGAGGCCGAGCGGCAGCGCGTCGTCAGGGGCAACCGGAACTACCTCGAGCTGGCCCGCAAGTATCGAGCGGCGCGCGCCGCGCTGGGGGCCCGATAATGGCTCGCGTCAAGACCCTTCGCGACCATCCCCTCTTCGCCGACCTGTCGGACGCCGAGCTGGCGGTCATCGCCGCCGTGGCCGACGAGAAGCGGCTCCCGGAGGGGACGACCGTCTTCCTCGAGAACATGCCGGGCGAGTCGATGTTCATCGTGAAGATGGGGCGGGTCAAGATCTCCAAGAAGCTCGATTCGGGCGGCGAGAAGCTCCTCCTGACGCTCGGCCCGAACGAGATCTTCGGCGAGATGGCCCTCTTCGACGGCGGCCCGCGCGGCACCACGGCGCGCATCGCCGAGCCGTCGGAGGTGCTGATCATCAAGCGGAGCGACGTGATGGCGCTCGCCGAGAAGGAGCCGAGGGCCGTCCTCAAGCTCGTCCTCGCCATCGGCCGCGCGTTCGTCGGCCGCCTCCGCGAACAGCACGACGCCTTCCGCGAGATCGTGAGGGCCGCGCCCCCGCCGCAGGCGTCGTGAAGGCCGCCGCGGGCCGCCGCGGATGATCGTCGCCGCCCTGGACGTCGGCACCAACACCGTCCGCCTGCTGGTGGCCCGCCTCGGTCCGGGCGGCCGCCTCGACCCGCTCCGCTACGCCCTGCGCATCACCCGGCTCGGAGGCGGCGCCACGCCGGCCGGGCTGGCCGAGGACGCCATCGAGCGCACCGTGGCCGCGGTCGCCGACTTCGCGCGGGAGGCGCGCGAGGCGGGGGCCGTGGCCCTGCGGGCGGTGGCCACCTCGGCGGCCCGCGAGGCGCCCAACGGCCGGCGCGTCGTCGCGCGCGTGCGCGAGGCGGCCGGCCTCGACCTCGAGATCATCCCGGGCGAGGAGGAGGCGGCGCTCGCGCTGCGCGGCATTCGCTGGTCGCTCGAGCGGTTGCCCGGCGGCGTGCCGGACCGCTTCGCGATCGTCGACCTCGGCGGCGGCAGCACCGAGGTGCTGCTCGCCGAGCGGCGCGGCGACGCGTGGCACGCCGAGGGCCCCTCCATCCCGATCGGCACGGTCCGGCTGGTCGAGCGCTTCCTCGCGGCCGATCCCCCGGCGACGCACGAGATGGTCGCGATGGCGGCGGCCGTGGAGGCGGCGCTTGCCGCGTCGCTCGACCCGGTACTCGCGAGGGCGGGCGAGGCCGGCCGTTCGAGGCCGCTCGTGGGGACCGCCGGCGCCATCACGACGTTTGCCGCGATGGATCTCGGGCTCGCCACGTACGACCGGGCGCGGATCGACGGCCACCGCATGTCGCGCGCCTCGCTCGAAGCGCGCCTCGACCAGGTGGCGGCGATGCCGGCCGCGCGGCGCCTCGAGCTGCCGGGCCTCGAGCCGGGGCGCGAGGACCTGATCGTGCCCGGCCTCGTGATCCTCCTCGCCGTCATGGGCCGCCTCCGCGCAAACGCCGTTACGGTGGTGGACGGCGGTCTCCTCGAGGGGATCTGCCTGACGAGCTTCGACCCGCCGGCCGACGCCGGCCCCGGGCGTTGACAGCCCAAGACCTTGGGGGCTACCATCGGCCAATTCGCAACCTGTAGTCCCCGCCTGGAATACGCGCCCCACGGCACTGGAGTCCGCCGATGCTCGACGATCGTCCGGTAGACAGCCTCACCTTCGATGACGTGCTGCTGCTCCCGGGATACTCCGACTTCCTGCCCCGCGAGGCCGACCTGTCGACGTACCTCACGCGCCGCATCCGCCTCAACATCCCGCTCGTCTCCGCGGCCATGGACACCGTCACCGAGGCGCGGACGGCCATCGCCATGGCCCAGGCGGGCGGCATCGGGATCGTCCACAAGAACCTCTCCATCGAGGCGCAGGCGCTCGAGATCGACAAGGTCAAGAAGTCCGAGAGCGGCATGATCGTCGACCCGATCACGATGCGCCCCGACCAGAAGATCTCGGAGGCGCTCGAGCTGATGCGCCGCTACCGGATCTCCGGCGTCCCGATCACCAACGAGGACGGCGAGGCGGTCGGCATCCTCACCAACCGCGACCTCCGGTTCGTGCGCGACGTCGACCAGCCGATCGCCAACGTGATGACCAGGCAGAACCTGGTGACCGTGCCGCCCGGGACGACCCTCGAGAAGGCCAAGGAGAGCCTCCACGAGCACCGCATCGAGAAGCTCCTGGTCGTCGACGACCGGGGGCGCCTCAAGGGGCTCATCACGATCAAGGACATCGAGAAGATCCAGAAGTACCCCAACGCCTGCAAGGACAGCCTGGGCCGCCTGCGCGTCGGTGCCGCCGTCGGCGTGACCCCCGACCGCGAAGCCCGCATCGACGCCCTCGTGAAGGCCGGGTGCGACGTGATCGTCATCGACACGGCGCACGGGCACTCGAAGGGGGTCATCGACGCGGTCCGCGCGACCCGGAAGACGTTCCCCAACGTCGAGCTGATCGCGGGCAACGTCGCCACCGCGGAGGCGACCGAGGCGCTCATCAAGGCCGGCGCCGACGCCGTCAAGGTCGGCATCGGGCCGGGCTCCATCTGCACGACGCGCGTCGTGGCCGGCATCGGCGTGCCGCAGATCTCGGCCATCGCGCGGTGCGCCGAGGTGGCGGACCGGGCCGGGATCCCGGTCATCGCCGACGGCGGCATCAAGTACTCGGGCGACATCCCCAAGGCCATCGCGGCCGGCGCCTCCTCGGTGATGATCGGCTCGCTCTTCGCGGGAACCGACGAGAGCCCTGGCGAGACGGTGCTCTACCAGGGCCGCACCTACAAGGTCTACCGGGGCATGGGCTCCCTCGAGGCGATGAAGGCCGGCAGCGCCGACCGCTACGGCCAGCGCGACGTGATCGGCGACCCCGAGGCCGAGATGAAGCTCGTGCCGGAGGGGATCGAGGGGCGGGTCCCCTACCGGGGGCCGCTCTCGACGCAGGTCTACCAGCTCACCGGAGGGCTCAGGGCCGGCATGGGCTACTGCGGGACGCGCACGATCGAGGAGCTGCGCAAGAAGGCGCGGTTCACCCGGATCACGGCGGCGGGCCTGCGCGAGAGCCACGTCCACGACGTCATCATCACCAAGGAGGCGCCCAACTACCGTGTCGAGTAGCGTCGACGCACACGCCGAGCGGATCCTCGTTCTCGACTTCGGCTCGCAGTACACGCAGCTCATCGCCCGCCGCGTCCGGGAAGCGCACGTCTACTGCGAGATCCATCCGTTCGACGTGGGGCTCGACTTCGTCCGCCGCTTCGCCCCGAAGGGGATCATCCTCTCGGGCGGCCCCGCGTCGGTCTACGACGCCGGGGCGCCCGACCTCCCGCACGGCTTCTTCGACCAGGCCGGGGTGCCGATCCTCGGCATCTGTTACGGCGCACAGCTCATGGCGCGGCACCTCGGCGGCGCCGTCGAGCGCTCCGACCGGCGCGAGTTCGGACCGGCCCGCATCGAGGTGACGAGCGCCGAGTCGCCGCTCTTCGCCGGCCTGCCCACCGACATGCCGGTCTGGATGAGCCACGGCGACCGGATCGAGCGGCTGCCGGCCGGCTTCCGCGCCTCGGCCCGCACGGCCAGCTCCCCGTACGCCGCCTTCGAGTCGCCCGCGCGGGGCCTCTACGGGGTGCAGTTCCATCCGGAGGTGGCCCACACGCCCGACGGCCGGCGGATGCTCGAGCAGTTCCTCGTGCGCGTCTGCGGCTGTCACGGGCTCTGGACCATGGCGTCGTTCCTCGAGTCGGAGACGGCGCGCATCCGCGAGCGGGTGGGGGGCGAGCGGGTGCTCCTCGGCCTGTCGGGCGGCGTCGACTCGTCCGTCGCGGCGGCGCTGATCCACCGGGCCATCGGGCGGCAGCTCACCTGCGTGTTCGTCGACAACGGCCTGCTGCGCCGCGGCGAGGCCGAGCAGGTCTCGGGGGTCTTCCGCGAGTGGCTGGGGGCCGAGGTCGTCGTGGTCGACGCCGCCGTCCGCTTCCTCGCCGCGCTCGAAGGGGTGACCGACCCGGAGCAGAAGCGCAAGGCGATCGGGCGGGAGTTCATCGCGGTCTTCGAGGAGGAGGCGGAGCGGCTGGCGGCCGCCGGCGGCCGCTTCACGTTCCTCGGCCAGGGGACGGTTTACCCGGACGTCATCGAGAGCGCGACGCACCGGGGCCCGGCGGCCACGATCAAGAGCCACCACAACGTGGGGGGCCTCCCCGAGAAGATGGGGCTCACGCTCCTCGAGCCGCTGCGCGAGCTCTTCAAGGACGAGGTGCGCCAGCTCGGGCGGGAGCTGGGGCTGCCGGAGACCGTCGTGGGGCGCCACCCGTTCCCGGGGCCGGGCCTCGCCATCCGGCACCTCGGCGCGGTCACCGGGCCGCGCCTCGAGGTCCTGCGCGCGGCCGACGCCATCGTCGACGAGGAGATCCGGGCGGCCGGGCTCTACGACAGCCTCTGGCAGGCCTTCGCCGTGCTCCTGCCGGTCAAGTCGGTCGGGGTGATGGGCGACGGGCGGACGTACGAGGACACGATCTGCCTGCGCGCGGTCACCAGCGTCGACGGGATGACCGCCGACTGGGCCAGGCTCCCGTACGACGTCCTCGCGACGATCAGCCGGCGGATCACCAACGAGGTCCGCGGCGTGAACCGCGTCGTCTACGACATCAGCAGCAAGCCGCCCTCGACCATCGAGTGGGAGTGACGCCGAGCCTCGGGAGGCGATCGGCAGGCCTCTCGCGCGGCTTCCGAGCGAGCGTCGTCGCCGCGCTCGGCTGCACGCTCGGCATCGTGCCGCGCATGGCCGCGGCGATCCTCGGGCTCGCGGCGCTCCTGCACGCCAGCGCGCTCGCGTTCCAGACCGTCGAGTACCAGGTCATCGCGCGGCCGCGGCTGCTCGCCCGGATGCGCTGGGTGTTCGCCGGGGCGTTCGGCGCGCTCGGCGCGAGGCTCGCGCCGAGCGACCGCTGACCGGCCCGTCCCCGGCTCGCCCTGGAGCCGAGCGCGCGGGCGCAGGGCCGACCGGACGCGCCGCCGGCCCCCGGCCGACGCGAGCGCGCCGCGCCGTGCGGCCCGGTGGCGACGCGCTCCCTCGGGTGACGTCGGCGGCCCGCCTCAGCTCCGGGTGACCACGACCTCGAGGTACTCGGCGGGCACGACCATGGAGCCGTCCCCCGAGCGGTCGAACCTGGCGACGAGCGCCAGGAGATCGCGCCCGAGCGCCGTTTGCGCATCGGCATCGAGCGCCGCGAACGTCTTGAGCAGCGGTCCGTAGGAGGCCCTGAAGACCGCGAGCCAGTGCGCCGGCGAGCGATAGCGGAACACGAACGTCCGATGCGCCGACGCGATGGACGCCGCGCGCGCCTCGAACAGCTCGGCGATCCGCGCGCGTGTACCCCAGAGCGCCGGCGACCTCGCGCCGGCCGGCGGCGGCACGTGCGCGGCGATGGTCGCGAAGAGCTGGCCGACGAAGCCCTGCGGCGTCCAGTTGGCGAGGCCGATCTTCCCCCCGGGCCGGCAGACGCGCACCAGCTCGGCGGCGGCGCGGTCCTGGGCCGGCGTGAACATGACCCCGAAGGTCGAGACGACGGCGTCGAAGGCGCCGTCCGGGAACGGCAGCGCCTCGGCGTCGGCCTCGCGGCACTCGATGGCGAGCCGTTCGGCAACGGCGCGCTCCCGGGCGCGGTCGAGCAGCGCGGGCACGTAGTCGGTCGCGACCACGTCGCAGAAGCGGCGGGCGGCGGCCAGCGCGACGTTGCCGTTGCCGGCGGCGACGTCGAGCACCCGCTGCCCCGCGCGCAGGTCGAGCGCCTCGCAGAGCTCCTCGCCGACGATCTGCAGCGTCGTGCCGACGACGGCGTAGTCGCCGGAGGACCAGGCTCCCCGCTGGCGGGCCTTGAGGGCCTCGAGGTCGGGCTGAACGGACGGACGGGCGTGCGGCGGCGTGGCGGCGGTCACCATGATCGGTCTCCATTCGGGCGGGTGGTCCTGCTATGCTGTCGCCCTGCCCGTGCGCGGCGACGGCCGGGCCCGGCGTCGACCGGACGCCGGGCCCTCGAGATCGACCGTACCGGCCGCGCGTGGAGGCGAGCGTGGGAGGCCGCGTGGGAACGCCCGTGGAATCGGACGAGGCGGGCCGGACCGGCGGCGCCGCCGCGCTCCACCTGCGCCTCCTCGGGCCGCTCGCGATCAGCCGCGGCGGCGTCGCCCTGGCGCTGCCGAGGTCGCGCAAGGTCCGGGCGCTCCTCGCCTACCTGTCGCTCGCTCCGCAAGCCGCCACGCGAGGCCGCCTCTGCGAGCTGCTCTGGGACGTTCCCGACGATCCGCGCGGCGAGCTGCGCTGGTGCCTGAGCAAGCTCAGGGGGATCGTGGACGAGCCGGGCCGGCCGCGGGTCGAGACGCGGGGGGACGCCGTGAGGCTCGACCTCGCGGGCTGCGTCGTCGATGCGCTCGAGGTCGCCCGGGCCACCGAGGCGGGCCTCGAGACGCTCGACGCGGAGCGGCTGCGAGCGCTGGCGGGGCTCTTCGCCGGCGACGTGCTCGAGGGGCTCGAGGTCGACCCCGGCCTCGCCTTCAGCGGCTGGCTCACGGCGCAGCGGCGTCGGTTCCGCGGCTCGCACGCGGCGCTGCTCGATCACCTCTCGCGGCGCATGCCCGACGAGGAGGCGATCGAGCACCTGGAGAAGTGGCTGCAGCTCGCCCCGCTGGATCGGGAGGCGCACGAGCGCCTTCTCGGCCTGCTCGCGCGGCGCGGCCGGATCCGGGAGGGCGAGGAGCACCTGGCGGCGACGAGCCGACTGTTCGAGGCCGAGGGGCTCGATCAGTCGCCGCTCGGCGCGGTGTGGCGGGCGGCCAGGGCGGAGGCGGGCCGATCGCCCAGGGTCGACGCGGCGGCCGTCGCGGCGGCCTCGGCCGCCGGGCGCGGGGAGGGCGGCGTCGTCGGGCCCCGCCGCGCGTCGGTCGCGGTGATGCCGTTCGTCGACGAGTCCGGCGTGCCGAGCGTCCCCGGCGGTCCGGCCGACGGTCTCGCGCACGACGTGATCACGAGGCTCGCCAGGCTGCGGAGCCTCTTCGTCATCGCCCAGGGGACCGTCTTCGCGCTGCGGGAACGACGCGTCGCCCCGGAGGAGGCGGGCCGCGTGCTCGGCGTGGACTACGTCGTCAGCGGCTCGCTGCGCCGCCGGGACGCGCGCCTCACCGTGTCGGTCGAGCTGGCCGAGACCCGCACCGCCCGGATCGTCTGGACGGAGGTCTTCGATCGCGCGGCGGACGACGCGCTCGTCGTGCTCGACGAGATCGGCGACCGGATCGTCGCGTCGGTCGCGAGCGAGATCGAGACCATCGAGCGCAACCGCGCCATCCTGAAGCCGCCGAACTCGCTCGACGCCTGGGAGGCCCATCACCGCGGCCTGTGGCACATGTACCGGTTCAACCGGGCCGACAACGAGCGGGCCCGCCGTTTCTTCGAGACCGCGGTCCGCCTCGACCCGACCTTCGCGCGCGCCCATGCGGGCCTGTCGTTCACGCACTTCCAGAACGCCTTCCAGGGGTGGGCGGCGCGGGAGCCGGAGATCGACCTGGCGTTCGAGACCGCGGGGCAGAGCCTCATGGTCGACGACCGCGACCCCGCCGCACACTGGGCCATGGGCCGGGCGCTCTGGTTGCGCGGCCGCCGGGACCAGGCCGTCGTCGAGCTGGAGCGGGCCATCGATCTCAGCCCCAACTTCGCGCTCGGTCACTACACGCTGGCGTTCGTGCACTCGCAGGCCGGCGACCCGCGCGTCGCCATCGAGGCCTCCGACTACTCGCGGAGCCTGAGCCCCTTCGACCCGCTCCTCTTCGGGATGCTCGGCGCCCGCGCCATGGCCCTCGTGCGCCTCGGCCGGTTCGACGAGGCGGCCGAGTGGGGGGTGAAGGCCGCCGCCCGCCCGAACGCGCACCCGCACATCCTCGCGATCGCCGCGTACAGCCTGGCGCTCGCCGGCCGGCTCGACGAGGCGCGCGGCTACATGGCCGCGATCCGCAAGGCGCGGCCGGGCTACCGGGTCGACGACCTCCTCACCGCGATGCACCTCGACGCGGCGGGCGCGGCCACGTTCCGCACCGCGGCGAAGCCCGTCGATTGAGCGGCGGGAGGGCAGGCGGACGGTCGCCGGCGGGGCGGCGCAGCCCCGGCTCGGGGCCCGGCTGGTGCGGGCGACGAGGCGCTGGTATCCTTCTCGACGAGCCGGCTGCCACGGAAAGGAGGCGTGCGCGATGTGCGGTCCCGGGTTCGTCGGCCGACCGGCCGACGCGTCCGATCTGGCGGGCGTCGCGGCGGTGGCGGCCGAGACCGGCGCGGCCCTCCCCGATGCGCAGGGCTACCTGGCGGGCGGCCGCCTGCTGGTCGCCGTGTCGGCCGGCGACGTGATCGGCTTCGTTGCCGTGGGCGAGCCGGACGAGGGGGGCGTCGCCGGGCTCGTGGGGCCGGCCGTCGGGGCCGCCGGCTTCGGCCTCGGGGTCGAGAAGGCGCTCCTCCGGCGCGCGGCCGACGAGGCCGCGGCGCGCGGCGTCCGCGCCCTCCGCGCCGCCGTGCCGGCCGGTGATCCGGTACGGGCACAGGCGCTGATCGACCAGGGCTTCCATCGCACGCCGGAGGCCGACGCCCCCGGCCGGTCCGCATTCACCAGAACGCTGTAGCACCCGGGTTCCGTTTCCCAAGGAGGCGCGGTCACCGCATGCCGCAGCTCGACCAGTTCGTCCACCTGCACCTCCACACCCAGTACAGCCTCCTCGACGGCGCCATCAAGCTCGACGCCCTCTTCGAGCGCGCCGCCGCGCTCGGGATGCCGGCCGTCGCCATGACCGACCACGGCAACCTCTTCGGGGCGATCGAGTTCTACTCGAGGGGCAAGGCGTCGGGCGTCAAGCCGATCATCGGGTGCGAGCTGTACCTCGCCCCCGGCAGCCGCTTCGAGAAGGCGCCGGCCAAGGGGACCTACGAGGGCGCCTTCCACCTCACGGCGCTCGCCCTGGACGAGACCGGCTACCGGAACCTCTGCCGGCTCGTGACCGCCGGTCACCTCGAGGGCTTCTACTACAAGCCGCGCATCGACCGGGAGCTGCTCTGGCAGCACCACGAGGGGCTCGTCGTGCTGTCGGGCTGCCTCAACAGCGAGGTGAGCCAGGCGATCACGCGCGGCGACATGGAGGCCGCGCTGAAGCTGGCGGCGGCCTACCGCGAGCGCTTCGACGACGGCCGCTACTTCCTCGAGATCCAGCCCAACCGGGTCCCGGACCAGGCGAAGGTCAACGCCGGGCTCGTCGAGATCCACCGCAAGACCGGCATCCCGCTCGTCGCCACGAACGACTGTCACTACCTGCACCGCGAGCACGCCGAGAGCCACGACGTCCTGCTCGCCATCCAGACCGGCAAGACCCTCAACGACCCGACGCGCTGGCGCTTCGAGTACGACGACTTCTACCTGCGGTCGGCCGAGGAGATGCGCGGCCTCTTCGCCGACCGGCCCGACGCCCTGGCGAACACGCTCGCCATCGCGGAGCGCGCGAACCTCACGCTCGAGTTCGGCAAGTACGCCTTCCCCGTCTTCGACGTGCCGGCCGGCGAGTCGCTCGAGAGCTACCTCGGCAAGGCCGCGCACGCCGGGCTCGAGGCGCGGCTCGCCACCATCGCGGCCAGGCGAGGAACGCCGCTCGAGACGCTGCGCATCGAGTACGAGGCCAGGCTCGACTTCGAGCTGGCCACCATCACGAAGATGGGCTTCGCCGGGTACTTCCTCATCGTGGCCGACTTCATCAACGAGGCGAAGCGGAGGGGGATCCCGGTGGGGCCGGGCCGGGGGAGCGCGGCCGGCTCGCTCGTGGGGTACGCCCTCGGCATCACCGACCTCGATCCGATCGAGCACAAGCTCCTCTTCGAGCGGTTCCTCAACCCCGAGCGGGTGTCGATGCCCGACATCGACGTCGACTTCTGCCAGGACCGCCGCGACCAGGTGATCGAGTACGTCTGCGAGAAGTACGGGCGCGACCGGGTGGCCCAGATCATCACCTTCGGGTCGCTCCAGGCGAAGGCCGCCATCCGCGACGTGGGGCGGGTGCTCGATCTCTCCTACGGGGACGTCGACCGGATCGCCAAGCTCGTGCCGAACGTCCTCAACATCACGCTCGACGAGGCGCTCCAGCAGGAGCCCCGGCTGCGGGAGCTGGAGCAGAAGGACCCGACGGTCGCGAGGCTCCTGACTCACGCGCGGGCGATCGAAGGGCTCTTCCGCCACGCCTCGGTCCACGCGGCCGGCATCGTCATCGGCGACCGGCCTCTGGTGGAGCACCTGCCGCTCTACAAGGGGACCAAGGGCGAGATCGTCACCCAGTTCGCCATGAAGGACGTCGAGAAGATCGGACTGGTGAAGTTCGACTTCCTGGGGCTCAAGACCCTGACCGTTCTCGACCGGGCCGTGAACCTCGTGCGCGAGGTGCGGGGGGAGACGGTCGACCTCGCGATGCTTCCGCTCGACGATCCCGAGACCTACGCCCTCCTCGGCCGGGGCGAGACGACCGGCGTGTTCCAGCTCGAGTCGAGCGGCATCCGCGAGCTGACCGTCAAGCTCAAGCCGGAGCGCTTCGACGACATCGTCGCCCTGATCTCGCTCTACCGGCCCGGGCCGCTCGAGAGCGGCATGGTGGACGACTTCATCCGCCGCCGCCACGGCCGGACGCAGGTCACCTACGACCTGCCGCAGCTCGAGCCGATCCTCAAGGACACCTACGGCGTCATCGTCTACCAGGAGCAGGTCATGCAGATCGCCCAGGCGGTCGCGAGCTACACGCTCGGCGAGGCCGACCTCCTGCGGCGCGCGATGGGGAAGAAGAAGCCCGAGGAGATGGCGGCCCAGCGGAGCCGGTTCCTCGAGGGGGCGGCCCGGAACGGCGTCGACGCGAAGATGGCCACGCACATCTTCGACCTCATGGAGAAGTTCGCCGGCTACGGCTTCAACCGGTCGCACTCGGCCGCCTACGCGCTGATCACGTACCAGACCGCCTACCTCAAGGCCCACTACCGGCCGGAGTTCATGGCGGCGCTCCTCACCTGCGACATGGGGGACACGGACAAGGTCGTCAAGTACCTCGGCGACTGCCGCGACGCCGGCATCACCGTGCTGCCGCCCTGCGTCAACGCGTCCCAGAGCGTCTTCGGCGTCGTGGGCGGCGAGATCCGGTTCGGCCTGGCCGGCGTCAAGAACGTGGGCGAGGGGGCCGTCGAGGCCATCATCGAGGCGCGCCAGCGTCAGGGGCGGTTCCGGGACCTCTTCGAGTTCTGCGAGGCGGTCGACCTCAGGCGGGTCAACAAGCGCGTCATGGAAGCCTTGATCAAGTCGGGGGCCTTTGATAGCCTCGGCCAGCCGCGCGCGGCCCTCATGGCGGCGCTCGACCGGGCGGTCGAGGCGGGGCTTGCCAGGCAGCGCGAGCGGGAAATGGGTCAGGCGACACTCTTCGCCGCTGCAGGCGTGGCGGCGGCGCCGCGACGCCAGGCAGGGGCCGGCCAGCCGCTCGGCAACGGGGCGACCGCCGAGTGGCCGGAGAAGCAGCGCCTGGCGTACGAGAAGGAGGCGCTCGGGTTCTACATCACCGGCCATCCCCTCCTGCGCTACCAGGGTGATGTCCGGCGCCTGGCCGCCATCGAAGCCGGCCGGATCGAGTCGGTGAGCGATCAGGCCGAGATCCGCCTCTGCGGCATCGTGTCGCAGATGAAGGAGATCATGACCCGGAAGGGGACGCGCATGTGCCGCGCCGTCCTCGAGGACCTGACCGGGTTCGTCGACGTGGTCGTCTTCGCCGACGTCTACAAGGACGCCGAGCCGTTGCTCAAGGGGGACGAGCCGCTGCTGGTCACCGGGACGCTCGACCGGAGCGAGGAGCGCGCCACCGTGCTCGCCACGTCGGTCGTCCGCCTCTCGGACGCTCGGGCCCAGGCCACGCGGCGCGTGCACGTCGAGCTGACGGCCGACGGGCTCGACCGGACGCGCCTTCGGGCCCTGCGCGACACGCTCGCGCGCCACCGGGGCAAGGCGGCCGGCGTGGTGCACATCGTTGGCATCCCGGCGGGGCACGAGACCGTCCTCCCCCTGCCTGCGGCATTCGGGCTGGCGCCCTCCGACGCCCTCGAGGCCGATCTCGAAGCGCTCTTCGGCCGCGGGGTCGTACGGTATGAATGAGGAGAGCCGTCCATGGCAGCGAACCTCTCCACGCAGTTCCTCGAGTTCGAGCGGCCCATCGTGGAGCTGGAACGCAAGATCGAGGAGCTGAAGGCGCTCTCGAGCAGCGAGCGCGTCAGCTTCGCCGACGAGATCCGGCGCCTCGAGCAGAAGGTCCAGCGGCTCAGGGAAGAGACCTTCGCCAACCTGAGCCGCTGGCAGCGCACCCAGCTCTCCCGCCATCCGAACCGCCCCTACACGCTGGACTACCTCTCCACCGTCTTCGAAGGCTATCTCGAGCTGCACGGCGACCGGGCGTTCCGTGACGACCCGGCGATCGTCGGCGCGCTCGCGCTCCTCCAGGGTCGGCGCGTGATGGTGGTCGGCCACCAGAAGGGGCGGACCACGAAGGAAAAGGTGCACCGCAACTTCGGGATGCCGAACCCCGAGGGGTACCGCAAGGCGTTGCGCCTCTTCCATCTCGCCGGCAAGTTCCGGCTCCCCGTCGTCACCTTCATCGACACGCCGGGCGCCTTTCCCGGGGTCGACGCCGAGGCGCGCGGCCAGGCCGAGGCCATCGCGCGCAACCTGCGCGAGATGGCCGCGCTCGAGACGCCCATCGTGGTCGTCGTGATCGGGGAGGGGGGCAGTGGAGGGGCCCTCGCGCTCGGCGTGGGCGACACGGTCCTCATGCTCGAGAACGCCGTCTACTCGGTGATCTCGCCCGAGGGCTGCGCGGCGATCCTCTGGAAGGACGGCGGCAAGGCCGACGTCGCGGCCGAGGCGCTCAAGCTCACCGCGCAGGATGCCCTCGAGTTCGGCGTGATCGACGGCATCGTCTCCGAGCCGCTCGGCGGCGCCCACCGGAACCTCCAGGAGACCGCCGGCCGCCTCCGCCGGGCGCTCGTCAAGGCGCTCGACGACCTCGACGGCATCCCGGTCGATCAGCTCCTCGACCGCCGCTACCAGAAGTTCCGCCGGATGGGGCGGTTCGTCGAGCAGCCCCCGCCTCCCCCCGCGACGGTGGCCGGCTAGGCGCCTGGCCGCACCGTCGGCGCCCCGTGCCGCGCTTGCCCGGCACGCCCGTTGGATGTATACCCGGGCACGGTGACCGCGGGCCGAGCCAGGCGTCGCGGCGTGCCCCGGAGAGGCGCCGACCGCGTCACGGTGACGGGGCTCACGGCCCGGCGCGTGTCCGGCTCGATCGGTCTGCCGATAGGGCTACGCGCGATCCGCGCCGGCGGCGAGCGGGAGCCGCCGGCCTCGTCGTGCTCGCGGAGCGCCGTAGGGCGAGGAGGTCGTGCCATGGCATGGATCGAGGGGGTGGACCCCGCTGCCGTCGGCAACGCACGCGGCCTCTCCGAGGGGAAGATCCTGGCCCAGCCCGACTACGCGACGAGCCCGCCCTGCGGGGAGGCGGAGCGGGCGGCGCTCGAGTACGCGGTACGGCCCCGGGGGCTCCGGCGGCCGGCGCGGGAGGCGAGCCGGCCGGAACCGGACGAGGCGCGCTCGTGAGCGAGGCGCCGAACGCGCTGCAACTGGCGGTCGAGGAGGCGATCCGGCGCCGCGTCCGGGGGACGGGGTTCGCCATCGCGGACCGCCGCGCCGAGCCCTGGGGGGAGCAGCAGATCGAGGTGACCTTCACGGTGGGCGACGTCCGGGTCGACATCGCGCCGTACCAGGTCGAGCTGGTGGCAGCGGACCTCTACCGGGCCATCGAGTACCGCCGCCCGGGCGGCCGGGAGCAGTTCGCGAACGAGGTCGCCGAGGCGCTCTGGTTCTTCCTGCAGAACCCGGCGAGGCGGGACGCGCTCTCGGTGAAGAAGCTCCGGCGCCTGGTCGAGCGGCGGTTCCCGGGCGACGGTTAGGGGGCGCGTCTTCGGCCTGTCGGGCGGCGGGCCCGATGCCGGCCGGGAGAGAGGGGGAGGGATCCGACGTGACGCGGTGGGGCGTCAGGCTCCTGCTCTGGCTGTTCGTCGTCAACCTCGGCATCACCTTCGGCGCCGGGCTCTACGAGGCCCGGATCGTCGTGCCGGAGTGGCTGGCCGGGTCGCCGGAGACGGGATACCGCTGGGACGCCGCGGCGGCGCGCGAGGCCGACACAGGGCGCCGGTTCTGGGCGTTCGTCACGACCGGACCGCTCACGCTCCTGACGGCGGCCAACCTGGTCGCAGGCTGGCGGGCCCGGGGGACGCTGCGGCGGTGGTGGGTCGGCGCGGCCCTGGCGGCGCTGGCCGACAGGGCCTTCACGTTCTCGTACTTCATCCCGACGATGCTCACGCTGATGCGGGACGACACCATGCCGCAGCCGGAAGCGGTGCGGCTCGCGTTGCAGTGGGCCAACCTGAACCACCTGCGCCACGCCATCGTCCTGGTCGCGTGGCTCGCCGCGCTGAAGGCCTTCTCCCTGTCGAGCGAGCGTCGGGCCTGACCGGGTCCGGCGCCCCGTCGCTCTCGGGTCGGCAACCCCGGCTCGTGTCCCGCCCGATAGCCGGTTGCGCCTGCGGCGCCGGTGTGATAGGGGCCCTGGCGGAGCGCCGCGCGGGTGGCCCGCGGCGGCGCGGACGGCTCGAGGAGGGCGCGTTGCGGATGCGAACGCTGGGAAGGATCGCCGGGGCTCTGGCCTCCGCGGCCTGTCTCCTCGCGGGGATCTGGCTGCTCACGAAGGTCGGCTTCAGCCGGGGGAACGACGCGCTGACCACCGCGATCGGCGTGTACTTCGTCGGCAAGGGGCTCTTCGTCGGCCCCATGCTCTGGATCGCGTCGGCGCAGGGAGGCGACAAGGACCGGCCCTGACCGATCCGCCCGGGTGGCGCCGCGCGGCCGCGGCGCCGCCTTCAGACCAGGCCGTGCCTCAGCGCGAGGGCGACCGCCTCGACCTGCCGGTGGACGCCGAGCTTGGCGAGGATGCTCCGGACGTGGTTGCGCGTCGTGGCCTGGCTGATGCGGAGTTCGGCCGCGATCTCCTTGGTCGTGGTGCCGGCCGCCATGAGGGCCAGGACCTGACGCTCGCGGCGGGTCAGCTCGCCGGCGTCGGACGGTGCGGGGGGGCGCGCCGGCGCGTGGGCATTCCGGGCGGACGGCAGCCTGGCCACGCTCGCGAGGAGGCGCCGGACGCCTCGCTCGATTTCCTTCTGGGCGGTGACGTCGCGGAAGAGGTGCACCAGCACGTAGCGCGCCCTGCGCCTCGGCGGGACCAGGATGCTGCTGACGCTCAGCCAGGTCTCGTCCCCCCGTTTCGTGCGGACCGCGATCTCGTGCGTCGGGGCGAGCCCGGCGCCGCGCGCCGCGGCCATGTCCGGGCAGTCCGGCTGACAGACGAGCCGACCCGCGTCGTCGCGCCCGCACATCACCTCGTAGCAGGGTCGCCCCACGAGCTCCCTGACCGAGCGGCCGAGGAGCCTCTCGGCTGCCTCGTTCGCGAAGACGATTCGCTGCTCCCGGTCCACGGCCAGGGCCCCGTCCGCCGTGTTCGAGAGCAGATCGGACAGCTCGTCGCTCACCGTCACCTCCACTGAACGCCCAGCGGGCGACCGAAGTATATCACCGTGCCCCTGGCGCAACTGGCCCAGGGAACCAGGCCGTTTGCCTCATTGTGCTCACAATTTCAAGCGGCTACGTTGCCGGGTGAAAAGGGCCCGGGACGTCCGCTTTCATGCAGCTCACGCTCAAAGGGGACTACGCCGTCAGGGTGGTGCTGGACCTCGCGGCCCAGCCGGCCGACTCGGCCGTGCGGACCGCCGACCTCAGCCGCCGCACCGGCGTGCCCCGCGCGTATCTCGCCAAGATCCTCCAGGGGCTCGCGCAGCGGGGGCTGGTGCGTACCAGGCGGGGCATGTGGGGCGGCATCTCGCTGCTCGAGCGTCCGGAGGCGCTCACCCTTCGCCGCGTCATCGAGGCGGTGGAAGGGCCCATCTACCTCAACCGCTGTCTCGTGCGCCGCGGGCTCTGTCCCCGCGACAGCTTCTGCCCGGTTCACCCGGTCTGGGCCCGGGTCCAGGCCGTACTCGTGCGCGAGCTGGACAGCGTGCGCATCTCCGATCTGACGGGTCGCCAGCGGGCTCCGTTGCCCGACCCGGCGAGGTGAGGCGTCATGTTCAACTGGATGGAGTGGCTCCCGAAGAACGTGTCGACCTACGGCGGCGACGTCGATTCGATCTTCGCCATCATCTACTGGGGAACGCTCGCCTGGCTCGTCGCCAGCCTGGCGGTGTTCGGCGCGTTCCTCGTCCTCTACCGGCGCGGCCGCGGGCGGCGCGCCGCCTACGTCAGGGGCGAGCGCTTCCGGGAGATGGCCTGGATCCTGGTCCCGTGCGTGGTGGTGCTCGCGCTCGACCTCTGGGTCGACTGGCGGGGGGCGCCGGCCTGGGCGAAGGTCAAGGGGCAGATGCCCCCGGCCGACCTCACGATCCAGGTCACGGGGCGACAGTTCTACTGGGACGTCCTGTACCCCGGCCCGGACGGGGCGTTCGGCACCGCCGACGACCGCCGCTTCAGCAACGAGATCCACGTCCCCACGGGCCGGATCGTGCGCCTGCTGCTCCGCTCGGAGGACGTCATCCACAGCTTCTTCGCCCCGAACCTCCGCTTCAAGCAGGACGCGGTCCCCGGGCGGCTCACCGGCGGCTGGTTCGAGGCGACGACGCCGGGGGTGTACGAACTCCCCTGCGCGGAGCTCTGCGGCGTCGCCCACTCGATCATGAACGGACGCCTCCACGTACACACGCCGGACGACTACGAGGCCTGGGCGCGGCAGCAGTGGCCGGCCGCCGCCACGGCCCGATCGGAGAGCCTGCGATGAGCGAACGTCTCGCGAGCGCCGAGCCCGCGGAGCACGGTCACGACCGGCCGGGCTTCTGGCGCACCCGGGTCTTCTCGACCGACCACAAGACCATCGCGAAGCAGTACTTCGCCGTCGGCGCCTTCTGGGCGGTCGTCGGCGGCCTGCTCGCCGCCGCCATGCGCTGGCAGCTCGCCTGGCCGGGCGCCGAGGTGCCGGGCCTCGGGGTGGTCACCCCGGACCGGTACAACGTGATCGTGACGATGCACGGCACCGTCATGGTCTTCTTCGTCGCGATGCCGATCCTCCTCGGCGCGTTCGGCAACTTCCTGATCCCGCTCATGATCGGCGCCCGGGACATGGCCTTCCCGCGGCTCAACATGGCCTCGATCTGGGTGCTCGTGCTCGCCTCGATCGTGCTGCTCGCCTCGTTCTTCGTCCC
>DASVDK010000215.1:0-5426 GCA_036381125.1 Thermodesulfobacteriota bacterium | reverse complement strand
GTCGTTGCGCCGCTGGAGCTGGTTCTCGACCTGCGTCCACTGCGCCTGGGCCCGCCCGCGCATGTCGACGAGCGTGTTGCGCTGGCCGACGAACCAGCCCCCGGCCAGAACCAGCAGCCCGAGCAGCACCACGATCCCGATCACGACGACACGCATCGATCCTCTCCTACCACCCGCGGCTCGCGCCGCCGCCGCCCGAGCGGCCCCCGAAGCCGCCCCACCCACCGCCCCGGGAGCCGCCGCCGAAGCCGCCGAAGCCGCCCGGCACGATGATGGGGCCGCGGTAGCCGCGTCGCGGGCGGCCGGGGCCGAAGCGCCGGTGCCGTCCTCCCGGCCCGCCCAGCATCCGGGCGAGCAGCACGGCGGCGACGAGCAGCAGGATCAGCCACCCGGGGCCGGGCCCGCGCGAGCCGGCCGGAGGGGCTCCGGCCGGCGGATCGGGCGGGGCCTCGGCGGCCAGGACGGCCGCCGCCGCGTCCATCACGGCCACGATCCCGTCGCCGTAGCGGCCCTCGCGAAAGTACGGCACCGCGTACCGGTCGAGCAGCTCGCCGACCCGGCCGTCGGGCAGCGTCCCCTCGATGGCGTAGCCGGTCTCGAGCCGGACGCGCCGGTCCTCGACGGCGACCACGAGCAGGAGCCCGTCGTCCTTGCCCTCCCGCCCGAGCCGCCAGTCGGCGAAGGCGCGCACGGCGTAGTCCTCGATCGTGTCGGGGGCGATGGAGGTCACCGTGAGGACGCCGGCCGTGACGCCGGTCTTCCGGTAGAGACCGCCGAGCGTGGCGTCGAGCCGCTCGATCTGCTCCGCCGAGAGGACCCCGGCCGCGTCGACGATCGGGCGCGCGCCCGGCCCGGAGGGGCGCGGTGGGATCGTGGCAGCGGCCGCCGCCGCGAGCAGGCACAGGGATACGAGCCAGCCGACGGCGACGGCCGTCGCCCGCGCCAGCGTCACGCGGAGGGCCCGGCCCCGCCGCCGGGTCGCTCGCCTCGCCAGGCGGCCGGGTCGCCGAGACTGTCGGCCACGCGGGCGAGCGACTCGACCTCCTCGAGGTACCGGCCGAACTGTGCCTTCGCGTCGCCGCCGGCCGCCAGGGGCGCGCGGCCCGCCCGCCGGCGAGCGAGGTCGGCGAGCACCGGCAGCGTGAGGCCGAAGGCGCGCTCGAGGGCCGCCGGCGTGTCCCGCCTGCGGGCGGGCGGCCGTTGCCCGGACGCGCGGAGCAGGTTGCGCCCGAGGGCGAGGACCGAGGGCACCGAGGTCTCGAACAGCTCCTCGACCAGCGCCTCGAGCGTCCCCCGGTCGAGCCCGCCCAGGTACGACTCCCGCAGCGAGAGCACCTTCGCCTTGAGCTCGTGCTCGACCTGGAAGCGGAGGTACCGGGGGTCGATGTCGAGGTCGGCGAAGAAGTCGGCGCCGTAGAGGAGCACGTGGTACTCGCAGATGTCGAGGAACTCCACCGGGAAGATGTCGGCCGAGCGCTGGACCTCGGTGGGCGTGAGGAGGAGCGGCAGGGCGATGCCGTCCTTGCGCCACCCCTCGAGGAAGGGGCGGCAGCGGTCGAGGTCCTCGAGCGCCACCGTCTCGAGCACGAGCGCCAGGTTGAGGTCCGACCGCCCGTGAACGTAGTCGCCGCTCGCGGCGCTGCCGTAGAGGACGACCGACATGAGCCTCGCGCCGAACGCCTCGCGCACCTGCGCCGTGAAGCGGTCGACGGCGGCCCTGGCCTCGGGGGGGACCTCGCGCGGCTCGGCCACAGCCCTTCTCCTCTCGCCGACGCCGTCCCGGCCCCCGCAGCGAGCGCCGCGGCGGGCGGCCGGCACGACGTGCGGCGCGAAGGGTAGCAGACCCCAAGGGGCCCGTGCTAGGGTCCCCGCATGTCCGGCCCGCTCGCGCTCCTCCTCGACTTCGACGGCACCGTCGTCCGGCCCGACACGATCCGGCTCCTCGCGGAGCTGGGGATGGGGCCGCTCCGCGCGCGTCGGATGGCCCGCGACGTCGACCGCGGGCGCCTCGGCGTGCGCGAGGCCATCGAGCGGATGGTCGGCTCGGTCACGGCCAGCCGAGAGGTCGCGTTCGGCTTCCTCGAGGCGAAGGTGCGCCTCGACCCCGGCTTCCCGGATCTCCTCGCGTGGGCCCGCGGCGCCGGCGTCGAGATGCGGCTCGTCTCGGGGGGCCTCCGGCCGGTGATCCGGCACTTCCTCGGCTCGCACGCGGACGCGCTCACCATCCTGGCCAACGACCTCGTCGTCGAGGAGGAGCCGGATGGCGGCGCGCGGTGGCGCGTCGTCTTCGCGGAGGCCGGGCCGACCGAGGCCGGCAAGCGCCGGAGCGTCGAGGCGCTCCTCGCCGCCGGCCGCCCGGTGGCCTACGTGGGCGACGGGGCGGGAGACGTCGAGGCCGCGTCGCTCGTCGCCGCGGCCGGCCGCGGCTCGGCCGTCTTCGCCCGCGACCACCTGGCCGAGGCGATGCGGGCCGCCGGCCTCCCGTTCACCCCCTTCGAGACGCTCCACGACGTTCGCGCCGCGCTTGCCGCGACCTGACGTGCGGCGTCGTGCCTCCGATTCGCTCGCGCCCGCGGGACGGTCGGCGGTTCCGCCCGACATGGTCACGGATCGGCGTCGTGACGGTGCCGGTGGTGGAGGTCTGGCCAGTGCGGGTGGCTGTGGACGACCGGCTCGTGACGGTGGCGATGGGTGTGCCACGCGGACGGGCGCAGACCGGGATGCTCGTGCGTGTGGTGGCCGTCGTCGTGTCGGTGTCCGTGCTCGTGCTCCAGCGCCTCGTGCTCGTGGGCGTGCGCGTGCCGGTCGGCGGTCACGAGCGCGACGCTCGCGAGGAACAGCGCCGCCGCGGCCGCGTGGACGGGCGCGAGCGACTCTCCCAGCCACGTCACGGACAGCAGCACGCCGAAGAGAGGCGCCGTGGCGAACGCGATCTGCGCCCGGGTGGCGCCGAGCCCCTGGGCGGCCGTGATGTACAGGACGATGCTTGCACCATACGACCAGGCGCCGACGAGCAGCCCGGCGAGGACGAGGGGCGGGCGAGCGGTGAAGGGGTCGAGCGCGACGCCGATCCCGAGGTTGACCGTGCCGGCGACGAGCGCCTTCCAGAACGTGCTCTGGCTGGGCGTGACGCCGTCGATGAGCGCGGTGAGGTGATTGTCCAGACCCCAGCAGAGACAGGCGAGGAGCACGAGCGTGCCCGCCGTGGGCCCCGCGGCCCCGCCCTCCGCGGAGAGCAGGCACGAGGCGGCCAGCGCCATCGCGACCCCGGCCCACCCGGCGCGACCGAGGTGGTCTCGAAAGACGAGGGCCCCCAGCAGGGCCGTCGCCGTCAGCTCGAAGCTGAGCCACAGCGACACGGAGGCCGCCTCGGCCAGCCGAAGGCCGACGAGCAGGAGCACCGGGCCCACCAGGCCGCCCGCGACGACGGCGCCCAGCAGCCGGGCGCGATTGCGGTCGCCGCCCGCCGGAAGAGGCACGCGGCCGCCACGTACCGCGCCGGAGCAGACGCCCAGCGCGGCGCCGAGGTAGAGGAGCCCGGCGAGCTGAAACGGCGTCAGGTCCGACAGGAGCCACTTGCTCGCCGGCGTGGCCGCCCCGAAGAGCGCGGCGGCGAGCAGGGCCCGCGCGAGCGCACGGACGCGCATGGACACGAGCCTATCACGGGGCCCGGCGCGTGCCGTCCAGCAGGTAGGTGGCCCAGAGGAGGAGGAGGGCGCCGGCCGCGAAGCCGGCGAGCACGTCGGTCGGCCAGTGAACGCCGAGGTAGACGCGCGAGAGGCCGATGCCGAGGACGAGCAACGGCGTCGCCACGGCGAGCAGCGGTCGGGCCTGGGGGGCCAGGCGCGCGACCACCACGGCGGCGAAGCCGTAGATGGCGGCGGCGCCCATGGCGTGCCCGCTCGGGAAGCTGTAGCTCTGCGGCTCCACCACGAGCGCCCAGAGGTCGGGGCGACCCCGCTCGAAGGCCGTCTTGAGCAGGGCGTTCAGCGTCACGTCGACCAGCGACACGGCCACCAGCGCGCCGGCCGCGCCTCGGTCGCCGCGGCGCCAGGCCCACCCCGCCACCGCGGCGACGACCACGGCGAGGAACGGATAGGCGCCGATGGCCGAGAGGGCCATCATGACGAGGTCGAGACCGGGAGACCGCCAGGCGAGGACGGCCATCGCCACCACCTCGTCGAAGCGCGCCGTCCGGCGGTGTGCGACCTCCTCGGCGATCCTCGCGAAGACGCCGATGGACACGGCGTTGGCGACGACGAGGAGGATCTCCCTCGCGGTGAGGCCGGCCGGCACCCGGCCGGCGGTCAGGGCCGTCAGGCGGCGGCCGTGGCGCCACGCCAGGGCCGCCACGGCAAGGGCCCCGACGATCGCCATCGCGAAGAGCCCGGCCCGGCCGAGCAGGTGCTCGGCGGCGATCACGCTCTGCCCGAAGACGTAGCCCGCGAGCCCGACGGTCACCGACCAGACCAGCGCCCCGGCCGCGTTCCAGGCGAGGAAGTGCGGCCAGGGGACGCGCGCGATCCCGGCCGCCACGGCCACGAAGACCCGGACGCCGGTGACGAACCGGCCGAAGAAGACCGCGCGCGCGCCGTGCCGGGCGAAGAACGCGTCGATCGCGGCGAGGCGGGCCGGGGTGAGCCCCACCCGCCGCCCCCGGCGCTCGATCATCGGGCGGCCGCCCCGTCGGCCGAGGACGTAGCCCAGGTTGTCGCCGAGGACGGCGGCGGCGGCGGCCACCGCGATGACCCAGGCGAGGGCGAGCGATCCCTGGTGCGCGAAGAAGGCGCCCGCGAGGAGGAGCGTCTCCCCCGGCACCGGCACGCCGGCGCTCTCGAGGAAGACGCCGACGAACACGGCCAGGTAGCCGAAGCGAGCGACGATCGGGCTCAGCGGCCCATCCATTTCGGGCGCACTCTCCCTGCGTATTCGAGCGTTGACATCGGCTGGTCCTCAGGTGTACGGTCCGCTCCGCCATGGGGACGGGGGAGAGCCGCGGATTCCGACAGACGGCGCCGTTCGACGACCTCGTCGAGCTGGCCGAGGGGGTCTACGAGGCGGCGTGCGAGTCGGCCGTGGACTGGACCGAAGGGCTCGGCGCCTACGTGCTCCTCGTCAGCGACCGCGCCGACAGCCTCGCCTGCGCACCGCTCGGCCTGGTGCCCGATCAGGACGGTCTCCGCCTGCTGCACGGCCTGCGCCCCCTCGTCGGCCGCAGCGTGAGCGGAGCCATCCTCTGCGCCGCGCTGCCGGAGGCCACCGCCGCCTCGGGGCGCGACGCGCGGCGTGTCATGGTGCTCCTGCGGACGCGCGAGGGGGGCCGCTGGATGCGCCAGGCGATCTACGCCAGGCTCGACGACGGCATCGTTTGCACCGGCGAGTGGAACGACGACCTCCGTAACGCGCCTGCCTGGATCCGCGCCTAC